>JACMRD010000236.1 GCA_014376645.1 Herminiimonas sp. | reverse complement strand
TGGCGGAGAGACGGGGATTCGAACCCCGGATAGGCTATGAACCTATACACGCTTTCCAGGCGTGCGACTTCAACCACTCATCCATCTCTCCTGATGTCGCTGCCAACCTGGCGGTTTTCAACGAAGGCGCAGAGTATAGCAAAACTTTACGCTCCCTCGCCATTTTCCGACCCGACCCTGCAAAATTCACAGAGCCGGGCACGCTCGGTGGTTACAGCGATTCCTTCAGCTGCTCCAGGATCGCCGGATTTTCCAGCGTCGAGATGTCCTGGGTGATCGCTTCGCCCTTGGCCAGCAGGCGCAACAGGCGGCGCATGATCTTGCCGGAGCGGGTCTTCGGCAAGTTGTCGCCGAAGCGGATTTCCCTGGGCTTGGCGATCGGGCCGATTTCCTTGGCGACCCAGTCGCGCAATTCCTTGGCAATTGCGCGACCTTCGTCGCCCACCGGGCGGCTGCGCTTCAAGACCACGAAGGCGCAGATCGATTCTCCGGTCGTCTCATCCGGCTTGCCGACCACTGCGGCTTCGGCCACCATCGGATGCGCCACCAGGGCCGACTCGATTTCCATCGTCCCCATGCGGTGACCGGAGACGTTCAGCACGTCGTCGATGCGGCCGGTGATCGTGAAATAACCGGTGACCTCGTTGCGGATCGCGCCGTCGCCCGCCAGGTAGGTCTTACCACCCAGCTCTTCCGGAAAATAGCTTTTCTTGAAGCGCTCGGGATCGTTCCAGATCGTGCGGATCATCGACGGCCACGGACGCTTGACGACCAGGATGCCGCCCTGCCCGTTCGGCAGGTCGTGCCCGGTCTCGTCGACGATGGCGGCCATGATGCCCGGCAGCGGCAATGTGCAGGAACCCGGTACCAGCGGTGTCGCGCCCGGCAGCGGCGTGATCATGTGGCCGCCGGTCTCGGTCTGCCAGAAGGTGTCGACGATCGGGCATTTTTCATGGCCGATATTTTTGTGGTACCACATCCAGGCTTCCGGATTGATCGGCTCGCCGACCGAGCCCAAGAGGCGCAAGCTCGACAGATCGTAGCGGTCCGGATGGATGGCGGCGTCGGCATCGGCGGCCTTGATCAGCGAGCGGATCGCCGTCGGTGCAGTGTAGAAAATCGTGACCTTGTGGCGGGCGATCATTTCCCAGAAACGGCCGGCGTTCGGGAACGTTGGGATACCCTCGAAAATGATTTCGGTCGCACCCACGCACAGTGGACCGTAGGCGATGTAGCTGTGACCAGTGACCCAGCCGATGTCGGCAGTACACCAGAAAATGTCGTCGGGCTTGATGTCGAAGGACCACTTCATGGTCAGCGCCGCCCACAGCAGGTAGCCGCCGGAAGAGTGTTGCACGCCCTTGGGCGTTCCGGTCGAACCGGAGGTGTAGAGGATAAACAGCGGATGCTCGGCGCTGACCCATTCCGGCTCGCACACGACGCTCTGGCTGGCGCTGAGTTCATCCATCCACAGGTCGCGTCCGTCGACGATGTTGATGGCGCCGCCGGTACGTTTGTAGATGACGACATTCTTGACGGCGTCGCAACCACCGAGCGCCAGGGCCTCGTCGACAATGGCTTTCAACGGCAGGTGCTTGCCGCCACGGACCTGCTGATCGGCGGTGATGACGGCCACGGCGCCGGCGTCGATGATGCGCTCCTGTAGCGACTTGGCGGAGAAGCCGCCGAAGACCACCGAGTGGGTCGCGCCGATGCGGGCGCAGGCCTGCATGGCGACCACGCCTTCGACCGACATCGGCATGTAGATCACGACCCGGTCGCCCTTCTTGATGCCGAGCGACTTCAGGCCGTTAGCGAACTGGCAGACCTTCGCATGCAGTTCGGTATAGGTCAGCCGGGTGACGTCGCCGCCGTCGGCTTCGAAGATGACCGCGGTCTTGTTGGCGTTGCCGTTGGTCAGATTGACGTCGAGGCAGTTGTAGGAGACGTTGAGCAGGCCGTCCTCGAACCATTTGTAGAAGGGCGCCTGGGTTTCATCCAGCACCTTGGTGAACGGCTTGTGCCAGGCCAGGTTCTCGCGCGCCAGGCGCGACCAGAAGCCGTCGTAGTCGTGCTCGGCTTCGGCGCATAGCGCAAGGTAGGCATCCATCCCGGATATCGTGGCGCTGGCGGCAAACGCTGCGGGGGGATTGAAGATGCGGGTTTCGTGCTTGATGGTTTCGATCTCGGCCATGCTTGTCTCCTGCTTTTTTAAAAGGACTGCTTTGAATTGGCGCAACGATAATCAGCCAGACTTACGACGTCCTTACAGATGATTTTAGACGAAATTAACGAACGATCATGCTTTAACGCAGCCTTCTTCCGGAGATGCGGGGCGTGCCTGCGTTGCATGCCGTGCTTCGTGCTTCGGTCCCGGCGGCCCGTGTAAAATACGCATTTTCTCTGCCGACCCGGATCATCCACTCCATGAGCGCACCTCGACCGCCGATCGGCGCCAAGCCGGTCACCATCATCAGGCCCCTGCCACGCTTCATCTTCATGGCGCGCTGGTTGCAATTGCCGTTGTACCTGGGCTTGATCCTGGCGCAATGCGTGTATGTATATCACTTCTATCTGGAGCTGTCCGACCTGATCGGCGCGGCCATGGGCAACCCGGCGGCGCTGCAGCACATTCTCGATGCGGTCAGCATCGACGGTACCGCCAAGCCGACCAAGCTAACCGAGAGCACCATCATGCTGGTGGTGCTGGGCCTGATCGACGTGGTCATGATTTCCAATTTGCTGATCATGGTCATCGTCGGCGGCTACGAGACCTTTGTGTCGCGCATGAACCTGGCAAGCCATCCCGATCAGCCGGAGTGGCTATCGCATGTCAATGCCTCGGTGCTGAAGGTCAAGCTGGCCATGGCAATCATCGGGATCTCATCGATTCACTTGCTCAAGACGTTCATCAATGCCAACGCCTACGACGTCAAGACGCTCATGGCGCAGACCGGCATTCACATCACGTTCCTGGCATCTGCCCTGGCCATCGCCTATTGCGACCGGATCATGAGCGACACACAGGCGCGCAATACCCATCCGCCGGGCAGTCACTGAGCTTCACGCCGCGATTACACAAACTTCACGCGCGCTCCACAAACACTCCAAGCACACTTCACGAGACCGCCATGACCATCATCAAGCAGGAAGACCTGATCGAATCCATCGCCGCCGCGCTGCAGTACATCAGCTATTACCATCCAGCCGACTATATTGCCCATCTGGCGCGCGCCTATGAGGCGGAGCAAAGTCCGGCGGCCAAGGACGCGATTGCCCAGATCCTGACCAACTCCCGCATGTGCGCCGAGGGCAAGCGGCCGATCTGCCAGGATACCGGCATCGTCAATGTCTTCCTGAAGATCGGCATGGAAGTGTGCTTCAAAAATTTCACCGGCTCGATCACCGATGCGGTCAACCAAGGCGTGCGCCAGGGCTACAACCATCCGGACAACACGCTGCGTGCCTCGATCGTTGCCGATCCGCTGTTCGCGCGCAAGAATACCGGCGACAACACGCCGGCGGTGGTGCACATGGAGCTCGTTCCTGGCGACAAGGTCGATGTCCAGGTCGCAGCCAAGGGCGGCGGCTCGGAAAACAAATCGAAGTTCGTCATGCTCAATCCCTCCGATTCACTGATCGACTGGGTCATGAAGACGGTGCCGACCATGGGCGCCGGTTGGTGCCCGCCGGGCATGCTGGGCATCGGCATCGGCGGCACCGCCGAACGCGCCATGCTCATGGCCAAGCAGGTGCTGATGGAAGACATCGACATGCATGATCTCAAGCTACGCGGCCCGCAGAACAAGACCGAAGAATTGCGCATCGAACTGTGCGACAAGATCAATGCGCTCGGCATCGGCGCCCAGGGCCTGGGCGGCCTGACCACGGTGCTGGACGTGAAGATCATGATGCATCCGACTCACGCGGCCTCCAAGCCGGTGGCGATGATCCCGAACTGTGCCGCCACCCGCCATGCGCACTTCGTGCTCGACGGTTCCGGCGCCGCGTATCTGACGCCCCCATCTCTGTCGACCTGGCCGGACGTGCACTGGCAACCGGATACCCAGCGCTCGACTTCGGTCAACCTCGACACCCTGACCCGCGAAGAAGTCGCGTCCTGGAGGCCGGGCCAGACCCTTCTGTTGAACGGCAAGATGCTGACCGGACGCGACGCTGCCCACAAGCGCATCCAGGACATGCTGGCCGCCGGCGAATCGCTGCCGGTCGATTTCACCAACCGCGTGATCTATTATGTCGGCCCGGTCGACCCGGTGCGCGATGAAGCGGTCGGGCCGGCCGGCCCGACCACTGCGACGCGGATGGACAAGTTCACCGACATGATGCTGGAAAAAACAGGCCTGATCTCAATGATCGGCAAGGCCGAGCGCGGTCCCGCCGCCATCGAGTCGATCAAGAAGCATGGTTCGGCTTACCTGATGGCCGTCGGCGGCGCCGCGTACCTGGTGTCCAAGGCGATCAAAACGGCACGCGTGGTCGCTTTTGCGGACCTGGGCATGGAAGCGATTTATGAATTCGACGTCCAGGACATGCCGGTGACGGTGGCGGTCGATTCGAACGGCACCTCGGTCCACACCACCGGCCCGGCCGAATGGCAGAAGAAGATCGCTGACTCGTCGGTGAGCAAGATCGCGGTGACGACTGCCTGATGTCGTCCGTGCCACTCGCGCCGCCCGGGGCCGCGCGGTCGCCGATCGATGCGCAAGCGCCGATCGGCGTTTTCGATTCCGGCGTCGGCGGGCTGTCGGTGCTGTGCCACATCCGCGACAGCCTGCCGCGCGAGCACCTGGTGTACGTCGCCGATACCGCGCATGCACCCTACGGCGGGCTTGCCGAGGCCGCCATCGCAGCGCGGGCTCTGGCGATCGGCGCGGTGCTGCAGCAGCGCGGTGTCAAGGCGCTGGTCGTGGCCTGCAATACTGCCACCGCAGTGGCGATCGCAGCACTGCGTACGCACTACCCTTCCCTGCTCGTAATCGGTGTCGAACCCGGCCTGAAGCCGGCGGCAGCGCAATCGCGCACCGGCATCGTCGGCGTGCTGGCGACGGCGGCGACACTCGGCAGCAGCCGGTTCGCGGCATTGCAGAACAGCGTCGCGGCGGCCACCGGCGTGCGCTTCCTGGCGCAGCCTTGCCCGGGGCTGGCGGACTGCATCGAGCGCGGCGAGTTGCCTGCCCCGGGCATGCTAGCGCTGCTGGAAGACTTCGTGGCGCCGCTGCTGGAAGGCGGCGCCGATACGCTGGTGCTGGGCTGCACACACTATCCTTTTGCCCTGCCCCTGATCGAGACCGTCCTCGTCAACCGGAACCGGACCGATGTGAGCTGCATCGATACCGGCGCCGCGGTCGCCCGGCAACTCGCGCGCATGCTCGCCGAACACGGGTTGCTGCGGCCTTCCGTGGACGGCGTGGCAGGCCAGCATGCCACGGGCAATGCCCATCGCGCCGCACCGGCGACCGTGACAGGCTTGAGCAGTGGCCCGCCGGCGGACCTGGAGCAGGCGTTCGCGCGATTGCTGAACTGGCGCGTCGCGGTAACGCCGCTCGGGTATGATTGACCGCCCTGACGTTGAATTCAATTGCCAGCTAGCCCACAATTTCGTATAATTTGTCGCTTGCCCTGTAGCGCAGTCTCCTGCGTTGGTTTCCAGGCAATGTCTTTCAGTGGCGGCTGTAGCTCAGTTGGTAGAGTCCCAGATTGTGATTCTGGTTGTCGCGGGTTCGAGCCCCGTCGGTCGCCCCACTCGATTCAATCGTTTCCCCCAAATTTCTGCCTGTTTTCCTCCCGTTCGGGCGAATGCCACGACGAGACCGCAGTGCGTCCGATCGTGCTGGCGCGCCGCATCGGCACCCACGGCTCAAGCAAAATTTACACGCATCGCATGCAGATTTTTCCAGCCGCACAGCTGTCATTACGCCTGCCAGGCCTTGCTTTCCATGGCACACGGCTTGCTGCTCGCATCCTGATTGTCAGGCCGGCT
>JACMRD010000235.1 GCA_014376645.1 Herminiimonas sp. | reverse complement strand
CTCTTCGCAAGGGATGTGCAAGGCTCATTTGCCGGGCGATGGCGCGGCCGGCGTACGAAAGTTGGTTGACAATCCGGAGGCGGATCGATTCGTGTCGACAAATTGTCTACAGTGCGGCGCCGGCGCCAACCGCAGCGCCCCGGCGCCCAGGTCGAAAAAAACCGGCGCATCGCGCCGGCTCTTTCAGTTCGCGTTCAGACCTCGGTCCGATGCGTCAGTCTTCCAACAAGCTACGCAACATCCACGCATTTTTTTCGTGGATCTGCATGCGCTGGGTCAGCAGGTCGCAGGTCGGCTGATCGTTGGCCGCTTCCGCGACGCTGAACAGTGCCCGCGCAGTGCGCGCCACGGTCTCCTGGCCTGCCACCAGTTCGCGAATCATCCCGATTGCTTTCGGCAAGCCTTGGCTTGTCGAAATCGAAGTCAGGGCCGCGAACTGTTCATAACTGCCCGGCGCCGGCGCACCCAGTGCGCGGATGCGTTCGGCCAGCAGGTCGACCGCCAGCCACTGCTCGTTGTAGAGCCCCATGAACATCAGGTGCAGGGTCTGGAACATCGGACCCGTGACGTTCCAGTGAAAATTGTGGGTCTTCAGGTACAGCGTATAGGTGTCGGCCAACAGGTGCGACAGGCCGTCGACGATCTTCATGCGGTCTGCTTCGGCGATGCCAAAATTGATGGCCGGGACGGTTTTTTGCGGTTCACTCATGTTTTTCTCCTGGCAGTTGATCGGTTGCGCTCGGCCGGGCCGATGGTTGCGTTGCGGCCCCCGGGCAGACACCATCGTAACGCCATAGCGTCAATCTTGCAGGGCGCCGCCGATCGCGTCGACGGTTGCTATTCTTCGTGGCCGATGTTGCGCACGCTGGTGATGGCATAGCCTTTTGCCGAGATCTGTTTTGCCGGCTGGTCGATCGAGTAGGCTGGCAAAGCGTCTTCGCGTTCGTCGAAGTCGAGGCCGCGCTCGGCGTCTTCCCAATCGATGTTGGTGACTTCATTCGGAATGACCTTGCCTTCAGGGACGGCGAGATAAGAAAAATGTCCACCCGTTTCCGCACGCTTGTAAATATCCAGTTTCATATTGGTCCTTGTCAGTTTGATAAGCCCGTTTGACCCGGGTCTTGCAAGTAAGTTGCAATAAAGCTGCTTCCTTATTGCAACGGCGGGTTATTGCAGTCTACGCGCTGCTGGCGGTTCGACCCATCGTCTCCGGTGTTCGTGCCGGTTCCGGTGACGATGCATCGGCCAGCGCCAAGCGGCGGCGCAGGCGAATGTTCAACAGTTCGACCGCCAGGGAGAACGCCATCGCGCTGTAGACATAGCCTTTCGGAATCGCTTGACCAAGGCCTTCGGCCAGCAACACGGCGCCGACGACGACCAGGAACGCCAGAGCCAGCATCTTGATGGTCGGATGGCTGGAGACAAAATTGCCGATGGCGCCAGCGAACGCCATCATCAGGCCGACCGAGACAATAACCGCTGCAATCATCACCGGTACCTGATCGACCATGCCGACAGCCGTGATGATCGAGTCCAGCGAGAACACCAGGTCGATCACCGTGATCTGCAGGATCGCCGTGCCGAAACCCAGGTGCCCGCCGCGACCGACCGACGTGTGGTCGTCGGCGCCGGCGAACAGGCCGCGGATTTCACCCACGCTTTTCCACACCAGGAAAGCGCCGCCGGCGGCCAGGATCAGCATGCGTCCCGTGACGGCCAGGCCTAGTACCGAGAACAACGGCGCGGTCAGGCCGACAATCCATGCCAGACCCAGCAACAGGCCGACCCGCATGAACAGGGCAAAAAACAAACCGATCCGACGCGCCCGTTCGCGCTGCCGGGCGGGCAGCTTGTCGACCAGGATGGAAATGAAAATGATGTTGTCAATACCGAGTACCAGTTCCAGTGCCGTCAGGGTCGCGAATGCCAGCCAGACTTGCGGCTCGAGTAGGAGTTCAATCATGAAAAACTTTCAGACGGCGCCCGAGATCGGCGCGGTAGGGAAAAACGGGAAAAGCGCCACAGGACCGGCACGGTGCGAACGCCGTGCCGGTCCTGTGGCGGTCAACGCTCAGTCCTTGCTGGCGAACCCCAGCAATTGCAACAGGCTGGTGAAGAGGTTGAAGATCGATACGAACAGGCTCAGCGTCGCCATCACGTAATTAGTCTCGCCACCGTGCACGATGTTGCTGGTTTCATACAGGATCATGCCCGACATCAGCAATACCACCAGTGCCGAAATCGCCAGCGACAGCGCCGGAATCTGCAGGAACAGACCGGCCAGGCTGGCCAGGATCGCCACGATCATGCCGACCATCAGGAAGCCGCCCATGAAACTCATATCGCGCTTGCTGATCAATGCGTAGGCAGACAGGGCAGCGAAGGTGGCAGCGGTACCGCCCAGCGCCAGCATCACGGTCTGGGCGCCATGCGGCAGGTTCAGCGTGTTGCTGATCAGCGGGCCGACGGTGTAGCCCATGAAGCCGGTCATGGCAAACAGCAGCGCAATCCCGGTACCGCTGTCGCGATTGCGATGGATCAGCCACAGCAAGCCGTAGAAGCCGACCAGCGTGATGATGATCCCAGGCGCTGGCAGACGCAGCGCGACGGCGCCAGCGGCCACGATCGCGCTGAAGCCGAGACACACCGACAGCAGCATGTAAGTATTGCGCAGGACGCGCTGGGCGGCGCCGTCGATTACGGTCGTCGCGGACTGCGCACTGCTGCGCAGCAGTTGGGTACGATCATTCATGGAGGCTCCTGAAAAGTGTAGTTGCATCGTCATCGCATGGCGCAATCGCCGGTGCTTCGAGACACACGACATGCTAACCGGATGCTAATTCTTTAAAAAGCGAAGATAATGTGACTATATATTCGTAAAAACCGAAGTGTCGATCGGCTTCGATAAAGGACCGCATGAAAGCCACCGGACTGAACCTGCGCCACCTGTATTACTTCTGGGTCGTGGCCAAGGAGGGCAGCGTCACGCGCGCGGCCGAGCGGCTCGACGTGGCCATCCAGACCATCAGCGCGCAACTCGGCCTGCTCGACCAGGCCGTCGGACGGGTACTGCTGGCGCCGCAGGGACGGCGCCTGGTCCTGACCGACGCCGGTCGCATCGCGCTCGGTTATGCCGAACAGATATTCGCACTGACCGAACAGATGCAGGACGCGCTGACCCACGCCGACACCGCGCAGTCCATGCGCCTGACGGTCGGCATCTCGGACTCGCTGCCCAAGCTGATCGCCTCGCGCCTGCTGGAAGCCGCCCTGCAATTGCCGCAACAGGTCAAGCTGGTGTGTTTCGAAGACCGATTCGAGTCGCTGCTCGGGTCGCTCTCGGTGCACAAGCTCGATGTGGTGCTGACCGACCGGCCGGTGCCACCGGGGACCAACCTGAAGGTCTTCAGCCATCTGCTGGGGGAAAGCGAAATCACCCTCTTCGGCGTGCCGGCGCTGGCCAGGAAATACCGGGCCGGCTTTCCACAGAGCCTGAACGCCGCGCCGCTGCTCCTGCCGACCCGCAACAACGCTATGCGCGGTCGCCTTGACCAATGGTTCGAGACCCAAGACGTCCGTCCCGACGTGGTCGGCGAATTCGACGACAACGCCCTGCTCAATACTTTCGGCGGCAACGGCCTCGGATTGTTCCCGGCGCCATCGGTGCTGGCGACCGACGTCAAGGAACAGTTCGGCGCCGACCCGGTCGGTGCGATCGCCCAGGTGCGTGAGCAGTTCTATGCGATCTCCAACGAACGCAAGGTCAAGCATCCGGCCATCGACGCGATCCTGTCGGCGATCCACGGCAAGGTGTTTGCCGGCGCAAGGCCAGGCTGAACGCAACGTGGCCGGCGCGCCGCAACCCCGGACCATCCGCATTAGAATGGGAGTCCACTCGCCACATTCTCCGGAGCCATCCTTGCGTACACTGTCCCTGCTTGTTCCCGTCGTTGCCTTGAGCGTCGGCGTCCTGGCGCCTCTGCCGGCCGGTGCCGAGCAGATCGGTGAAGTCAGCACCGTCTTCCGTTTCCTCGGCAAGAACGACCGGATCGTGGTCGAAGGCTATGACGATCCCAAGGTCAAGGGCGTGACCTGCTACGTCTCGCGGGCACGCACCGGCGGCATCAAGGGTACGGTCGGTATTGCCGAAGACACCAGCGATGCGTCGATCGCGTGCCGCCAGGTTGGCGACACCGTCCAGTTCACGGAAAAACTGCCGGCCCAGGAAGACGTGTTTTCCGAGCGCCTGTCGCTGGTGTTCAAGAAACTGCACGTGGTGCGGGTGGTCGATCCGAAGCGCAATGCGTTGGTCTACATGACTTATTCCGATCGCCTGATCGAAGGCAGTCCGAAGAACAGCGTGACGGCCGTACCGATCCCGCGCAACAATCCGATTCCACTCAAGTGATCTGATCGCCGCCTGCGCGCTCAGCGACCCCGTGCCGCCGGCCGCCCGGGGCGTGCCGGCGGCACCAGGAACACCTGTTCACCGGCGACCACGAAGAGGCGCTCGTCCGCCCGCTGCGCCACCGCATGGCCACCGGTGAACGCGCCGAAGGACGGCAGCAGCGAGCACTGCGCGCCGACCACGAAACAGGGCAGGCGCAGCCCGTCTGCACCGCTGGCAAGCCGATACACCGGATGCACATGGCCGGCTACGACATGCCCGAGGACGCTCTGCTGCGGATGGTGGCAGAACGCAAACGGCGTCATGACGTGCGGTTCATCGACGATCGCGATATCGAGATCGGCCGGCGGATCGCCGGCGCGGTCATCGTGATTGCCGCGTACCAGCGTCAGGCGCAACGCCGGATGACGCAGGCGCCAGTGGCGGATCACCGCCATCGTGGCGCTTGCATGCGCCGACCGCGCATGCAAAAAATCCCCGAGAAACAGCAGATGATCGACCGCATGCGTGGCGAGCAGGGCGTCGAGCGCGGCCAGGTTCTGCGTGGTGGTGCCGGCTGGTACCGGCACGCCGAGTGCGCGAAACGATGCCGCCTTGCCGAAATGGATATCGGCCACGACCAGCAGGCGCTGCGCCGGCCAATACAGCGCGTGCTGCGCCAGCAGCAGGACGGTCTGACCGGCTAGAACAACTTGCATCAGGTCTCGACCTTTCGCTTGCTGCTTGCGGGACGTCGGGTTGACGCTGGTGTAGACGCCGGCGCCGGCATGGCGGCTTGTTCCAGCTCCCGCACCATGCGCGCGACGCGGTCGGACAGTTTCTCGGTGCTGAGCTTTTCGCGCAGGCGCTCCACCAGCAGCGGAAAGGCGAACGGTGTGGCGCGCGGCGTCACATGCAATTGTCGCGTGCGTCCCGCCAGTTCGACCAGCGTCTCGCGCAACCGCACGATTTCCAGTTCCTGCTCCAGCACTTCCCGCTGCGCCTGGTTCAGCAGCAGGTTGGCCGCGTCATGCTTGCGGAAGACTTCAAAGAATAGCGACGACGACGCCTGCAGCTGGCGGTTGCTTTTCGGTTGACCCGGATAGCCCTGGAACACCAGGCCGGCGATGCGGGCGATCTCCCGAAAACGCCGCTGCGACAGCTCCGCCGCATTCAGGCTCGCCAGTACATCTTCCAGCAAACCGTCGGTGCTCAGCAGGTCGAGCGCATCGCCGTCCAGCGGCGCCAGCAGGGAAGCCCAGTCGAGCGGCGTCGGCGACAACAGTTCGAAACCGTAATCATTGACCGCGATCGAGAACGTGGCAGGTGCGCGTTTGGCGATGCGGTAGGCCAGCAGCGACGCCAGGCCGATGTGCACCGAGCGCCCGGCAATCGGATAGACGAACAGGTGGCAGCCCTCGCGGCTGGTCATGGTTTCGAGAACCAGATGCTGCGTGGTGGGCAAGCCGGACCAGCGCTGCTGCAACGCCAGCAGCGGCTGGACGGCCTGCATCTCTGCGCCCTCGAAGTGCCCCGCCAGCGCTGCTTCCAGGCGCCCCAGCACGGCATGCGAGAGCTCGGAGGACAGCGGCATCTTGCCGCCCTGCCAGCGCGGTATCGCCCCCTTGTTGCCGGTCGCGCGCTTGACGTAGGCATGCATGTCATGGACCCGGACGAACTCCAGGCGGCGCCCGCCGAACAGGAAATGATCCCCCTTGTTCAGGCGCGAGATGAACGATTCCTCGACGGTGCCGATGTTGCCGCCTGTCAGATATTTCACCTGGATCTGGGCGTCCGAGACGATGGTGCCGATGCTCATGCGATGGCGCCGGCCGAGTGCGCTATCGGGCACGCGGTAGACGCCCCCGGCGTCCAGCAGCACCCGCCGGTATTCCGGATACACCGTCAGGCTCTGGCCACCCCGCGCGACGAAGTCGAGCGCCCATTGCCATTCCTCGGGTGTCAGGGATCGGTACGAATAGGCGCCGCGGACTTCGGCATACAACGCATCGGAGGTGAAGCCGCCGCCCAGCGCGATCGTCACCAGATGCTGCACCAGGACGTCGAGCGGCTTGTTCGGCACCGGGCGCGCCTCCACCGTGCGGTGAGCCACTGCGGTGCGGGCGGCGGCGGCTTCGAGCAGTTCCATCGTATTGGTCGGCACCAGTGTCAGGCGCGAGACCCGGCCGGGCGCATGGCCGCTGCGCCCGGCCCGCTGCAGCAGCCGTGCGACACCCTTGGCGCTGCCGATCTGCAGAACACGCACAACCGGCAGGAAATCGACGCCCAGGTCCAGGCTGGAGGTGCAGATGACGGCTTTCAGCTGGCCTTGCTTCAAGCCCAGCTCGACCCATTCCCGCACCGACCGGTCGAGCGAGCCGTGATGCAGGGCAATCACGCCGGCCCAGTCGGGGCGCGCGGCCAGCATGTTCTGGTACCAGATCTCGGCCTGCGAGCGGGTGTTGGTGAAGACCAGCGTGGTCTGATGCGCTTCGATTTCGTCGATCACCGGTTGCAGCATCTGGATCCCGAGATGCCCGCTCCACGGAAAGCGCGACGGATTCTTCGGGATCAGGGTATCGACCAGCAGCGATTTTTTCACGCCGCCTTCGACCAGGACGCCCCGACCTTCGCCCAGCAGCGCATCCTGCGCCTGCTGCAGGTTACCGAGCGTGGCCGACAGTCCCCAGACCACCAGATCCGGACGCCACTGGCGCAGGCGCGCCAGTGCCAGCTGAGTCTGCACGCCGCGCTTGCTGCCCAGGAGTTCATGCCACTCATCGATGATCACCATGTCGAGCCCCGCGCACAGGTCGACGGCGTCGGTCTTCGACAGCATCAGAGACAGGCTCTCGGGCGTCGTCACGAGCGCCGCCGGCAGCTTGCGCGTCTGGCGCGCCCGTTCGGCGGAATCGGTGTCGCCGGTGCGCGCGCCGACGCTCCACTCCGGCATCAGTTCGGCGGCGGGTCCCTGCAGTGCACGTACCGTGTCGGCGGCCAGCGCGCGCATCGGCGTGATCCAGAGCACGCGCAGTCCGGCCAGGATACGAGTATTGCGGTTGCTGCCGGTTTTCACTTGCAGGCGCTGGGCCCGCTGCAGCGCGGCGAACCAGACGGCGTAGGTCTTGCCGGAACCGGTGGTGGCATGCAGCAGGCCGGACTTGCCCTGCATGGCCGCTTTCCAGACAGCGCGCTGGAACGGGAAGATTTTCCAGTCGCGCACCGCGAACCAGTCGTCGGTGGTGGTAGCCGCCGGAAAGCCGGACGGCACGGCCGGGTCGGACTGGCTCGGTGTTGCCGGCCTTGCCGGCGCCGGCGAGGTTGCAGCGACAGGACGCAGCTGTGCGCGCAGCGAACGCCTCACGCCAGCATGCCTTTCAGGGTCGCCAGCGTATCGGCATCGTCGATGCCCTTGTCGTCGCGGATGCGCAGCATGCGCGGGAAGCGCACCGCGACACCGGCCTTGTGCCGGCTCGAACGGGCGATGCCCTCGAAGCCGATCTCGAACACCATGCTCGGCTTGACGCTGCGTACCGGGCCGAATTTCTCGATCGTGGTCTTGCGGATTTTTGCGTCGACCTGTGCGATCTCGGCGTCGGTCAGGCCCGAGTATGCCTTGGTGAACGGTACCAGGCGCCGCACGCCCTCCGCGTCGACGTCCCATACCGCAAAGGTGTAATCGGTGTAGAGCGAGGCGCGCCGGCCATGCCCGGACTGGGCATAGATCAGCACCGCGTCCACCGTGTAAGGATCGATCTTCCATTTCCACCAGGTGCCGACATCCTTGGTGCGGCCGACGCCGTAACGGGCCTCGGCGGCCTTGAGCATCATGCCCTCGACGCCACGGCTGCGCGACTCTTCACGGATGACTGCCAGCGCATTCCAGCTTTCGGCCTGGATCACCGGCGCGAGCTTCAGGGCGGGCGCGCCGCTGGCGGCAACGACTTTTTCGAGCAGCGCGCGGCGCGCCGATTGCGCCATGTCGCGCAGGTCGGCGCCTTCGTGCTCCAGCAGATCGTAGGCAACCAGCACGGCGGGATGTTCGGCCAGCAGTTTCGCCGACACGGTCTTGCGCCCAATGCGCGTCTGCAGGTCGGCGAAGGACGCCGGCGCATCGTCCCGCCAGATCAGGATCTCGCCGTCGATGACGCAGCCGTTGGGCAAGGCGATGCCGCTGATTTCCGGAAAACGGTCGGTGATCAGCTCCTCGCCGCGCGACCAGAGCCAGGCCTGGCCGTCGCGCCGCACCAGCTGGGCGCGGATGCCGTCGTATTTCCATTCGGCCTGCCAGGCACCGACCTCGCCCAGCGTCGCCGGCTCGGCCTGCAGCGGGTGCGCCAGGAAGAACGGGTAAGGCTGACCACCACGCTGCGCATGTTCGTCCTCGGTCTGGGCGCGGGTGAGCTGCTCGAACCGTGCACTGGTCGGACGGATGGTGCCATCAGTCCAGCCCATCAGGCGCTGGGCGATCACCTTGCTGTCGATGCCGGCGATGATGCCCAGCGCCCGCGTGACCAGCAGCTTGGAGACGCCGACCCGGAAGCCGCCGCCGATCAGTTTGACCAGCAGGAAGCGCTCGCGGCTGTCGAGCTCGTTCCAGAAGCCCGACAGCGCGGCGTGGATGGCCTCGGGCGCCGCGCCGCGCAGCGGTGCGATGCGCTCCGTCATCCAGACCGCCAGGCCGATGTCGCTGCTCTGGCGGGGCGGCGGCAGGATCAGGGCAATCGTTTCGGCCAGGTCGCCGACAGCGTGATAGCACTCGTCGAAGAGCCATTCGTCGATGCCGGCGCAGGCGACCGCATCGGCGCGCAGCAGCTTGGTCGGCACCGCCTGGCGCGGCTTGCCACCGGCCAGGAAGTACAGCGCCCAGGCGGCATCGACCGCCGGCGCAGTCCGGAAATAGTGCTGCAAGGCGTCGAGCTTGCGATTGGTCGAGGTGGTGCCGTCGAGCTCGGCATACAGGCGGGCAAATTCACGCATCCGTGGTTGCCGCCGGCGTGGCCGATGCTGTCGTCGATGATTCGGTCGATGATTCGGTCGATGGCGCGGCCAATGGCACGGTCGCCGCGGGCACATCCTCGTGCTGGTCATCGCCGCCGTATTCGGTCTCGAAGGCGCCGGCGTCGAGTCCGTTCTGCTGCAGCCAGCGCACCATGGTCGGAATCTGGCCGTGGGTGACGATCACGCGCTGCGCTTCGGATGCCTTGATCGCCTGCATCAGGCCGGGCCAGTCGGCATGGTCCGACAGCACGAAGCCGCGGTCGACGCTGCGCCGGCGGCGCGCGCCGCGCACCTGCATCCAGCCGCTGGCGAAGGCATCGCTGTAATCGCCGAAGCGCTTGATCCAGGGCGTACCGGCAGCCGAGGGCGGCGCGATCACCAGGGCGCGGTGGAACAGGCTCTTGTCGGTGACCTCGCTCACCTTCAGGGTCGGCGGCAATCGGACGCCGGCATCACGGTAGACGGTGTTGAGCGGCTCGGCGGCGCCGTGGCAGATGATCGGGCCGATCGAGGCATCGATGCCGTGCAGGATGCGCTGCGCCTTGCCGAAGGAATAGCAGAACAGCACGCTGGCGCGTCCCTGTTCGGCATTGGCGCGCCACCAGGCGTCGATGTCGGCAAAGATCTCGGCCTGCGCCTGCCAGCGGTAGATCGGCATGCCGAAGGTCGATTCGGTGATGAAGGTATCGCAGCGCACCGGCTCGAACGGCGCGCAGGTGCCGTCGGCTTCGACCTTGTAGTCGCCCGAGGCGACCCAGACCTCGCCCCGGTAGGCCATGCGGACCTGGGCCGAGCCCAGCACATGGCCGGCCGGGTGGAAGGAAATCGTCACCCCGTTGTGTGTGACCTCCTGCCCGTAGTCGAGGGCATCGAGCATGATCGGACCGAGCCGGGCGCGCAGGATGCCCTCGCCGGGCGCCGCCGCCAGGTAGTGGCCGTGCCCGGTGCGCGCATGGTCGGCATGGGCGTGCGTGATCACGGCATGCGCGACAGGACGCCAGGGGTCGATGTAGAACTGTCCCGGGACGCAGTACAGGCCTTCCTTGCGGACCACAACGAGATCGCTCATCCGGGCAGCGGCATGTCGATGGCCACGATGGTGCCGCCGCCCGCCCCACGCTTGATGCGGATGCTGCCGCCGAGGTAGGACGCGCGTTCGTGCAGGCCGCGCAGGCCGTGCGTGACGGTGTTGCGCAAGCGGTCTTCGTCGATGCCGACACCGTCGTCGCGCACGGTCAGCGTGAGCTGGTCTTCATCGATGTCGAGGATGACGTCGACCTTGCTCGCCTTGGCATGCTTGACGACGTTATTGAGGATTTCCTGGAGCATGCGGTAGAGCGCGATTTCCAACGTCGGGTCGATCGGCAGATCGTCGTCCGGCAGGCTGAGCTTGCACGTGAGCCCGGACTCCTCACCGAATTCGGTCAGCAGTTCGCCCAGTGCGGTCTTCAGGCCGAACAGGTCGAGCATGGTCGGGCGCAGGTTGGTCTGCAGGCGCCGCGTGGTCTCTACCACGGCGGCGAGCAGCGACTGGATCTTGCTCTTGCGAGCGCTCCATTTTTCATCGCCGGGAAACAGTGCATAGGCGCCCTGCAGGTGCATCGACAGCGAAGTCAGCGTCGCACCCATGTCATCGTGCAGTTCGCGGGCGATGGCGCGCTTTTCTTCCTCGCGGATGGTTTCGATGTGATTGGTCAGTTCGCGCAGGGCGGCGGTGCGCTCGGCGATGGTGGCTTCGAGCTGGCGCTCGCGGGCCCGCAGCGAGTCCTCGGCCTCCTTGCGGGCGCTGATGTCGGTGCTGATGCCCACCAGGCCCATCAGCTTGCCGCTGCCGTCGATCCAGGGCGCCTTGGTGGTCGAATAGGTGCGCACGCCGCACGGCAGGTGCAGCGTCTGCTCGGAGGTCAGCGACGTGCGCTGATCGAGGACGTGGCGATCGTCCTGGTCGACCCGCGCCGCTTCCTGCGGATCGGACAGCAGATCACGGGTGGTCCGGTAGAGCGCTTCCTCGCGCGTCTTGCCGAGCATGCGTAGCGTTGCTGGGTTAGCAAATATCAACTCTCCCGAGCAATTTTTTACGAAGATCGGATCGTTCGTATTCTCGCTCACCGCGATCAGCAATGCGCTGACGGTGGATGTATCGTGGTCGTGGAAAGACACAGCAGCAACTCCTGGTGCAACGGTGACAGGTGTGGTCAGGGCAGGGATCGACTGCCCACGTCGCAGTAGCATAGTCGCATTTGACCGTTGGTGTGAACACGAACCTCGTCGATGGCTTATCATGGCGGCCGTTCCGATTTTCGGGACAGCGCAAGGGGACTTCGATGGCAGATGCATGTGGTGTGGATTTCGGTACGTCCAACTCCACGGTTGGCTGGAGCCGGCCGGATCGGTCGGCGCTGCTGGCGCTGGAAGACGGCAAGACGACCCTGCCTTCGGTGGTGTTCTTCAATGCCGACGAAGATGCGGTGTATTTCGGCCGCGCGGCCCTGGCCAACTATTTGGCGGGTAACGAAGGCCGCCTGATGCGGTCCCTCAAGAGCCTGCTCGGTACCAGCCTGATCGATGGCCAGACCGAAGTCATGGGCCGCGCCCTGCCGTTTCGTACGCTGCTGGCGCAGTTCTATGGCGAACTCAAGCGCCGCGCCGAGACGGCCGCCGGCCAGACCTTCGACAGCGCGGTGCTGGGCCGGCCGGTGCACTTCATCGACGACGATCCGGTGGCCGACCGCCTGGCGGAATCGACCATGCTGGAGATCGCGCAAGAGGTCGGCTTCCGTCATGTGGAGTTCCAGTACGAGCCGATCGCCGCCGCCTTCGATTATGAATCGACCATCGGCGGCGAAGAACTGGTCCTCATTGCCGACATCGGCGGCGGTACCTCCGATTTTTCGCTGGTGCGGCTGGCGCCTTCGCGCGCCCTCGATATCGACCGCCGCGACGATATCCTGGCCAGCGCCGGCGTGCACATCGGCGGCACCGACTTCGACAAGTACCTGAGCCTGTCGGCGGTCATGCCGATGCTCGGGCTGGGTTCGAGCCTGAAGAATGGCAGCGACGTGCCGTCGAGCTACTACTTCAACCTGGCGACCTGGCACACCATCAACCTGGCCTACACCCGCAAGACCTGGACCCAGTTGCAGGATGTCCTGCGCGACGCCGGTGAGCGCGACAAGCTGGCTCGCCTTCTGGATCTGGTGACCCAGCGCGCCGGTCACTGGCTGGCGATCAAGGTCGAGGAAGGCAAGATCGCCCTGTCGGATGCAGCCTCGGTCGCCCTGCGACTGGAGCGCCTGAGCGGGACGCCGACCCTGGATCTCACCCGCAGCGGTTTCGATCAGTCGATCGATCATCTGATCGGCCGCGTGTCGGACACGGTGACCGGTCTGTTGCGCGACGCCGGCGTCGGCGCGCACGAAGTCGATACCGTCTTCTTCACTGGCGGCTCGAGCGGCGTGCCGCTGCTGCGCGAGCGTATCGGCGCCCTGCTGCCGGCGGCGCGCCGGGTCGAAGGCGACCTGTTCGGCAGCATCGGCGCCGGCCTCGCGCTGGACGCGGTGCGCAAGTTCGGCTGAAGCACTGCCGCCATGCCGAATTCCTACGATACCGCCGATACCTTCCTCCCCACTGCGCCCACCCGCTGCCGCTGGGCCAATCCCGCCAATTCGCGCTACCTGGCTTATCACGATCATGAATGGGGCGTGCCCTGCGACGACGAAGTCAGGCTCTTCGAGATGCTCAACCTCGAGGGTGCCCAGGCCGGCCTGTCTTGGGAAACCATTCTCAACAAGCGCGCGCGCTACGCCGAAGTGTTCGACGGCTGGGATGCCGTGAAGATCGCCGCCTACGATGACGCCAAGGTGGCCAGCCTGATGGCCGACCCCGGCATCGTGCGCAACCGCCTCAAGATCGCTGCCACCAGCGGCAATGCGCGCGCCTACCTGGCGCTGTGCGACGAATGCGGCGGCCTCGCACCGTTTCTCTGGGCTTATGTCGGCGGCACACCGATCGTCAACCACTGGCATGCCGACGACACGCCTGCGCGCACCGAGCTGTCGGACCAGATCTCGAGGGATCTGGCTGCGCGCGGCTTCAAGTTCGTCGGCTCGACCATCATCTACGCCTACCTGCAGGCGACGGGCATCGTCAACGATCACAGCATCGGCTGCTTCAGGCACGTACCGGCAGCCTGAACGGTCCGCACATGAAAAAAAGGAGCGCCGCGGCGCTCCCTTCATGTCGTCGCACCCCGGGCCCTCCGCAAACGGAGGACGCCGAGGCACGGCAGGCTTACTTGACTTGACGTTCGATCGTGATCTGCTCGACCTCGACGCGACGGTTTGGCTCGAGGCACTTGATGAGTGCAGCCATCTTCTTGTCGGTACATTGGACGACCGGATTGGCTTCGCCCTTGCCGACTGCCGACAAACGCGCACCGTCCACGCCCTTGCTCACCAGATAGGCCTTGACGGCATTGGCGCGACGCTCGGAGAGCTTCTGGTTGTACTTGTCGGTGCCGATGCGATCGGTGTAACCGGTGATGACGATGTTGCTGACCTGGGAGTTGGCAGCCAGGGTAGCGGCGATCTCGTCGAGCTTGGACTGGGAACCCATGATGTCCGAACGGTCGAAGGCAAATAGTTCGGTTGCTGCCATCGTGATCTTCTCGAAGCGTGGCGCCGGTGCTGGCATTGGCATTGGCATCGGTGCAGGCATCGGCTGGGCCACCGGCATCGGTGCGGCGGCGACCATCGGCGCAGCGGCTGGCGCTTTGTCGAAGTAGTAATTCAGGCCGACGGTGATGTAGTTGTTGTTGGCAGTGCGCGAATTGAAGGTATCGCGCTTCAGGAAACCATGCACGCGGCGTACGTCGGCCTGCATCGACCACTGGTCGGTAAAGGCGTACTGGAAGCCGACGCCAGCGTCCAGATAGGGCGACGTCTTCGAGCGTTCGCCCAGAACGGTATTGCTTTTGTCGTATTCCGCGCCGAAACCAGCCAGCACGAATGGACGGAAACGCGAGCGCGAGAACATGTAGAGGGCATCGATGCCCAGGGTGTCCTGCTGATAGCGCGCGCCGTTGTGACGCGCGCGTGCGTAGGTTGCACCCATCTGCATGTCCCAGTTCGGCGCCAGTACCTTGCCGAACTTCAGACCCAGCCCGGCACCACGGTCGCCAGCGCCGAAGATCGAATCCGCATCCAGCGAATTCACGCTCGGCATGATGTACCAGGATGGGTAATAGGCTGTCGCCTGCGCCATGGCAGCGCTGGTGCAGCTCAGAATCGCGGCAGCGACTGCCAGCTTCAATACGTTATTCATGTTCATTCCTAGAAAGTTCACTCTATCAAACTGGCCGCGACATCGGAGTAGTCACTGGCCACGTCAAACCGAAGCGTAGCCAGCTTGACAAGAGTGTTCTGTTCGGTAACGAACCTAGCTGCGTCTGTTTACAAGTACTTGCAGGTCGCAACAACAACCTGTGGACGAAATGGAACAGCCTGTCAGCAGGCCGCATCGAAGTACCGACCCAGACATTCACGATCTATTCTGGGTGGGTACTTAGCCAGGCCAGTACCTGTTCGACCTGGGCATCCGGCATGGTCAGCAGGGATTCGCCGACATACCACTCGAAGTAGCAATGCCCGGGCAAGGCCGCATGGCTGGCGCCGCCGAACAGCCAGACGCCATGTTCGGCAGCGATCCGGTCGCGCAGTTCGATGGCGCGCTCTTTGGCGATCGGCATATGAATGTGCAGCATGTTGCTCTGTGGCGCAGCCGGATTCGGCCGCAGCCGGGGATGCTGCCGCAGCCGCTCGTAGAGCCATTGCGTGCGCCGGAAACAGGCCGGCATGGCGGCCAGCCGGGCATCGAAGCGCATGGCGGCAGACACCACGTAAGGCGAGCGCCGATAGACGTTGCCGCCCTGGCGCTGGACCCAGGCGCGGGACTGGTCGATCATCTTCTGCGAACCGAGCAGCATGGCGCCGCCCAGCCCGCCGATGCCCTTGTAGAACGAGACATAGACGCTGTCGAAGCCGGCCGCGATCTGCGCCAGAGGGCGTCCGAAGCCGGCGCCGGCCTCCCACAGCCGCGCGCCGTCCATGTGCAGGTGAATGTCATGGGCGCGGCAATGAGCCTTGACCGCCTCGAGCTGCTCCCAGGCCGGCAACTGACCACCGATCTCGCGCATCGGCAGCTCATACAGGATGGCGCCCAGCGGGTCGGGCCAGGTGCGCAGATCGTCGACTGACCAGGGACGCATCGGGTCGCCCACCGGCAGGGCCTTGAAGTGATCGAGCAACTGGTAATTGGCCAGTTCGTGCTTGAGGATGTGCGCGCTCGGATGCATGGCGACGTGACGGCTGCCACGTGCGTCGCAAGCCAGTCGCAACGCGGTGACCTGGGTTATGGTGCCGGTGATGGTAAAAAGTCCCGCCTCGAAACCGAGCAAACCGGCGATCTTCTGCTGGAAGCCTTCGATCAGGACGCCTTCTCCGTAGGTGTCGTGGGACACGGCGTTGGCGCTGCACCAGGCCGCCATGTCGGCGAAGTCCTCGGCGGCAGTGCGGGGTCGGTCACCCGAGACGATGGTGTGGCATTGCTGGCGCAGCGACGGTGGTTGCATGGTGTGCTTTCAGCCAGCCTTACGTTTGCGCTTGGGCGCCAGCATCGTCTGCCGGCAGCCTGGCGTGCCGCAACGGCAGGCATAGGACCGCTTGAGGGCTGGCGTATAGCGCTCGTCCAGCACCAGGCCGTAATCGTAGTTCAGCTCTTCGCCGCGTGCGACGTCGCGCAACGCATGGATGAAGATCCTGCCCTCTTCTTCGCGCGCCGCGCAGTTCGGTTCACAGCAATGATTGATCCAGCGGGCATCGTTGCCGTTGCTCCCGCCATCGATCACGCTGCCATCCTCCAGGCTGAACAAAAAGGTGTGATTGGACTCATCATCGCGCGCTGCAGCATCTTCGCAGGCCTGGTCGTAACTGATGCGGTCACCCGTGTATTCAATGAGCAAGGTGCCGGCTCGGATCTTGCGCCGGGCAAAAACACCGCGGCCATGGATGCTGGAATTCTTGACGCGGTACGGCGCATCGGTCGGCGAGTCGGTCAGATCGGAAGAGGCGGTCATCGTGTGGGAAAAATGGAAACGGATGGACCCGGTGTCAGGGAAGATTGGCCCTGATCCACCCGGCGAAAGCTGATGGCATTTTGCCACAGGTGCCTGGGAGGATGGGTCAGTGGTCATTGAAATGACGGGTTGGCCTGTCAACCAGATAGGCTACTTTCGCGTCAGTAATGAACAAACAGGTGCATTCGACGCTCTCAAGTGGTGAGGCGTCTGATCCGGAAGTGAGTGCTCGTGACTTTCCTGATCCAGATCGACGCTTTCCCACGTGGTCTTCGGGGATTGATTTTTAGCGTCTCCATCGAAGACCGCGCATCGGTGCAGCGCAGCAGCAATGCACCACCTCGCCTTGCGCGTCCGGCGTGCCCGACGGCTCTGGAAGCTGTCCCACCGGCTTGCTTGCCGAGGCAACGGCGAACCGGTGTACGGCATGCGCGAAAATGGGCAAATCGAGCTTCACGAAGTATTAATTTTCAAAATTGATCGCTACGTTTTGTTGTGGCAGTGCGGCCGCGTTCTCAAGCGATATGGTGACAGTGTGGTGCGCCTGCACGTTAAAATTTTTTGTCGCACAATATGCGTACCTGGGGCAAAAAATTGCGCGTATTATTTCCTTGCGAGGTGGAAATTTTGGCGGCAAATTCCATCCCCAGAATGCGAAGCCACTGAACGTCAGTTCAACTCAAAGGACATGTCCACATGAAGATCTTTGATAACTACGCAGCACGGTACGAACGGACTCGGGAAGAGGAGTACTCGCTTCAGGAGTATCTGGAATTATGCAAACGCGACAAGCTGGTGTTCGCCAGCGCCGCCGAACGCATGCTCGCTGCCATTGGCAGCCCGGAACTGGTCGATACGCGCCACGATCCGCGGCTCTCCCGCCTCTTCGCCAACAAGGTCATCAAGATCTACCCCGCCTTCCGTGAGTTCTACGGTACGGAGGAAGTGATCGAACAGGTCGTCGCCTATTTCCGCCACGCCGCGCAAGGACTGGAGGAGCGAAAACAGATACTTTATCTGCTCGGACCGGTCGGCGGCGGCAAGTCGTCGATTGCCGAAAAGCTCAAGTCGCTGATGGAAAAGATTCCGTTCTATGCAATCAAGGGTTCGCCGGTCAACGAGTCGCCACTCGGGCTGTTCAACGAACTCGAGGACGGCGAGATCCTGGAAGAGGATTACGGCATTCCACGCCGTTACCTGCGCACCATCCCGAGTCCATGGGCCGTCAAGCGCTTGCATGAATTCAACGGCGACATCAACCAGTTCCGGGTGGTCAAGCGCTATCCGTCGATCCTGAAACAGATCGCGATTTCGAAGACCGAGCCGGGTGATGAGAACAACCAGGACATTTCTTCTTTGGTCGGCAAGGTGGATATCCGCAAGCTCGAGGAATATTCGCAGGACGATCCCGATGCCTACAGTTACTCGGGCGGTCTGTG
>JACMRD010000234.1 GCA_014376645.1 Herminiimonas sp. | reverse complement strand
TATCCGGACCTGGCATTCGATTTTGCTGTTGCGCACCGCACCGACGTCGACGCCCGCGTCGATGCGAATTCACGCAGCCGCTTCTATCCTTCGCTGGCAAACACATCGGCAGACGCGACCATGGTGGCTAAGGTCGACGCCTATGCGCGCGCGCACCTCGCGGAAGGATCGCGCCGCGACGCCGAGACCGCCAAGGCAGAAATCGCCTTCAGGATCAAGGTGCGCGCGGCGCGGCTAACCGAGGTCGATGCCTGGTTGCCGCGTTCATGACGCGACTTGCCTAGTTGCTCAGCAGGAGCTGGAGGAGGACGCCGGTGGCGATCGCGACCAAAGACATGGTCGCCACCGGTTCGCACGCGGTGATAGACACGTGGCGGCGCGCTCAGATGATGACCGCGCGTCGTCGACCACGTAGTCGCGGCTGCGGTATGGGGCCGGCTCCGCGCAATGCCTTCCCGTCATGCTGCGCCGCCAAGCCTCTGGTACGATGAAGCATTGCTGGGGTTGGCACCGACCAACCGTGCGCTTATTTCCCTGGAGCCTTGAATGAAGATGAAGTTGCTCGCACTCCTGATCCTGATCGGCGGTTCTACCCACGCCGCGACCAGCGAGGCTGTTGCCGCGCCCACGCTGTTGCCTCTGGTGCAGCAGGCGCAGGCGGCCAAGATTTCAGCCGAGATCCTGACCCGCAATCACTACAAGAAAGTGCCGCTTGACGACGCCCTGTCGCAAAAGATCTTCGACCGCTATCTGAAGGACATGGATGGTGAAAAACTGTTTTTCACCCAGGCCGACGTCGATGCATTTTCGGTTGCGCGCAACAAGCTCGACGACGCCATCTACGGCGACGATCTGAAGGCGCCGTTCACCATGTTCAACCATTATCAGCGGCGGGTGGTGGAGCGCTTCACGTACTCGGGTGAATTGCTCAAGAAGGGCTTCGACTTCAGCGACAAGGAAACCTACCAGATCGACCGCGAGAAAGCGGCCTGGCCGGCTTCGGTGGCCGAGTTGCAGGACCTCTGGCGCAAGCGCGTCAAGGGTGATTGGCTGCGCCTGAAACTGGCCGGCAGCGACGACAAGGCGATCCGCGCCACCCTCGGCAAACGCTACGACAAGGCACTGTCGCGTGCGGCCAAGGTCAAGAGCGACGATGTATTCCAGCTCTTCATGAATGCCTACACCATGTCGATCGAGCCGCATACCAATTATCTTGGGCCGAAAGCATCGGAGGAATTCGACATCTCGATGCGGCTATCGCTCTTCGGCATCGGCGCCGTGTTGTCCGAGAACGAGGAATACACCACGATCCGTGAACTGGTCGCCGGAGGCCCGGCGGCGCTGTCGAACAAGCTCAAGGTCGGTGACCGTATCGTGCGCGTCGGCGAAGGCGCCGGCGGCACCATGACCGATGTGGTCGGCTGGCGCATCAACGACGTGGTCGAACTCATCCGCGGCAACAAGGGCTCGCAGGTGGTGCTCGAGATCCTGCCGGCCACCGCCGGCGTCGACGGCAAACAGGAGCGTGTGAGCCTGGTGCGCGACAAGATCAACGTGTCCCAGCAGGCTGCCAAGAAAAGCATCATCCAAACCAAAAATGGTGGTGTCACGCGCCAGGTCGGTGTGATCTCGCTGCCCGTGTTTTATCTGGACTTCGATGCGCGTACCCGCGGCGATACTGACTTCAAGAGCGCCACCCGTGATGTCGCCAAGCTGCTCGAGGAGCTCAAGAAGGACAACGTCGACAGTGTCCTGATCGACCTGCGCAACAACGGCGGTGGTGCCCTGACCGAAGCGGTTGAACTGACAGGGCTGTTCATCGGCAAGGGGCCGGTGGTCCAGCAGCGCAATTCGCAAGGTGCGATCCGCATCGAGGCGGCCGAGAATGCGGCCCCGGCCTGGACCAAGCCGGTGGGCGTGCTGATCAATCGAGGTTCGGCCTCGGCCTCGGAAATTTTTGCTGCAGCGATCCAGGATTACGGCCGTGGCGTGGTGATCGGCGAAACCAGCTTCGGCAAGGGAACGGTGCAAACGCTGGTCAATCTGGACAAACTGATCAAAAGTGACAAGCCGCGCTTCGGTGAGCTGAAGATGACGGTGGCCCAATTCTTCCGGGTCAACGGCGGCACCACCCAATTGCGTGGCGTGGTGCCGGACATCAGCTTGCCGAGCACCACCGATCGTGACGAGTTCGGCGAATCCAGCTACGGCAATGCGCTGCCGTGGGCGCAGATACCGGCGATCACCTACCGCCCGGCCGGCGACCTGACGGAACTGTTGCCGATGCTCAAGATCCGGCACGATACCCGCATCGGCCAGGACAAGGAGTTCGCTTACCTGCTGGAAGATATTGCCGAAGTCCAGGCCAAGCGCAAAGGCAATGTCATCTCGCTCAATGAAGCGGTGCGGCGCAAGGAGCGCGACACCCAGGATGCGCGCACCAAGTTGCGGGAAGCCGGCAAGGAAAACGCCGCCGCCGAAAAATCATCGGCCAAGGCAGGTGACAAGGCCGAACGGTCTGCTACCGCCCGCGCAGCCCTGAAGCTGCAGCAGGACGACGGTTTGCAGGCCAACGAGCGCAACGTCACCGCCAACCTTGCCGCCGAGAAGGCGCGCAAGGACGAGAAGGATATCTATCTCAACGAAGCAGCTGAAATCCTGGGTGACGAGGTCGAGTTGCTGAAATCGAATGTGCGGCTGGCATCGCGAGTGCAGCCCGGCGTCGCCAGCGAGGTTCGCCAGAAAGCCAATTGAACCGACATCTACCAGCAGCGCTTGCCCATCTGCGGACGGGCGCCGTTCTGCTCGACCTCGGTCTCCTTGAGCAGCATGCCGTCCCGACCCTGCCCGTACTGGGGGTCGCCGGGACACCGGTAGCTATTCGTCTT
>JACMRD010000233.1 GCA_014376645.1 Herminiimonas sp. | reverse complement strand
TCAAGGTGGTCATTCGTTCTGGTCATTTCACTGATGTTCCTGGTCCGCCTTCGGTATCGCGCAAGGTGTGCAGGTAGGCCACCACATCCTCGATCTGCTGGGCTGTCAGGATCGGCTGGCCGCGCAGCGCGGGGGCGACCCGGGTCAGGCCGTCGGTACGGTAATAGGAAGGCATGATCGACTCGGGATTGAGACTGCGTGCATCGACCATGCGCAATCGCAGCTGGCCTTCACTCCAGCGGCTGCCGGCACCCGACAGATTCGGCGCCAGATTACCCTGAAACCGCTCTTCGGGAATCGGGCCCACATGGCACAGCAGGCACAGCCCGGTCTGCCGGCTGGCAACGATGGCGCGGCCACGCACTGCGTCGCCGGCCGCCGTGGTCAAGGGCGCAAGAATGGCGTCGCCGGTGACGACCGGCGCCGGTGATGGCGTCTGGGCGAGCGCCGCGCCGGCGCATGACCACGACACGATTGCGGCCAGAACTGCAGCCAGCACAGGAGCCAGCACAGCAGCCGGTACCCCGGCGTTCCGGCCTGCGATGCTGTCGTCCATGCTGGTACCGCTGATCAAGCCCGCTTGAGGCTGTGGTTCTTCAACGGCAGATCGCGGATGCGCTTGCCGGTGGCAGCGAAGATGGCATTCAGCACCGCCGGTGCAGCCACTGCGATCGTCGGCTCACCGACGCCACCCCAGAAACCGCCGGAGGGCATCGTGATGGTTTCTACCGCCGGCATGTCGGCCATCTTGACGACCGGATAGGTGTGGAAATTCTCCTGCTCCATGCGACCATCCTTGACCGTGCATTCGCCGTAGAGTGCCGCCGACAGGCCGTAGGCGAACGAGCCCTCGACCTGCGCTTCGATCTGCTGCGGATTGACGGCGTGACCGGGATCGGTGGCAGCGACGATGCGATGGATCTTCAATACGCCGTCCTTGCTGACCGAGACTTCGGCGCAGGCGGCGACATAGCTGCCGAAACCCATGGTCTGCGCCAGCCCGCGGAAGACGCCCTTCGGTGCCGGCTTGTCCCAGCCGATTTTCGCTGCAACCGCATTCAGTACCGCCAGGTGCTTCGGACTTTCGGTCATCAGCTTGCGCCGCAGCGCCAGCGGGTCCTGCTTTGTGGCGAAGGCGATCTCGTCGATGAAGCTTTCCAGATAAATCGCATTCTGGTTCAGGTTCACGCCGCGCCAGAATCCCGGCGGCACATGCGGATTGCGCATCGCATGATCGATCATCAGGTTCGGGAAGGTATAGCCGATCGAGGCTTCTGGTCCCGGCGGATTCAAGCCCTGGAATACGACCGGGTCCTTGCCGTCTTTGATGGTCTGCGGCGCCAGGCTGGCCAGGATCGACTGGCCCGAAATGCGCATCTGGAAGGCAGTGATGTTGCCCTTCTCGTCCAGGCCGGCCGTCATCTTGCATTGCGTGATCGGATGATAGCGGCCGTGCAGCATGTCTTCTTCACGCGACCAGATCAGTTTGATCGGCGTGCCGGGCATCTCTTTTGCGATCGCCACGGCTTGCCGGACCCAGTCGTGGACTGCGCCGCGGCGACCGAAGCCACCGCCCAGGTGCAGCTTGTAGACTTCGCATTTTCCGGGTGGCAGGCCGGCTGCTTCGGCGGCGGCGGCCAGGGCGGCTTCGCCGTTTTGGGTCGGGGTCCAGACCTCGCAACGTTCCGGTGTCCATTTCGCCGTTGCGTTCATGGTTTCCATGGTCGCGTGGTTTTGGTACGGCACCGAATAGACGGCTTCGATCTTGCGCGTGGCCGTACTCATGGCGGCACGCGCGTCGCCATTCGCATTGCCGACCACGGCGTCATTGGCGTCGAGTCCGGCCTTGAGCACGGCGGCAATCGTCGCGCTCGAAACGTTGGCGTTGGGGCCGTTGTCCCATTCGATCGGCATGGCCGCCAGCGCGGTCTTGGCACGCCACCAGGTGTCGGCGATCACGGCCACCGCGCTGTCGCCGATCTGCACGACTTTCTTGACGCCGGGACGCTTGCTGATCTCGGTGGCGTCGAAGCGCTTGACCTTGCCGCCGAAGACCGGACAATCGACGATCGCCGCATTCAGCATGCCGGGCATGGTCAGATCCATTCCATAAATCTGGGAGCCGTTGGTCTTGGCGATCGTATCGAGACGCGCCAGGCGCTTGCCGGCCAGTTTCCACTCCTTCGGGTCCTTCAGCGTGACCTCGGTGGGCGGGGTGCGCTTGCCGGCAGCCAGGGCCATCTTGCCGTAGGTGGTGGTGCGTCCGCTCGGTGTGTGGGTGATGACGCTGTTGGCAGCGGCGCATTCGGCCACCGGCACTTTCCATTCGTCGGCGGCAGTGGCCACCAGCATCATGCGCGCGGTGGCGCCGCCCTTGCGGACGTACTCGTTGGATTCGCGGATGCCGCGGCTGCCGCCGGTGGAGAAATTGCCCCAGGCCCGGTTGCGCGCCAGGTTCTGGCCTGGTGTCGGATATTCGGTCGTGACACGGGCCCAGTCGCAATCGAGTTCCTCGGCCACCAGTTGCGCCAGTCCGGTCAGGGTGCCCTGTCCCATTTCGGAGCGGGCGATGCGAATGACGACCGTATCGTCCGGCCGGACCACGACCCAGGCATTGATCTCCGGCGCCATCGCGGCAGGTGCATCGGCAGCGCCGGCCAATGGAATGTGGAAGCCGAACATCAGGCCGCCAGCAGCGGCTGCAGCAGTGGTGCCCATGAAACGTCGGCGCGATGGCGATGCGACGGTAGTTGGGCCGGTGGCGGTTGCAGTCAGGGATTTGCTCACGGGTTTGCTCATGACACGCTCCCGTCGGTGTGCTTGATGGCCAGTCCCGCGGACTTGGTGTTGCCGCCCTGGGCCACCACCTTGATCGCCTTGCGAATGCGGTTGTAGGTGCCGCAACGGCAGATGTTGGTCATCGCTTCGTCAATGTCCTTGTCGGTCGGATGCGGCTTGGACTTCAGCAATGCCGCCGCAGCCATGATCATTCCCGACTGGCAGAACCCGCATTGCGGCACGTCGAGCGAAGCCCAGACCTTCTGCACCGGGTGCGAGCCATCCGGCGACAAGCCTTCGATGGTGACGATCTTCTCGGCAGCGGTCACCGAGGAGGCAGGACGCACGCAGCTGCGGGTCGGTACCCCGTCGATGTGCATCGTGCAGGCGCCACACTGGGCGATGCCGCAACCGTACTTGGTGCCGGTCAGACCGAGCTGCTCGCGCAATACCCACAGCAGCGGCGTATCTGACTCCGCCTCGAATTCGCGCAGCGCGCCATTGACGTTCAGTGTTGCCATTTTGCGGGTGTCCTTGGTCTCGTTATCGGAAATGGGGAATGGAAAATTGTGGATGCCAAGTCTCAATATAGTACGCCTATAGTTTCTGGATTGCATCGCATGTTGTCACTTTCGCAGCCCGGTCACGTTTCCGGAAAAAGATACCGACGGTAAGTCGCCAAAAGTTGAATGGCACGACGACCGCGTCTTCCATCTGCAACAACGAAAAAAAATGAGTTTGTTAAAAAAATCAGATGCTTATACGAATTTTCCTAGCTAAAAAGACGTAATTCATCTGAGCGTTCACTTGCTTAAAATTAATATTCCCATAAACAACTTTGCCTTAAAGATACTTTCGGTTACCATAATTTGAATTGCCAAAGTCGCCGCGGACCAAGTATCTGCGGATGACATCTGGTTCCGACTGGTCATCTAGAGGCACACCAATGCGCCCTGTATCGTTGCCCGATTCATCGCACGTCAATCGATTCGAGCACATCCTGCTGACGGCATTGGCCGCATCGCTGACGATGGCCTGCTTGTCAGCGCAGGCGGAGATGCAGATTCCGAATCCGCTGATCCGGCCACGCGGTATCGGCAGTCAAGCGGCCGCCGGCCCGCCCCGTGAACCCGGCGCCAGCGCGCAACTGCAAACAGCGCCGCGTACGCCGGCGTCTGCCCCGGCATCCTATGCAGGCGCCGTGCCCTTGCCCGGGACCGTATTGCCCAGCGACGATCCATTCGACCGCACCCTGACCGAGCTGACCAACCGCTTCGCCAATTTCTATGTGTCGGCCATCGTCGGCAAGCAAGCCATGTTGCGCCGCTCTGCGGCGGCGCTCGCCACCCCCGCTGCCACGGGACCGGGCGCCATGGCAGCCGTGCCCCTGACGGGCGCGGCGCCGGTGGCGTCGTCGCGCAGCGAATCCATGACCTTGACCAACGGTGAATTGCTGCCCTTCGTCAGCAAGGCCGGGGCCCTGATGGTCAAGGTTAGCGATGGCATCGTCACCATTACCTACGTCCAGGAAACCATGTCGCTGCCTGGCGGGCGCCTGATGGGGCGGCGCGCGATCATCTTCGCCGGCGGCGTCGACAGTTCCGGCACGACGGTCGCGGCCGCGATCGTCCTGGAAAAAACGGATCCGGCCTATAAACGCATGATCACGGTGGAGACCAAGACCCGCGGCGCATCCGCCAACGGTAATGGCAGCACCGAGACACCGGGCACAACGCCGCCGTCGCCCAACGCTGGCCTGCCGCTGCCATGATTACCGCCACCGCCACCGTCACCGTCACCGCCACCGCCACCGCCCCGGCCGAAGTGCGCGCACCGGCCAGGAGCCTGCAGACCCAGATCGGCGAATTCCTGGTCAAAACCGGCGTCATCACGCCCCAGCAACTCGACGTCAGCCTGCGTCAGCAGAGTTTGATCCGCGCAGGTGGCAAGCAGATCCTGTTGGGCGAGCTCATCGTGCGCAACAAGTTCGCCAATCAGGAGCAGATTCGTTTTGCCGTCAAGCGCCTCGACGGGGAGCGCGACTCGGCGCTGTTTCGTCAGTTGCTGCCGCCGGCGATGTGCCGCCAACACGGCGTTTTTCCGCTCGAGGTCGAGGGCGGCGTCTTGAGCATCAAGGCCTCGCGGGTGGTCAGCGCGCCCGTCAAGGCCAAGCTCCTGGCTGCCTGCGACGTCAAGGTCGATGACCTGCGCGTCATGCCGACCGACAGCGGCGACATCGCCCGTCTGCTGGCCGGTACCCGCGATCAGGCGACAGCCTTCGACGCCATCATCACCCGCCTGCGCAACGAGGAAATCAACGGCTTCCTGCTGCACCAGGCATTGAATGCGATGTTGTCCGAAGCGATCGCGCTGCGGGCTTCTGATATCCATATGGACAAACTGCGCGACCCCGGCGCCTGGATCAGTTACCGCATCGACGGCAAGCTGCGCCCGACCCATCTGCTGCCGGAGCGGATCATGGCAGCGTTGTTTTCACGCGTGAAGAACGACTCCGGCATGGATGCGTCGGATACGCGCCGGGCCCAGGATGGCAGGCTGTCGCTGGCCGAGGTCGGCAGCAGCGTCGAATTCCGCGTGGCCACGCAACCGATCGCTGGCGGTGAAACCATCGCCATCCGGGTGCTCGATCCGGCCTCGATGATCGGCCTGTCGGCACTGTTCCCGTACCAGTTGCAGATGAATGAACTGTTCCGTGGCTTGGCCGACGTGCGCGGCAAGGTCGGTGGCCTGATCCTGATCTCCGGCCCTACCGGGTCCGGCAAAACCACCACGCTCTACGCACTGGCGCAGAACTTCAGCCGCGACCGTCTGAATGTCATCACGGTCGAGGAGCCGGTCGAATACATTCTGCCCTTCGCGCGCCAGATCCAGCTGAACCAGCTCTTGAATGAAAAGTCGGCCGACCTCGAGCGTTCGGTCCTGCGCCAGGACCCGGACGTCCTGATCCTGGGCGAGATCCGCGACAACGACACCATGCGCGCGGCACTGAAATTCGCCGAATCGGGCCATCTGGTGCTCGCCACGGTACACGCCAAAAACGTCGCCCAGACCTTCGAGCGGGTGCTGTCGTTCTGCGATGCCGCGACCAAGCAGGAAGCGCTGTATATCCTGGCGAACCAGTTGAGCGTGGTGGTCAACCAGGGCCTGATTGCCAAGCTGTGCGGCTGTGCGGTCGAAGTCGAGCGCGACGCTGCGGCCACGCTGAGCCAGGCGCACGGCCTGCGCTTCCACGGCCACGCTCGCTTCTTGCGCCGCGCCGGTTGCCCGGCCTGCAATCACACCGGCTATCACGGTCGGGTCGCGGTACACGAAACCGTGGTCATACCGAGCACGGACACGCTACGCACCCGGATCACCGACATGCTGTTCGAATCGATCCACAATTTTCAGGCTGTGTTCGCGCTCGAGGGCGTGAGTCACACCAGCAAACACCAGGTCATGGCACAACTGCTCGAATGCCACGTCGTCGATGCGGATACGGTCTCGCAGGCCGTCCGGGCAGGGTTCTGACATGGACAAGCTCAAGAACTTCCATGTCACCTACCTGCTGCCGTTTGCCGCCGATGCGGAAGCGGTACAGGACCGCAGCGCAAAAAGACACTTCAGGCACACGAGCGTCATGGTCGCTGCCGATGAACGGCAGATCGTGCGTCGGGTCTGCAGCAACGGCGGCATACCGGTCGAGATCCTGCCCATCAAGAAACGGCTGGCCCTCTTCAATCCAGTCTCGCGCGACTACAAGCAGCAATTCATGCTGGCGATCTTTTTTAATACGCAGGCCGGACTGAGCGCAGGGAAGGCCCTGAAACTGGTGATCGAAGCCGAGAACGGTCCGTTGCGCCAGCGTCTGAATCACGCCTATCTGATCCTCGACAGCGGCGGCAGTTTTCTGGAAGCGATGGACGCGCTCGACTTCTTCGACCAGACCACGCTGGCGATCATGGAAGCCGGCGAAAAAACCGGCACCCTGTCCAACGCCATCAACACCGCGGTCGAATATTATGAAGCGCGCGCCAGCACCCTGAAGGTCCTGATGGCAACCGCCGTGTTCACCACGGTCGAGGTTACGTTCTCGATCCTGTCGCTGATCGGGAATCGCGTCGCCGTCCTGCCCGCGATCGAAAAACAGATCGCCGAAGATGCCACAGCCGAGAAAGCCGCTGCCATCAAGAGCGGTATCGGCGTCGCCTACATTGCCAATGACTGCATGCTGCTCATCTCGGTCGCCATCCTGGTTGGCGCGGCGGTGTGCGCCTATGGCTATGCAGGCGGCAGCCCGGCGTTTCGCAAGAAGGTCGACGACTTCATTCTCAAGGTACCAGCGATCAAGGACATCGTCCTGCACGGCGCCATCAGCAGCAGCGCCAAGGTTGCCGTCTCCCTGATCCGCGGCGACGTCGACCTGCTGGCCGCGATCGCGATCGCTGAAAAATCCTCGCGCGTGCCACGCGTGCTGAACTACTGGCGCAGCGCCATACGGCGGGTCGAGGATGGTGAACCGGTGAGCGATGCGCTGGCCCAGGCGCCGCTGGAAAACTCCGAACGCACGCTGATCCGCTCGCACACCGACCGCGCCCAGCTGGCCCGGGCCTTCGAGGTTATTTCAGCCCGGCGCGCCAGCATGGCACAACGGGCCGCCAAAAAATTCCAGGTGTTTTCATTCGTTGCCACGCTGATGTTTGCGCTGGTGGCGGTCGTGATCGCACTCTTCGTCGCCTTGCTTCAGAGTGAAGGCGCGATGAGCGCACTGACCTCTCGCTAGAACCCGGAGCCGACCATGTCCTTCGATCCCGCCGCCATCACCGCCAACGCCGACGACGTCTACATCAGTATGGTCGCCGGCGCCATTCCGCTGCATGACGGCGACATCGACAAGACCGTCTTCCTGGTCGCACAGGACCTGCTCGGCACGGCGCAGCTGCATCTGCTGGTGGCGGCCGATCCGTTGCAGGCCGCCGTCTACTATTTTGCCGCGCCATCGACGGCGTTTGCGTCGACGATGCATTTCGCTACGCCTCTGGCCGCCGCATTGCCGTCGCATCCGCAACACCGCGGCGACGGCATCTATTTGCTCAAGTCCGAAAAGCTGTTGGTCGCAGTCGAAAAGATCCGTGACTCCTTCCGCATGCTCGCCAATACACCGGACGTCATGGCCGACTGGCTGGCCGAGCGGCCGGAGCTGGCGCTCCATGACGTTGCCGACCTCGATCCGTGGGCGATGGAATCGATCCCCGGCGCGTATCGGCGGATTACCGACGGTATCACGCAACGCATGGTCCGCTATTCGGCGTACGCCATCGTGCTTTCGCTAGCGGTCTATCTGGTCGCGTCGATCGGGGTGGCAGTGGTCAATGCATCGGCGGACAAATCGAATCAGGCGCACATGAATGCGATCAACGCAGCCGTGACCCGGATCGACTTCATTTCACCCCTGTCGCAGCAGGTCGCCCGGATGCAGCGGGTCTCGTCCCTGGTGGTGCGGGCCGGCGGCTGGATCGAGGAGTACGAATTCAAGAACGGTGCGGAAAAATTCGTCCTCATGATGCCGGCCTGGATCACCAAGGACTACATCGATGCGCTCGGCCCCAAGGTGGAAGCCGACCAATCGACGGATGAGAACCTGATTCGCGTCTCCCTCGCGTCACCCCTGCCTGGCACGACGCCGGCGCCGTGGATACCGAACCAAAAAGTGATCAAGGCGGGGGGCTGAGTCGATGAAAAATATTCGCAACAACCCGCCCCTCGACGCGGCGCTGCGCGCCGATCCGGCGGCGCCACTGCATGCCCACGCTTTCGGCAAGCGCATGAATCACGTCAAACCGTTCCTGGTGGCCGCAGTGCACAACATCACGCCGGTGGCGCCGGTCATGTTCATCGCCGCCATCGTGCTGGTGGTACTGGCCGTGACCCAGTGCGTTGCATTCGTCTCGGCCTTTACGCGTGAAACCAAGAGCAACGCAACCGCCGAGCTGGCGCCGCTGGTAATCAAGAAGCCGCTGGCCCCACCCGATTACCAGAGTGCCGCCAACGTCATTGCAAAAAACAACTCGGCGGTACAGGTCGACCTGCCGGCCGGCCGTACGGCCATCCTCATCAGCATCAAGGATCCGGCCTTGTTGCCCGAGTTCGTCTACGCGCTGGTGACGTTGCAGTCGTTCCGCCAGGGTGTGGCCTGGAGCGCTGACCGGATTTGCCTCTCGAAGTGCGAGGGCGGCAAGGCGGCGAGCGCTGAAATTACCGGCTACAGCCAGGCGATTTCATTCTCGGAAGGCCGTTAATGAAGCGCGGTACAAGTGCAGTCATATTTTGAACTGGAGAAAACATCATGAGTGATTCAGTGCATAACCGTAAATTCATCGCCGCCGGGTTGGTGGTGGCAACGATCGCGGTCGTCAGCGTCGCGTTTTTCGGGTTGGATGTACTGCGCTCGGCAGCCGCGACCGACATCAAGAAGGATGCCGGCACGGCGAGCACCGTGGCTGCCACCGGCTCGCGCATCGTGGCGTCGGTGGACGGCGCCGAGATCAGCGAAGCCGAGTTGCTGCCGTTCCTGAACGCCGGCCTCGACCGGGCCGTGGCGGTCGATCGCGCCATCAACAAGGTGGTCGCCGCCAATGGCGCCGACAAGATGTACCGCCAGCAGGCGAAGACCGCCATGCAGAGCGCCAAGAATGACGTCCTGGCCAATGTCTTCATCAACCAGCGCTCGATCGAATTGCGTGACAGCGTGTCGGAGGCCGACGTCAAGGCTTTCTACGATACCCGCGTCAAGGCCGAGGACTTCACTGCGTTCCGGTTGAAATTCTTTGTCTCGGTCGATCCGAAAGAGGCGCAGGAGGTCTTTGACGGCGTCGGCCGCGGCGATAAGGATGCCCTGGCCAAGCTGGCCTATGCCAAGAAAGAGGGCGAACACTACGTCAGCGCAGCCGAAGTGCCGTATGGCCTGGGGGTTGCCGTCAAGGGCCTCAAGGCTGGCGAGCGGCTGCGGCCCGTGACGGTGCGCGAGGGTGTGTTGATCCTGTACGTGGAAGACATCAAGGCCAATCCGAAACCGGCCCTCGACAAGGTCAAGGCCGAGATCAAGGATCTGCTGATCACCGAGCGCTTCAACGCCGACATGAAGGCACGGCGCGCTGCTTCACGCATCGAATTGCGCGGCTAAGACAGCTGTAGCGCGAAGTAAGAGCGGCGGTGTTCAACCACCAGCCAACAAGGGGAAGCCAGCATGAAGACGATTGACACGATTCAACCTGCCCAACGCTATTCAGGCAGTCCATTGGGGCGCCAGCGCGGCATGGGCGCCACCATGATCCTGTTCACGATCGCGCTGATCGTA
>JACMRD010000232.1 GCA_014376645.1 Herminiimonas sp. | reverse complement strand
TCGATTTCGCGTACACCGGAAACTGCGCCAGCATGATCGCGCCATAGAACCAGAACCAGGAGTTTCCCAAAAGCGAGAGAAACACCGGCCGGTTCTTGCTCGAAAACCGCAGGTTGCGCCACGTCTCCGTGAACGGATTCCAGTTGATCTTCAGGTCCGGCGCCGGCGCCGGCGACAGCGGAATGCGGCGGCTGGTCAGCCACCCGATCACCGCCACCGCGATGGTGCCGCCGGCGATCAGTTCAGTGCCCCAGGGCTCGTGCACCACCAGCACCGCGCCCAGGATTTCGCCCAGCAGGATACCGACGAAGGTACCCATTTCGATGATGCCGTTGCCACCCACCAACTCCTCGGAGGCGAGCTGCTGCGGCAGGTACGCATACTTGACCGGCCCGAACAGCGTCGAGTGAAACCCCATGCCCACGATGGCCAATACCAGCAACGGCAGGCTGTGCAGCATCCAGCCGATACCGGCCACGCCCATGATGGCGATTTCCAGGACCTTGATGTTGCGCGCCATGCGCGATTTTTCGAACTTGTCGGCGAGTTGGCCGGCGGTGGCCGACAACAGGACGAACGGCAGGATGAACAACCCCGGAATCAGGTTGTTGAGCATGGCCGGGTCGCTCGTGCTCCAGGCGGCGGCCTGGTAGGTCAGCCCCGTCAGCAGTGCCGTCTTGAAGATGTTGTCGTTGAAGGCGCCCAGGAACTGGGTCCAGAAAAACGGACCGAAGCGACGCTGGGCAAGCAGGGCAAACTGGCTGGACGGCTTCGCCGCCTCCGGCGCCGCTGCAGTACCGGCGGCGGGTGAAGATGGATTCATGTGGGCGGGGCCGAATGGGCCGGCTCGTGAGCGACGCGCTAGCTTACCCGGGTTGCCAGCGCGGTTGCGCTCAAATAAGAATTTTCGATGCGGCCCGGCCCGGTCAGACCGGCAGAGAACCAGTCGCCACAGGCGCCGAGGTTGAGCGACTTGTCCCACATGCAATCGACATCGAGCGGATGCAAGGCTTGCGCGTAGCGCCAGCGGTGCACTGCTGAAAAGACCGGCTGCACGTGCGTGCCGGTGGCGTCGTGAAATGCCTTGAGCAGTTTTTCACGGGCGCGTTCCGGATCGTCTTCCAGATGCTCGATGCTCCAGGCCGAACTGGCCTGGGCGATCCAGTGTTCACCGGGGCGGCGCTGCGGCTTGGAGGCATCCTGTGCGATCCAGCCCAGGCGCGAGTTGTTGACCCAGGCGCCGTCGTAGTCGAGACCGAGCGGCTGGTCGAAACCCAGCATCAGTGTCCAGCATGGTGACAGCCGTGCCGACGCGGCCTTGGCGGCCAGTGCCGGCACGTCCTGCAACAACGATTCGGCCTGATCTGCCGGTACCGCGACGATGACGGCATCGAAGGGACCGGCCGTCGCGTCGATGGCGACCGTGCTCGAGGCGACCGACAGCAGCCACTGACTGCCAGCGCGCTCCAGCCGCGTGACCCGCTGCTCGCTGCGAATATCGAGATCCTGCGCCAGTTGCACGCCGAGTGCACGCATCCCCGGCTGCGCCACCCAGCGCTGTTTGCGCCGTGCCGCAGCCGATGGCGCGCTGGTGGCACCGTGGTCGAGCACCACCAGACGCGGCGTCCAGGGCGCTACCCAACCGTTCTTTTGCCACTGCGTGACCGCCTTCTTGAACGTTGGCGAAGCTACCGTAAAATATTGCGCACCATGATCGAAGCCACCCAGTTCATTCTGCCGCGTGCTCATGCGCCCACTGACGGCACGGCTTTTTTCATAGACCACCACCGAATTGCCCTGCGCCTGGAGCTGGCGTGCACAGGTGAGGCCGGCAAGGCCGGCGCCGATGATTGCGATATGCATGAAGAGTCCTTTGGTCAGATGCTGCAAACAGGAAGGCGAAAGCAGGACGCGCAAAGGTGCGGCGACCTGGGGGCAGGGTTAAAACCGAGCAAGACGACAAGTGCGGGCGTGGTAACCGCGCGTTATTCGTCGCCTTCCGCAGGCCAGTCACGGATGTATGCCTTGAGCATCTTGTTCTCAAAGCTTTGCGCTTCGAACACGGCGCGTGCGACGTCGTAGAAAGAAATCACACCCATCAGTGTCTTGGCATCGACCACCGGCACGTAGCGGGCATGACGCTCAAGCATCAAGCGCCGCACTTCATTGATGTCGGTATCGGGGGTGATCGTGATCGGATGATCGTCCATGTGCCTGCGCACGGTGTTCGGACCGACGACGCCGGCGTTGGCGTGGATCGCCTGCATGACTTCGCGAAACGTCAGCATGCCGACCAGTTCGCCGAACTCCATCACCACCAGGGAGCCGATATCCTTGTCGGCCATGGTTTCGACGGCGACCTGCATGGGAGTATCCGGTGTTACCGAGTAAAGAATGTTGCCTTTGACTTTGAGGATTTCGGATACTTTCATTTTGTGCTCCGCCTGTATTTTTTGTTTTTACCTATGCAATGTAGCCCAATCAAGCTGAAAAATCCAGCGAGGAAGGGCGTGGCAAGCCCGGCGTACCGGCCTGCCGCTGCGCGCCATCGCGGGCCAATCCGGCACGGTTCGATGCTAGCATTCGTCCCACCATTCTCTGCAACAAAGGCTTCCATGAGCGTACCTCGCTACCCCGGCTTCGACACCCTGTCCTTGCACGCCGGCGCTGCACCCGACCCCACCACCGGCGCACGCGCCACGCCGATCTACCTGACGTCATCCTTCGTCTTCAAGGACTCCGATCACGCCGCGTCGCTGTTCAACATGGAGCGCGCCGGTCACGTCTACTCACGTATTTCCAATCCGACCAATGCGGTGCTGGAAGAACGCATCGCCGCGCTCGAAGGCGGCGTGGCCGGTATTGCAACTGCCAGCGGCCAGGCAGCGATGCATCTGGGACTGGTCACGATCGCCGGCGCGGGTTCCCACATCGTCGCCTCGCGCGCGCTCTACGGCGGCTCGCATAATCTGCTGGCCTACACGATGAAGCGTTTTGGCATCGAGACCACTTTCGTCGTCCCGCGCGACATCGATGCCTGGCGCGCCGCGATCCGGCCCAACACCAAGGTCCTGTTTGCCGAGACGCTGGGCAACCCGGGTCTGGATGTACTGAACGTTCCGCTGGTGGCCGAAGTCGCGCATGCGCATTTCCTGCCGCTGATGGTCGATGCGACCTTTACCACGCCGTACCTGTTGCGTCCGTTCGACCATGGCGCCGATCTGATCTTTCATTCTGCGACAAAATTTCTGTGTGGCCACGGCACCGCCATCGGCGGCTTGCTGGTCGACGGCGGCACCTTCGACTGGCAGGAGGCGTACGACAAGACCGGCCGTTTCGCCGAGTTGTGCGAACCCTACGAGGGCTTTCATGGCATGGTGTTCGCTGAAGAATCGAGTGTCGCGTCGTTCTCGCTGCGGGCGCGGCGCGAAGGGCTGCGCGATTTCGGCGCCGTCATGAGTCCGCACAATGCGTTCGCGGTCCTGCAGGGCATCGAGACGCTCGGCTTGCGCATGGACCGGCACGTG
>JACMRD010000036.1 GCA_014376645.1 Herminiimonas sp. | reverse complement strand
GTTTTTGCCATCATGGGGGTGTGCGTCAAGCTCGCCTCCCTTCAGTACGCCACCACTGAAATCGTCCTGTACCGCGGCCTGACCGGCGTCCTGTTCCTGGGGATCTACATCCATCTGCAGCACGGTACCTTCCGCACGCGCTACGGCTGGCAGCACCTGACCCGCGGCGCCATCGGCGTCACGGCACTCTGGCTGTGGTTCTTTTCGATCAGCCTGCTGCCGCTGGCCACGGCCATGACGCTGAACTACATCGCGCCGATCTGGATGGCGGCCATCCTGTTCGTGACCGGCTGGTGGCGAGGCGGCACCCGCTTCGAATGGCGCCTCGTCGCCGCCATCCTCACCAGCTTTCTCGGCGTGACCATGTTGCTGCGCCCGGCGATTCATGCCGATCAATGGGTCGGCGCGCTGGTCGGCGTCGTCTCGGGCATGCTCTCGGCACTGGCTTACCTGCAGGTGCGCAACCTCGGTCAGTTGGGCGAGCCGGAATATCGCGTGGTGTTCTACTTCTCGATCACCGGCACGATGGCGGGATTGCTGGGCACCGTCTTCGGCAGCAGCTTCATCGCCGATCCGCATTTCGGCTGGCACGCACACGACACCCGCGGCATGCTGTTGCTGGCAGCTATTGGCGGGCTGGCAACCATGGCGCAGATGGCGATGACCCGCGCCTACCGCCTCGGCAAGACGCTCGTCACCGCCAACCTGCAGTATTCAGGTATCGTTTTTTCCAGCGTCTGGGGTATCCTGATCTGGGGCGACATCCTGAGCTGGCTCGGCTGGCTCGGAATGATCGTGATTCTCTTGAGCGGCCTGACTGCGACTTATTACAACACCCGGAACGCACGACCCCGGGCGGTAGCGCTGCAGGATGCTGCGACAGAGTCACCCCGCGCGCGCTGAGCGACTGATTGCCTCAACCGTCACACAAGGAAGGATTGCACCATGCCCGCTAGCCCCGCCTTCACGACGCTTGTCTCCGCCACCGAGTTGGCCGCCCATCGCGATGACCTGCGATGGGTCATCCTCGATTGCCGGCACGACCTGCTCGATCCGGGCGCCGGGCGTGCCGCGTTCACGGAAGGCCACATTCCCGGTGCGCGCTTCGCCGCCATCGACACCGCGCTGTCGGACAAGTCGCCGGCGCCGGACGGCCGCTTCCGCGGCCGGCATCCGCTGCCGCCACGGGCTGCCTTCATCGAAACCCTGCGCGACTGGGGCATCGACGACCGCACCCAGGTCGTGGCCTATGATGCCCACGGCGGCATGTTCGCGGCACGTCTGTGGTGGATGCTGCGCTGGGTCGGACATCTGAGCGTGGCGGTCCTCGATGGCGGTCTGCCGGCCTGGCGCGCGTCGGGCCTGCCACTGACCACCGGTGCCGAGGCGCCGCCTGTACGCGGGACCATCGAAGATCGCCCGACGTTGACCATCACCGTTCAGGCACAGGACATCGTCGCCGGGTTTGGCCTGGGCAAGCGCACCGTCATCGACGCCAGGGCGCCGGACCGGTTCAGGGGGGAAAACGAAACCATGGACCCGGTCGGCGGCCACATTCCGGGCGCGAAGAACCGCTTTTTCAAGGATAACCTGCAGGCCGACGGCCGCTTCAGACCGGCGGTGGAATTGCATGCTGCCTTCGCCGCGCTCGTCGACGAGCCGGCGGCGGCCATCATGCAGTGCGGTTCGGGGGTGACGGCCTGCCACAATCTGCTGGCGATGGAAGTGGCGGGACTGCCCGGCGCGGCCTTGTATCCCGGCTCGTGGAGCGAGTGGTGCGCGGATGAAGCGCGGCCCATGGCGACCGGGCCGGCTTGAAACGCACCGCGTCGCGCCACCGGCGGCGCGACCTGCGGCTAGTCAGTGCGCGTGCCCGGTCAGCACCACCACGATCACCACGCCGAGTCCCACCAGCAGGATCTGCGGGATCGTTTCCCTCAGCGTGGCGCGACGCTGCATCTGCGGCATCAGGTCGCTGACGGCAATGTAGATGAAGCCCGACGAAGCGAACACCAGCACATACGGAATCCACGTCATGCCGCGATCGAGCATGACGTATCCGACCACGCCGCCGATGACCGACAGCAGACTGCAGATCAGATTGTAGACATAGGCACGTGTTCGGCTGAAACCGGCATTGAGCAGCACGATGAAGTCGCCGATTTCCTGCGGAATCTCGTGCGCGATGATGGCCAGGCCGGTGACCAGGCCGAGCTTCGGGTTGGCCAGGAAGGCTGCGGCGATCAGGATGCCGTCGGTGAAATTGTGCATGCCGTCGCCGACCAGGATCATCCACCCGGCCTTTCCCGCTTCGTGCGCATCGTGGCCGTGGGCGTGGGCATGACCGTCGCCTTCGTGATGATGCGAGTGCCGCAGGATGGCAAATTTTTCCAGCAGGAAGAAGGCCAGCAAACCGGCCAGCAGCGTCGCGAACAGCGTGTGGGTATCTGCCTTCGACTCGAACGCCGCGGGCAGCGCGTGCAGCAGCGAGGTCGACAACAGGATCCCGACCGACAGGCTGACCATGCGCTCGACCATCTTCGAGAGCAGCGAAAATGAAAAAATGGCAGCAGCGGAGATGCTGACCACGCCAGCAATCGTGGTGGCCAGCAGAATGGAAACCAGGGTCGGGTTAATTTTGCATCTCGTCACGGTAACGGCAAGGGCGAAGATTACACCATGCGCCCCAGCTTGCGGCAAAACGGCGGCACACCGCGCCGGCCGCAACCCGTCGGATCAATCAGATCCTCCGGGTCCGTCGGGTCGGTCGCGTCAGGCCACGCCGCGCGACTTGAACCAGGCCAGGGTCCGTGCAAAGCCATCCTTGGCATCGGCTTCGACATAGCCGGCACGGTAGTCGGCATGAAAACCGTGCGCCGAATTCGGATAGACCAGGATTTCCGACTTGCTGCCGCCCTTGGCCAGCGCGACTTTCATCTGCTCGACCGTGGACTGGGGAATGCCGTCGTCCTTGGCGCCGTACAGGCCTAGCACCGCACCTTTCAGGCTCGCTGCGATGTCGACCGGCTGGCTTGGGGTGAGCGCTGTCTTGTCGCCGACCAGGCGGCCGTACCAGGCGGCGCCGGCCTTGACGTTAGGATTGTGCGCGGCGTACATCCAGGTGATGCGGCCGCCCCAGCAGAATCCGGTGATGGCCAGCTTGTCGACATTGCCGCCGTTCGCCTTGGCATACGCCACGCAGGCATCGAGATCCGTCATCACTTGGGCGTCCGGCACCTTGGCGATGACTTCCTTGTACAGTTCGGCGATCGTGCCGTATTTCATCGGGTCGCCCTGGCGCACGAACAGGTCCGGCGCCAGCGCCAGATAACCGAGCTTGGCGAAGCGGCGGGCGACGTCGGCGATGTGCTCGTGCACACCGAAGATCTCGGACACCACCAGCACCACGGGCAAGCCGGTCCTGCCTTCCGGAGCGGCGCGGTAGACCGGGACTTTCTGGCCGTCGACGGTCAGGATGATCTCGCCGGTAGTGAGGCCAACGGTATCGGTCTTGATGACGCTCTGGGCGCACACCGGCAGCACCGCCACCGCAAACCCGGTGCCCAGCGCAGCCTTGATGAAGCCGCGCCGGTTGACGATGTCCGGCGCACCGGCCCGTCCGACCAGGCTGTCGAAATCCTGCTTGAAATCGCTACCGTCACGCATGCATGTCTCCCGGGTGATTGAATCGAAAAGCGGTGCAGGCATGATTGCCTGCATAAAATAAATGCCTTTCGGATCATACCCAAGAATCCTGTCCTGCGTGACGTGCCGGCGTTCAAAAACGCAACACCCGGCATTGCCCGCGCGGCTACTGCGCCGCAGCTGGGGTGACCTTCGTCAGTGCGCTTCGTCCCAGTTCTTGCCGACCCCGACTTCGGCCGTCAGCGGCACCTTCAGCGTGGCCACGCCGGCCATCAGCGCCGGCAGCTTGACGCGCACCAGCGCCAGCTCGTCTTCCGGCACTTCCAGCACCAGTTCGTCATGCACCTGCATGACCATCAGCGTCTTCAGTTTCTCCGCTTCCAGCCAATCCTGCACCGCCACCATCGACAGCTTGATCAGGTCGGCAGCCGTGCCCTGCATCGGCGCGTTGATAGCAGCCCGTTCGGCGCCCTGGCGGCGCGGGCCGTTCGGCGAATTGATTTCCGGCAGCCACAGGCGGCGGCCGAACACGGTTTCGACATAGCCCTGGGCGCGCGCCTGCAGCCGGGTGCGGTCCATGAACTGCTTTACGCCTGAAAAGTTCATGAAGTACTTGTCGATGTAGTTTTGCGCGGCGCTGCGCTCGATGCCGAGGTTGCCAGCCAGGCCGAAGGCGCTCATGCCGTAGATCAGGCCGAAATTGATGACCTTGGCATAGCGCCGCTGCTCGCTGCTGACCTCCGCCGGCTGGACCGCGAAGATCTCGGCGGCGGTGGCGCGGTGGATGTCTTCCCCTTGAGCGAAGGCGCGCAGCATGTTTTCGTCCTCGGACAAGTGGGCCATGATGCGCAGCTCGATCTGCGAATAGTCGGCCGAGACGATCACGTTGCCGGGGCCGCCGATGAAGGCTTCGCGGATGCGCCGGCCCTCAACGCTGCGAATCGGAATGTTCTGCAGATTCGGTTCGTTCGACGCCAGGCGCCCGGTGATCGCCACGGCCTGGGCGTAGTTGGTATGCACGCGACCGGTATCGGGGTCGAGCATCTTCGGCAGCTTGTCGGTGTAGGTCGATTTCAGCTTCGACAGGCTCCGGTATTCCAGCAGGACCTTGGGCAGCGGATAGTCTTCGGCCAGCTTCTGCAGCACTTCCTCGTCGGTCGAGGGCGAACCGGATGGTGTCTTTTTCACCACCGGTAGCTGCAGTTTGTCGAAGAAGATCTCGCCGATCTGCTTCGGTGAATTCAGGTTGAAGGGCTGGCCCGCCAGCTCGTAAGCGGTGCGCTCGATTTCCAGCATGCGGCGCCCGAGTTCATGCGACTGCACGCCGAGCAAGGCAGCGTCGACCAGCACGCCGTTGCGTTCGATTTTCTGCAGCACGACGGCGGTGGGCAATTCGATCTTTTCATAGATGAAGGTCAGCTTTTGATCGTTTTCAATATGGGGCCACATCGCGTGGTGCAGCTGCAACGTGACGTCGGCATCTTCGGCCGCATACTCGGTGGCGCGCCCGATCTCGACCTGGTCGAAGCAGATCTGCGAGGCGCCCTTGCCGCAGACTTCGGCGAAAGCGATCGTCTTTCGATTGAGGTGACGCAGCGCCAGGCTGTCCATGTCATGGCTCTTGTGCGACTCGAAGACATACGACTCCAGCAGCGTGTCGTGCAAGATGCCGTGCAAGGCCACACCGTGATTGGCGAAGATGTGACTGTCGTATTTCAGGTGCTGGCCGACCTTGGGCTTGGTCGGATCTTCCAGCCACGGCTTGAGCTTTGCCAGTACGTGCTCGCGCGCAAGCTGCACCGGCGCATCCTGATAATTGTGCGCTACCGGTATGTAGGCCGCCGCGCCCGGCGTGCAGCACAGCGAGATGCCGACCAGCCGGGCCTGCAGCGGATCGAGCGAGGTGGTCTCGGTATCGACCGAGGTCAGGCTGGCGCTGTCGATGGTGGCCAGCCAGGCATCGAGCTGTTCTTCGGTCAGAATCGTTTCGTAATGCGTCTCGATCGGCGGTGTTACTTCAGCAAACAGCGCGGCCTGGGCGTCGACCATCGCGGCCACCGCACCGGAACCGGCTTCGCCACTGCCGGTGACAACCGCCTCGGCGCTCAGCTCGCGCAGCCAGGACTTGAAGCCGTTGCGTGCGAAGAAGGCAATCATCGCCTCGCGGTCTTCCGGCCGCTGGATCAGCGAGGCCGGTATCGACTCCATGTGGGCCGACAGGTCACAATCGGTCTTGACGGTGATGAGCATCTTCGCCTGCGGCAGCCAGTCGAGCGACTGGCGCAGGTTCTCGCCGACCGCGCCGCCGATGGCAGCGGCATTGGCGATGATGCCGTCCAGTGTCTCGTATTGCGTGAGCCATTTGACCGCGGTCTTCGGACCCACCTTCGGCACGCCCGGCACGTTGTCGACGGCGTCGCCGACCAGCGTCAGGTAATCGACGATCCGCTCGGGCGGCACGCCGAACTTGGCCAGCACGCCGGCCTGGTCGAGCTTTTCATTGCTCATGGTGTTGATCAGGCTGACGTGTTCATTGACCAGTTGCGCCAGGTCCTTGTCGCCGGTGGAGATCACGGCCTGCATGCCGTGGGTGACGGCCTGCACCGCCAGCGTGGCGATGACGTCGTCGGCCTCGACCCCCTCGATCATCAGGATCGGCCAGCCCATGGCGCGCACGGCTTCGTGGATCGGTTCGATCTGGCGCGCCAAATCCTCCGGCATGGAGGCGCGTTGCGCCTTGTATTCGGGATACAGGTCGTCGCGAAAGGTCTTGCCTTTGGCATCGAAGACGCAGGCGATGTACGCCGCCGGGTAGTCCATGCGCAGCCGGCGCAGCATGTTGATCATGCCGTAGATGGCGCCGGTGGGGGCGCCGGCCGCATTGCGCAGGTCCGGCATGGCGTGAAAAGCGCGGTACAGATAGCTCGAACCGTCGACCAGCAACAGGGTGTTATTCATGGGTACTTTGACAAAGTGGGGCGCACCGGGCATGCGGCGGCGCGCGCGGGTGGGGGTGAGCGTAGCGGATTATCGCAGAGTTTAAGTGGCGGATTGACCGTCCCGGCGGCGGCAGGTCGACCCCGGTTTGTTACAATGAAAGCACGCGCGCGCAGATCGCCGCGCCTCCCATTCTCCCAGGCCCCGCCATGACATCCGATTTCCCTCGCCGTCGCAGCGTTTTTCTCAGGCACGCGACTCTGACCGCCTTGCTGTCGCTGCCAGCGCTGTTGCCGGTTCTGCTGCCGGTCGCGTCGGCGCAAGCGCCGGCCGCTGCACGCTC
>JACMRD010000231.1 GCA_014376645.1 Herminiimonas sp. | reverse complement strand
GCCCTGCCCGGGCGCACCGTCCTGCATATCTTCAACGGCTTCCTGAACCCGACCGGCGGCAGCGAGCTCGAGGCTCTGTCGCTGTATGCATTGCTGCGCCAGGATTGCGAGGTCCATCTCTGGGCAACCTCGTCGCGGGTGTCGCGCGATCTGATGCGGCGCTTCCCGATCCGGCGCATTTCACTGCCGCGCCGCCAGGTACCGCACGGCGGCACCTTCATTTTCGTGGGTGCGCATTGGCGCAACAAACTGTGGCCTTACCTGATCGCCCGACCGGACCGTCTGATCTACATCTACAACACCTTCCATCCGAAAGTGGTCGGCCTGACCTCCCAGATGCCGCGCGCGCTCGGCTGGCCGGCAGCAGAATATGTCCTGATCTCCGCGTTCCAGAAAAACCTGATCGGCTTGCCGGGCGAGCCGCAAGTGCATCCCTCGCCGATCGACATCCGGACTTTTCTGCCTGATGGCCGCGAAAGAGGCGACCGCGTCGTGGTGGGCCGGATGAGCCGCGATGCGCCGGACAAGCATGATCCGCAGGATCTGGCCCTGTACCGGGAACTGGCGTCGCTCGACTGCATCGTCCGTCTGCAGGGCGCGCGCTGCATTGCCGCTGAATTGGCTGGTACGTCGGCCGGTACGCTGGTCGGCGACCCCGCCATCGACGTCACGGCCGAAGGCGCGATGCCGCCGGCCGAATTCCTGCGCAGCCTGGATGTCTTTTATTACCGCAGCGGGGTTCATGTCGAAACGTTCGGGCGGGTGGTCTTCGAAGCCATGGCCTGCGCGCGCCCCGTGGTCTGCCATCGTCACGGCGGCTATGCCGACGCCATCCGACACGGCGAGAACGGTTTTCTGTTTGAAACCACAGCCCAAGCCCGCGCCATTCTCTCTACCCTGATCGCCGATCCTGTCCTGTGCCGGCGGGTGGGCGCCGCGGCACGGGAAACGGTCGAGCACCTGTACGCACCGGCGGCGATCGCGGCACGGTTGGATTTTTATCGCCGGGTGGTTTGAGCTTACAATCGGGACACTTCGCGCACTGGCCGGCGCCCCTCCCTTTGCCCATGTTCCAGGAACCCGATGACCACGGTGCGGCCCTTACCTGCAGACGTTTCATCCGATACCGCAGCCGGCCTGTACCGGCGCGTGGCGGCCATCGTCGGGCTGCCGCCGATCGGCGCCGATGCCGGCACGGTCGCGGCGGCGGTCGGTACGACTTCGGCCCTGGCCGATCTCGCCGACACCGGGCTGCTGGAGATCGATTTCTCGCAGACCCGGTTCACCGGCGCCGACGCCGCCCGCACACTTAGTGCCGCCTTCGAGTCCATCGCCGCGCAACACCGGCAGCAGCCCTACGATGCGCTCCTGGTGCTGGGCACGGCCGATGTCGAACCCGATGTCGGCCTCATGCTCACGGTGCTGGCGCCGTGCATCGAGCAGTGCGGCATCGCGGTCCTGACTGCCGTCGGCAGCGATGACGCCAACACGATCCTGGGCGACGTCGCGCAACAGGTCTTTCCGCATCCGGCGGCACTGATCGAATTCGTTGCTGCGCGGCTGATTCGCCGGCCGGTGGCGGCAGGCGATCTGCTCGGGCGCATCCGCTCGCTGGCCGATTTCCTGCTGGTCGAACTGCGTGCGGAGTCGCGCATCCTGCTCGACGCCGCGGTGCGTCCGGCGCTCCTGCGCCACCTCGAAGCCCACACGCGCAACCTGCAACGCTGGCAGCGGCGGGTGGTTGCCGCCACGGCGCAGCAGGCGCTGCGCCTGACGCAGGAAATCGATGCCCTTCACGCGCTGAAATCCAGTATCGACCGGCTGGTCGCCGACCGCACCGAACAGCGCCGCCAGCGCTCGCGCCGTGCGCTGGTGCGGCTGCGGGTGCTGTCGATCCTGCTCTATGCGGCACTCGCCGGACTGCTGTATGCGACCCTGACGCCGGCCCAGGCCTTGTTCTTTGGCGCTTGTGCGCTGGTGCTGCTGAGCGCGGTATACACCTCGCTGGCAGACAGTATCTTGGCCGACATCGAGGCGATCCCGGTCCAGGCCGGCAGCGTGCGCCTGCGGCAGCCCACTTCTGGCGCCGATCCAACGGCACCTTCCCTTCTAAGAATTTCTCCAGGAGCAATCATGAACGAGCAACCGAACGAGCATGTCACCCGCGCCTACCGCGACGCCGCCGATGAAAACCTGTTGCTCGGTGCGATATTGCAGCGCCTCGAACAATCGGACCGCCTTTCTCTGGACGAACTCGATGCGATCATCCTGCAGGCAGATGCCGCCTACAAGGCGCGTCTGGCGCGACTCGAACACACGCGCTCGATGATCGCCCGCCTCGGCGCATCGGAGACGCCGACTTGACTCAAGGCCGGCTTCAGGCAATCAGAGCCAAGGCATCGGACCCTGGCCCAGGCTCAACATCACCAACCACAAGTCGTGAAATTCGTGGAAACGGCGCGCTTGCCGGGTTCGGACCGCTTGGCCTGACAACGCCAGGATCCACCCGACAGAGTGAACGTAACGTGCATTTCTCAAAATGTATTTATCTGAATCCGCGGGAATAAGAGACAGGGGTAAAAATTGTCTGCTACTCTTTCCTTGTGTAAATTTTTTACTGATCCCTCGTTCCACCGATGCGCTGTTCATGGACCGAATCGGTGATCAAAGTGCTCGTGCCGAGAGCCCGAAAACCAAGAACACGATTCGCTTCTTCGACCTTTTTTCAACGTGAGTACGGGCCTGGTGCCGCCTACTTTCAGTTGATGAAAACGACTGTGTGGCCGCATCGCCAGATCGCCTGGTCCACCGAGGAAAACCGAATATCGTGAAATCCACTCCCGCTGCAGCCATCATCCTGAGCAGCAAGGCACCCACCGGCATTTCCGGCTTCGACGAAATCACCGGCGGCGGATTGCCGCGCGGTCGCACCACGCTGCTGGTTGGCGGACCTGGCTCCGGCAAGACGATCTTCGCGCTGCAGTTTCTCGTGCACGGCGCGAAGGGTTGCCGCGAGCCGGGCATTTTCATCGCCTTCGAAGAAACGGCCGAGCGCATCGTCGCCAACGCCGAGAGCTTCGGCTGGAATCTCAAAACCTTGCGGCGCAAAAAATTGTTCCTGGTCGACGCACAGCCCTCTGCCGACCTCGTGCAGTCCGGCACCTTCGACATCTGCGGCATGTTGGCCGCCCTCGCGGCACAGGCACGCGAAATGGGCGCGAAGCGGATCGTCTTCGATGCCCTCGACATCGTCATGGCGCTGCTGCCGGACGCGGCCACCCGGCGCCGGGAAATCTACCGCCTGCACGAATGGTTGCTGGCTAACGAACTGACTGCAGTCATCACCTCCAAGGCCGGTGGCGACGATGCCACCACGATGGGTGGCCTGGAATCGTTCGGTTTCATGCAATTCATGGTCGACTGCGCCGTCATCCTCAGTCATGGGGTGGTGACAGGCGTTTCGCAGCGCAACCTGCGGGTCCAGAAATATCGCGGCTCGAGTTTCGATGAAAACGAATCACCCTTCCTGATCGGCGCCAGCGGCATCGAGGTCGCCCTGGCCCGCACGCTTGGCCGCTTGAATGTGCGGCTCACCAACGAACGAGTCTCGAGCGGCGTCAAGCGGCTCGACACCATGCTCGGCGGCGGCTACTACCGCGGCGCCAGCGTCCTGATCACCGGTTCGCCCGGCACCGCCAAGACCACGCTGAGCGGCGCCTTTGCCGAAGCGGCCTGCCTGCGCGGCGAGCGTACGCTGTTCGTCAGTTTCGATTCGGATTACACGGAAGTGGTGCGCAACCTGGCCTCGGTCGGCATTCGCCTCGAGCGGTTCCTGAAGAACGGTTGCCTGCGCATGGTCTCTGCCCGCACCATTACCGGCAGTGCAGAGACCTATCTGGTGCGTATCAAGTCGCTCGCTGCCGAGCACAAGACCCGCTGCCTGGTGATCGATCCGATCTCGACCTGGTCCACCTCCGTCAACGACGTGGCGGCCAACAACGTCACCGAGCGCCTGACCGACTGGTCCAAGTCGGAGGACATCACGCTGGTCTGCACCCGGTTGTTCGACGAAATGTTCGGCCAGCTGGAGCGCAGCCCTGGCAGTACGTCGCCGATGGAGATCTCGACCTTGGCCGATACCTGGATCCATCTGAACTATCTGGTGCAGGCAGGCGAACGCAACCGGGGGCTGTCGATCATCAAGTCACGCGGCACGGCCCATTCCAACCAGGTGCGCGAACTGATCCTCAGCGACGCCGGCGTGACCCTGAGCGACACCTACACCGCCGGCGGCGAAGTGCTGATGGGCACGCTGCGCTACGAGAAGGAAAGTGCCGAGCGGGTCGCCAAAGAGGTGGCGGAAGTCGCCGCCAAGCCCAAGCGCGTGCGGCTTGACGCCGAGGAAGCCGAACTCGAAGTCCGGGTCAAATCGCTGCAGACCGAACTCGTGGCCAAGCAGGTTGAAAAAGCCTTGTTGTTGCGCACAACCGAAGGTCATGAGCGCGAACTCTCGCGCGGCCGCAGCCGGATGCGCGAACTGCGCGGCGCCGACGCGGCCAAGCCGGAACCGAAATGAAACGCCCCATGACACACCCCATGATCTATCAGTTCCGTTTGTATGTTGCCGGCGAAGCGATGAACGCCACGCTGGCGATCGCCAACCTGTCGGAAATCTGCCGCACCCATCTGCCGGGCCGTCACGTGATCGATGTCGTCGATATCTTCCGCGAGCCCAAGCGGGCGCTGGCCGACGGTATTTTCATGACGCCGACGCTGGTCAAACTCAGCCCGGCGCCAATCCGCAAAATCGTCGGCACGCTGAGTCAAACGCAGACGGTATTGCTGGCACTCGGCCTGGCCGACCTGTCGCAATGACGCGCGACCTGGACATTAACGGTATCGACGGTATCGACCAAAGTGAGGAAATCTCTTACCTGATCACTGCGTTGCATGAAATCAGCGAACGCCTTCAGGATCTCACGGTCGGCGAAGTCGATACCGTTGCCGACAGCGAAGGGCGCACCTTCATGCTGCGTCATGCGCAGGACAATATGCGCCACATCAAAGAGGATCGGCAGGCGGCCATTCTCGACGCCCTGGCGCCGCAAATCGCCTTGCTCGACCCGAATGGCCGTGTCGTTTCCGTCAATGCAGCCTGGCGCCGCTTCCGCCGGGAGAATGCGCTGGCGAGCGCCGACGGTGGACTCGGGCTGAATTACCTGACCGCGTGCGACCACGCCGGCAGTGCTGCCCAAGCGTCGCAGGTCGCGGCCGGACTACGCGCCGTGCTGACCGGCGACACCAAGACATTTTCGATCGAGTATGCGTACCACTCACCGACCGAACAACGGTGGTTCCGCTTGACGGCCACGCCGCTGTCCACCGATCGCCAGGCTGGCGCCGTCGTGATGCATACCGACATCACCGATCGCAAGCACGATGAAGCCGCTCTGTTACGTTTTCGCGCTGCCATGGATGCCACTGCCGATGCCATCTACCTGGTCGACCGCGACAGCATGCGTTTCGTCCATGTCAATGATGCCGCCTGCGGCATGCAGGAGTTGAGCCGTGAAGCACTGCTGGCGATGGCGCCGTCCGACCTGCTGAGGACCCCGTCATCGGTGCTGGAACGTGTGTACGATGACCTGATTGCGGGCGGAACGCCTGCGCCGCCGCTGGAAATTCTGCGGGTTCGCAAGAACGGCGCCACGGCCTGGGTCGAGCTACGGCGCCATGCAATGCGTTCCGTCGACAGCTGGACGATCGTCACGCTGGTGCGCGATATCACCGAACGCAAGGCCAAGGACGACCGGATCAGGCGTCTCAGTCGCATGGAAGCGATGTCGAGCAGGATTAACGAATTGATCGTTCGCGTCCTCGACCGTGACACCCTGTTCGATGGCGCCTGCCGAATCGCCGTGGAAGCAGGCGCCTTCAGCTGCGCATGGATCGGCAGCATCGATGTTCGGTCCGGTATCGGCGGCGTGGTGGCATCGCACGGCGTCGACACCCTTGCACGCGAGGCGATGGTACTGGCGACGAGCCCGGCTGCGACCGGCG
>JACMRD010000035.1 GCA_014376645.1 Herminiimonas sp. | reverse complement strand
CGCCCTCCATGCCGATACCGGCTGCGATCACGAAAGCGCCGAGCGAACCGATCTACCGTGAACCTGTCGCTACGACGGTCACGATTCAGCCGGAAGTGCCGGGCAAACCGGTCTTGCGTGAAGCTGTCGCCAAGGCGGTCGTCATGCAGCCGAAAGCGCCGGGCAAGCCGGTTTTGCGTGAACCTGTCGCCAAGGCCGTCGCCATGCAGTCGAAAGCGCGCCCCACCGTGCAGGCGGAACGACTGCGATCTTTCACCGACACGCCGCTGCGGCTGACGATGAGCACGGTGCTGGGCACGACAATGGATCACAGCGTGGTGGCATTGGCGACTGTCCGGCAACCGAACGCCCGTCAAAGATGATCGAGCCGCCCGCCATCGACCCGCAGCATTGCACCTTCGATGAAATGCGCATCGTCCGAGGCCAGGTAGGCCACTGCGGCGGCGACGTCGCGCGGCCGGCCGACCTGTGCGGGATCGATTTTTTCAATGCCTGACTGGACGTTCGGGTTATTCCACAACATCGGTGTGTCGATTGCGCCGGGCAGCACTGCATTGACGCGGATCGCCTTCAATTTACCTTCGATCGCCGCCGAGCGTGTCAGCGACAGCAGACCCGCCTTGGACGCGGCATAAGGCGCCATCAGCGGCGAAGTCGCCAGCGCGTGAATGCTGGCGATGTTGACGATGGCGCCACCGGAGGTCATGGTGCGAAAGGCCTCGCGGATGAAAAAAAAGGGGCCCAGCAAGTTCACCTGCAGCACCCGCAGCCAGTCCTCTTCGGTCTGATCCTCGATCCTGGCGTAGTGGATGAGACCGGCATTGTTGACGATCACATCGAGCCGTCCGAACTGCGCGATGGCGGTATCGACCGCAGATCGGACTTGTCCCTCGTCGCCCACGTCGCACACGACCGGCAGCGCCGACGGCGCGCCACTGGCCTGACATTGCGCGATGGCGTTGTCGAGCCGGCTACGGTCCAGGTCCACCAGCACCAGGTGCGCGCCTTCGCAACCAAGCCGTTCCGCCACCGCCAGACCAATGCCGCTGCCGGCGCCGGTGACGATACTGACCTTGTTCTGGAATCGCATGGTGTTCCTGCCCGGTGTATCGGGGCGCCGGAGACCGCTGGCGCCCCCCCGTTTTATTTAGTTGCCGCCCGAGTAGAGGAAAGGATCGAATGCCGGTGCCGGCGCCCCGGACGCACTGCTCGTCATGCTGCTGGTTCCGCTGTAGTGCATGTCCGACCCGCCACCCATGCTCGAACAGCTTGTGATCAACAACACACTGCAAATCGCCAGAAATTGTTTCATCGTAGACTCCTTATCTGAAAGCAATGGGGTGCAACGGAAAGCGATCCCTGCACTGCCTGCTTTTAGTGTGCGCGACGGCGTCGAAGTTGCAAAAAATTTGAGATTCCACAAATGATTTTGGTTCGGACTCGATCCTTGCAGGATCTTGGTGTTGCGCTACGACAAACGCCTATGTCGGCTAGCGTACAGACCGCACCTGTCCTGCACCGGTAGCCTAGATGTTTTGATGCGGAGGCTCTACCATGTTCCAGCGCGCCATGATCCATGACAACACGTCGTTTTTTTTCCGCAAGCCGCCGGGTGGCACCGTCATGCGTAGCCTGGCAGCGCTGCTGTCGGCTGCGTGCGTGTTGTGCAGCGCCCCGGCTGTGGCCCAGGGCGCGACCTCGGCTGCCGTCAGCACCGGTACGGGCAATCCCTACAAGGCTTGCAACGATGGCACGACCAACGAAGACCGCGCCACCTGCCTCAAGGAAGCGGGCGCCGCCAAACTCGAAGCGCAGCGCGGTAATCTGACGAGCCCGGCCGCCGCAACCGACCAGAATGCCTTGCAACGCTGCGACGCCTTGCCGCCCGCTGACAAGGAGCCGTGCCGGTTGCGCATCACGGGCGCGGGTACGACCAGCGGTAGTGTTGCCGGCGGCGGCGTGCTGCGTGAGGTCGTGACCGTCGTGCCGAGCGGCCCGGTCATGCCGATGCCTGCACCTGCACCGATGCCTGATCCGGTCATGCCTGGCAAATAAGCATGTCCGCGCCCCATTTGTCGCCGAAGCATTTTTCGATGTTGCGCGGCTTCCATCTGGCCGACTTCCTGACGCTGGGCAATGCTGCCTGTGGCGTCGCGGGTATCTTCCTTGCCATGCGTTTCATGGTCTCGCAGCAGGTCGCTGATTTTCTGTGGGCTGCCGCCATGGCGCCGGCGGCATTTATTTTCGACGTCTTCGATGGCAAGGTGGCGCGCTGGCGCCAGCAGCATTCCGCGCTCGGGCGCGAGTTGGATTCGCTGGCGGATGTGATCTCGTTCGGTGTGGCGCCGGCCGCACTGGCGTTTGCAGCGGGGATGCAGGGAGGGTGGGACTGCCTCTTGCTGATTTACTTCGTCTGCTGCGGCGTGAGCCGGCTGGCGCGCTATAACGTCACTGCTGAAAGTTTGTCGGACGACGGTGGCAAGGTGCGCTACTTCGAGGGCACGCCGATTCCCACCAGCGTGATCCTGACTGCCATCCTGGCCTGGGCCGGGTGGCAGGCACATCTTGGCGCGAACCTGGCCGGTGGGGCCTGGCTGCTGGGACCGTGGACGCTGCATCCGCTGGCATTGCTGTTTGCCTTGTCCGGCACCCTGATGATCAGCAAGACACTGCATATCCCCAAGCCTTGATCATCGCGGCGCAAATCCGCACTGACCGCCGCGCTTGATACACTACATGCTTGTGATCAACAACATGCAGTCATCGCGAGGAATACCATGAAGTCCGCAGCACAAGATGCCATTGCACCACCCGAAGAGACGCCCTGGGACAACCTGCCCACCATGGTCGAAGCCGACCTCTGGATCGCAGGGCATGACTACGCGCTGCAACAGCGGATCGCCGGCAATGCCTATCCGGCCGGGCAGGGGATCTGCTTCACGCTCGCCGCCGGTGGGGAAATCTATCTGCACACCACCGGAGACGGCGACATCCTGCTCGACGTCACGCCCGATGCGGGCTGGGCCGCCCCTGTCATTACCGCAGCCACCCGGGTCGCGGCGCCGGTGTCGCAGGTCTGGATTTTGCCGGGCGACACGCTGACCCAGCTGATCCTGGGCCTGAACAGTCTCATCGCCTCATCGCGCATCGTGCTGTCGCATCGCTTCAGGATGCGTTAGCCGCCGGTTCCGGCACCCCATCGG
>JACMRD010000230.1 GCA_014376645.1 Herminiimonas sp. | reverse complement strand
GGAAGTCGCAGACGTGGGTGGTAAAGGCCTGCGCGGTTTCCCAGTTCGACAGGTGGGCGGCATTGAGTTCGACGTACCTGGCGCCGGCGATATGGTCGGCCAGGAAGTGGCCGTCGGCCGGGGGCGTCGCCATGTCCTGGCGTCCGGAGATGACCAGGGTCGGGGCGCCGATGGCGCCGATCTGCTCGCGCTGGTCCATGTCGCGCACGGCGGCACAACTGGCGATGTAGCCGGCGTCGGTCGTGGTCAGCAACATGGCGCGCACCAGCGCCATCTGCGCCGGCGCACCATGACGGAAATCACGCGTGAACCAGCGGTCCAGCACGGCCGGCGCGGTGCCGGCCAGACCCTGGGCCTGTACTGCTTCGATGCGCACGTTCCACATCTCCGGAGGGCCGATGCGTGCGGCCGTATTGCACAACACCAGGCGATCGATGCGCCTCGGATGGTTCAGGGCCAGCCACATGCCGGTCATGCCACCCATCGACAGACCGCAAAAATGCACGCGTGCCAGTTCGAGGTGATCGAGCAGTGCAATGACGTCGGCGCCGAGCTGGGCGATGCGGTACGGACCCTCCGGCACGCTCGATTGGCCGTGACCGCGTGCATCGAAGCGCAGGACGCGAAACCGGCTCGCCAAGCTGGCCAATTGCGGCTCCCACATGTCGAGATTGCAGCCGAGGGAATTGGCCAGCATTAGCACCGGCGCTTCTTCCGGGCCGTCGAGCTGGTAATGCAGGCGCACCTGCGCCGTATCCAGAAAGGCCATGATGGTTAATCCTTCGATGATGCGCCGGGCTGTCCAGGCAGCCCGGCTTGATAGGTATGCAGGACCCGGTCGACCATGGCGGCGGACTGACCGATGTAGCCCTGCGGATCGAACAGGCTGTCGAGTTGTTCGCTGCCGAGCGCACCGGTTGCCGATGGGTCGCGCACGGCATCGACCGCCAGCGTGGTGCGCAGCGGAATGCCGGTGGCGACGGCGCGCCGGCAGGCTTCCTCGACCAGCGCGTGGGCCGCCGTTCGGCCGATGCGCTCGGCCAGTGCCATGCTGACCGCTTCGGCGAAGACCAGCCCGTGGGTCGCGTCGAGGTTGCTGCGCATCCGCTCCCGGTCGACCACCAGGCCGGCGGCCACCACCCGCATCTGCTCCAGAGCGCCGCTGGACAGCTGCAGGATCAGCGGCAGCGTCTCCCACTCGGCCTGCCAGCCGCCGAGCGCGCGTTCGTGTTCCTGCACCATCGCCACGAGCATGGTCGCCACCAGCGGCGGCACCCGCACGGCTGCTGCCAGGGCAACGGCGCAGCCGACCGGATTGCGCTTGTGCGGCATGGCTGACGACCCGCCGCGACCGCTGGCGGCGGGTTCGGTCAATTCCGCGATTTCAGTCTGCGTCAACAACGAAATGTCACGCGCCATCTTGCCCAGGCTGCCGACCAGCGTACCGATCGTGCTGGCCACCTCGGCGACCCGGTCGCGCTGCGCATGCCACGGCAGATCGGGCAGCGGCAAGTCGAGCGTGCGCGCCAGTACGGCAGCGACCGGCCCGGCTTCCGGGCCCAGACTGGCCAGGGTGCCGGCGGCGCCACCGAACTGCAAGGCCAGCGACGCGCCCTGCAAGGTCGCCAGGCGGGTGCGATGACGCAGCATCGCATCGAGCCAGCCGGCCGCCTTCAGGCCGAAGGTGATCGGCAAGGCGTGCTGCATCCAGGTGCGCCCGATCATGACGGTATGCCGGTGTTCGCGGGCCAGCCCGGCCAGCGCCGCGTTGAGCGCCGCCAAATCGGTGTCGATCACCAGGAGGGCATCGCGCAGCTGCAGCATCAGGCCGGTGTCGATGATGTCCTGACTGGTGGCGCCCCAGTGCACAAACTTGGCCGCCTCGGTGTCCCGTGCGGCCACCAGTGCAGTCAATTGCACCACCAGCGGAATGGCCAGGTTGCCAGCGTTGGCGGCAGCTTCACCTAGACTCACGAAATCGATGTGATCGGCATCGCACAGCGACGCGATGATGACGGCGGCGCTGGCGGGAATGACACCACACTGCGCTTGCGAGCGGGCCAGGGCCGACTCCACATCGAGCATGCGTTGCACCCGTTGCGCATCGCCGAAGATCGCCAGCATCGGCGGGCTCGACGTCATCGCTCCGGCCAGGCCGGACGCTGCCGCTCTCGTTGGCAAGGCGGCGCGATTACCGGGGGAGATCACAGGTCGAAGAACACGGTTTCATCCGCGTTTCCTGCGCTGCCCTGCACCACTACGTTCCAGTTCAGGGCGCCTGCCTGACCGGCGACGGCACAGGCGATGAGCGTCGCGCGCCGCGCCGCCGGAATTCGGGCCAGCACGCCATCTTCGGCATTGGCGGGATCGTCAGGAAAATAGATCCGCGTGGCCAGCCGCTTGATCAGGCCACGCATGAAGACCGACACCATGATGTGCGGCGCCTGCAAGGCGCCGCTGGCGTCCGGCACCCTGCCGGGCTTGATCGTGACGAACCGGAACCGCCCTTGCTCGTCGGTGGCGACCCGGCCGAAACCCGTGAAGCCAGCGTCGAGCGGCAGCGCGCGCGTATCGTCGGGATGGGCGTAGCGGCCCTGCGCATTGGCTTGCCATATCTCGATCAGGCCGTCCGGGACCGTGCCGCCGGTGCCGTCGGTGACGCAGCCTTCGATCACGATGCGTTCTCCGGCCAGGCTGGCGCCGGCAGCAGCCGTCAGATCGCTGACGTACGTGCCATCGAAGCCGATGTGCAGGAACGGCCCAACGGTTTGGGAAGCGGTCATTTGCAGGCTCATCTCAGTTCTCCATCGGGGTGGCGTCACGTCCGCGCAGGATGATGTCGAAGCGGTAACCGAGGGCAGTACCGGGCACCGTGCGCTCCCAGTCAAAGGTGGCGACCAGTCGCTGGCGCGCCTTCTCGTCGGCCGTGCTGTTGAAGATCGGGTCGAACGCCAGCAGCGGGTCGCCCGGAAAATACAGTTGCGTCACCAGCCGTGTGACGAAGGCCGGGCCGAACAGCGACAGGTGAATGTGCGCCGGACGCCAGGCGTTGAAGTGGTTGCCCCACGGGTAGGCGCCGGGCTTGATCGTGATGAACTGGTAATTGCCGTGCGCATCGGTCATGGTCCGGCCAGCGCCCGAAAAATTCGGGTCCAGCGGCGCATCGTGCAGGTCCTTCTTGTGCTGGTAGCGCCCGGCGGCATTGCATTGCCACAGTTCGATGATCGTATTGGCGACCGGCCGACCGCCATCGTCGAGCACGCGCCCGCCAAGCACCATCCGTTCGCCCTGCGGCGCGCCGGCATGCTGGCGCGTCAGGTCGCTGTCGCCAACCTTGACGTGGCCGTGGCCGAACACCGGCCCGGTCAGTTCCGACAGGGTCTGCGGCAGGATGATCAGCGGTTGCGACGGCGAGCGGATGCGGGTCGACTCGTACGCCGGCGACAGGTATTCAGGCTGGGTACCGGCCAGCGGACGCCGGTATTGCGGCAACTTAGGCATGGCGACTCTTTCGGATCAGACGCGTTCGATGACCATGGCGATGCCCTGCCCGACGCCGATGCACATCGTGCACAGCGCATAACGCCCACCGGTGCGGTGCAACTGGTACATCGCAGTAGTCACCAGGCGCGCACCGCTCATGCCCAGCGGATGGCCGAGCGCGATTGCGCCGCCGTTCGGATTGACGCGCGGATCGTCGTCGCGCAGGCCAAGCATGCGCATGACCGCCAGGCCCTGCGCGGCGAAGGCTTCGTTCAGCTCGATCACATCCATCTGATCGACCGTCATGCCGAGTTGCGCCAGCAGTTTCTGCGTGGCCGGCGCCGGGCCGATGCCCATGACGCGCGGCGCCACGCCGGCGGTGGCCATGCCGACGATGCGCGCCTTCGGCGTCAGGCCGAAGCGCGTGGCACTGGCTTCGTCGGCCAGCAGCAAGGCGCAAGCGCCGTCGTTGACTCCGGAGGCATTGCCGGCGGTGACGCTACCGTCGGGACGGACCACGCCCTTGAGCCTGGCCAGCGCCTCGACGCTGGTGGCGCGCGGATGCTCGTCCTGCGACACGGTCAACGGATCGCCTTTTTTCTGGGCGATGATGTCCGCCGTGATTTCCTGCGCCAGGGTGCCGTTGGCTTGTGCTGCCGCGGCCTTGTTCTGGCTGGCCACGGCGAACAGGTCCTGGTCAGCGCGGCTGACGTGGTAATCGTCGGCGACATTTTCGGCGGTCTGCGGCATGGCGTCCACGCCGTACTGCTGCTTCATCAGCGGATTGATGAAGCGCCAGCCGATCGTGGTGTCGAAGATGGTGGCATTGCGCGAGAAGGCGCTGTCGGCCTTGCCCATGACGAACGGTGCGCGGGTCATCGATTCGACGCCACCGGCGAGCATCAGGTTGCATTCGCCGGACTTGATCGCACGCGCGGCGATCCCGACCGCATCCATGCCGGAGCCGCACAGGCGATTGACGGTCGCGCCCGGCACCTGCTCCGGCAGGCCGGCCAGCAGCGCCGACATGCGCGCCACGTTGCGGTTGTCTTCGCCGGCCTGGTTGGCGCAGCCGTAGATCACGTCCTGCACGGCGGTCCAGTCGACCTGCGGATTGCGCGCCATCAGGGCACGCAGCGGGATCGCACCGAGATCGTCGGCCCGCACATCCTTCAGGGCTCCGCCGAAGCGGCCGATGGGGGTACGGATGGCGTCACAGATAAAGGCATGGTTCATGGTGGTGTCTCCTTGTTTTTATATCAGTCAGGCAAGTGCAGCGGCACGCCGGTGAGCGCCTGCAGTGCATCGAGGCTCAGGCCGTCGATCATTTCCCGCACCACCAATCCGTGGTCCGTCACGTCGAGAACGGCAAGATCGGTGTAGATGCGACTGACGCAGCCGAGACCGGTCAGCGGATAGGTACAGCGCTCCACCACCTTGCTCTCGCCGCTCTTGGTCTGGTGCTCCATCATGACGAAGACTTTTTTTGCGCCGATGGCCAGATCCATCGCGCCGCCCACGGCCGGGATGGCATCCGGCGCACCGGTGTGCCAGTTCGCCAGGTCACCAGTGACCGATACCTGGAAGGCGCCGAGCACGCAGATGTCGAGATGGCCACCGCGCATCATCGCGAACGAGTCGCCATGGTGGAAATACGAGCCTCCCTGCAGCAGCGTCACCGGCTGTTTGCCGGCATTGATCAGGTCCCAGTCTTCCTGGCCGGGCGCCGGCGACGGCCCCATGCCGAGGATGCCGTTTTCGCTGTGGAGAAAAATTTCCTTGCCCGGCGGCAGATGGTTCGCCACCAGCGTCGGCAGGCCGATACCGAGGTTGACATAATCGCCCTCGGCGATGTCCTGCGCCACACGCGCGGCGATCTGGTCGCGGCTGCGACGTTGCAGATTCAAAGGGATGGCGGTCATGGTCGCTGGTCCTGGCTGGTTGCGCCGAGCACGACGCGGTGCACGAAAATGCCGGGCGTGACGATCACTTCCGGATCGAGCTCACCCAGACCGACCACGCGGTCGACTTGGGCAATCGTGCATGTTGCCGCCATCGCCATGATCGGACCGAAGTTGCGGGCTGCCTTGCGGTACACCAGATTGCCCCAGCGGTCCCCGTGCAGCGCCTTGATGAACGCGAAGTCGGCATGGATCGGCATCTCCAGCACATGATGGCGGCCGTCGATCAGGCGCGTCTCCTTGCCCTCGGCCAGCAGCGTGCCATATCCGGTCGGCGAAAAAAAACCGCCGATGCCGGCGCCCGCTGCCCGAATCCGTTCGGCCAGATTGCCCTGTGGTGTCAGTTCGAGTTCGATCTCACCGGAGCGATAGAGCGCGTCGAAGACGTGGGAATCGGTCTGGCGCGGAAAGGAGCAGATGATCTTGGCGACCTGTCCGGCTTTCAACAGCGCCGCCAGGCCGGTGTCGCCGTTGCCGGCGTTGTTGTTCACGATGGTCAGGTTGCGCGCGCCCTGCGCGATCAGTGCATCGACCAACGCCGATGGCATGCCGGCGTTGCCGAAGCCACCGATCATCACGGTGGCGCCATCCTGGATGTCGGCCACGGCCTCTTGCAACGACGGCCAGATCTTGTCGATCACTGCACTCTCCTGTCATTCGTCAG
>JACMRD010000229.1 GCA_014376645.1 Herminiimonas sp. | reverse complement strand
CTCCGCCGCGCGCACCAGTGCCACGATGCGTGCATTGCATGGCGCACTGCGGCCGATCGTTGCTGCCAGGGTGACGATTGCGCCGTTCAGATAATCGACTTCGGTGCGCCGGCCGGCTTCCAGGTCTTCCCACATCGAAGACCGCGCTTCCGGATCGATCCGCAGCATCGGTGCGGCGACCCGGGCAAAGAGTGCGTTCGGCAAGCGCAGCACCAGCGGCAGCATGCGCGGACCGAGCTTGACCACCTTGGCCGGATGGATGCCGGCCGCCTCCAGCACCGCCCGCCCTTCGTCGATCAGCGCAGCGAGGCATCGCCGATAACCGCGCTGCGAAAACTGCGTCTTCAGCGGCACGCCGGACAAGGCATTGATCGCATTGTTCAGGTTGATGAGCAGCTTGCCCCACTGGATCGATTCGAAATCGGCCTGCTGGATCAATGGCATGCGCGCCGCCGCGAACAGCGGCAACCAGGGCGCGAGCGCTGCCGCCGTCTCGACCATCACTTCGCCGGCGGTGCCGCGATGCAGCCGGCCACCGTCGAGCTGGACGACGTTGAACGGTACCATCCCGGCCAGTACCGTGTGCTGCGGCAGGGCGGCGCGAAGGCGGGTGACATTGCCGACGCCATTCTGCAGGCTGACCACCAGCGCTCCTGATCCCGCGTGCGCCGCGATCAGGGCCGCCGCCGCATCGGTATCGGCGCTCTTGACGCTCACCAGGATCAGACCGGCTCCGGAAAGCGCGGCAGGATCGTCGGTGAAGGGCACGCTGCCCGGCGGATGCACCACCCGCTCGGCACTTGAATCGGTCAGAATCAGGCCGAAGTCGCGCAGCCTCTGCTGCATCCGGGACCGACCGATCAGGATCACGTCGGTGCCGGCGGCAAGCAGCGCGCCACCGATGTAGCAGCCGATGGAGCCGGCGCCTAGGATCGCAATTTTCATGTCTTTCCTTTTTGTTTTTTGGTCGATGCAAGCGTGGCGCAATCAGCATCCGGACCAGTTCGCCGCAGCAAAGTATAAATGCGCCGGTCACTACCGGCACGAATGCCACATGCACCCCACCCCTCCGGTAAGATGCTCGCATGCTCATCAAACGCAAATCCATCGAGGCGCAAGCCAACCGCAAGACCGGACCTGGCCGCAACCGGCACGACGCCGACGACGCACCCGTCGCCAAGCCCCCGCGCAAACCCAGATTCGCACCGGTCACGCTGTCGGAAATGGATGGCGTGCGCTATCTGCATTTCGGTACCGAGTGGGTGCAAGGCGCGATGCGGCTGCGAAAACCGGACTGGCTCGAACTCGAATACGCGCAGCAGATGATGGCGTGGATGCTGTTTGCGGACGCGCCACAGCACATCGTGCAGCTTGGGCTGGGCACGGCGGCGCTGACGAAATTCTGCTATCGCCAGTTTCCCGACGCGCTGGTCACCGCGATCGAACTCAATCCCTCGGTGGTGCAGATCTGCGAATCGATGTTCAAGCTGCCGGCCAACGACGACCGGTTGCAGGTGCTCGAGATGGATGCGATGGACTTCGTCACCGCGCCAGAGAATCGCCGCAGCGTCGACATCCTGCAGGTCGACCTGTACGACGCGACCGCGCGCGGCCCGGTGCTGGACACACCCGAATTCTATGCCGCCTGCGCCGGTTGCCTGACACCCGGCGGCGTCATGACGATCAACCTGTTCGGCGACCATCCGAGCTACGTCAAGAACCTGAAGGCGATGCGGCATGCCTTCCCCGAGATCATCTGCCTGCCCGAGGTACATGACGGGAACGTGATCGCCCTGGCCTTCGCCAAGCCGCAGGCGCTCGACTTCGCGCTGCTGCACGCACGCGCCGCCGACATTGCGGCCGCGACCAGATTACCCGCAAAATCCTGGGTCAACGGCCTCAAGGAATGGCATGACGGCGACGGTTTTCCAACACAGTTAAAGAAAAAATAAGCCTTTGCGATCAATGTTCAGCTTGTTGTCTCACGGAACATAACGCGGCCTGTTAGGCTGTGGAACTACGCATTCCCTGCGCCTTTTCCTGCAAACCCGGACCGATGCCCGCCATGTCGCATACCGCCACGCAAAGCCAACCGAAGTCGCTCGATCTGCAGCATGTGTTCAGCTGGCTGATGAGTGACGGCATCCTCGAACGCAGCGAAGTCAAGGCGCACTACAACCGCGCGATGGACTTCCGCAAGCATGGCAAGGCTGGCCTGCATCCGCTGCTGGCGGTCGCGCAGTGCAAGCTGCAGACGCACGACGCGCCACACCGCCAGCTCACCATCGAGTGGCTCACCGAATGGTTCGCGGCGAAGGTCAACCTGCCGTTCTATCGCATCGATCCCCTGAAGGTCGACTTCACCCGGGTAGCCGACATCATGTCGGCGGCCTATGCGTCCCGCTTCTCGATCCTGCCGCTCGACATCACGCAGACCGAACTCGTGATCGCCACCGCCGATCCGTACCAGACCGACTGGGAAGCCGAGATTGCCAAGATTTCGCGGCGCTCGATCAAGCTGGTGATCGCCAACCCGATCGACATCGCACAATACACGGTGCAGTTCTTTGCACTGGCGAAGTCGATCAAGGGCGCCAACAAGTCCACCGGGCAGGATCTGGCTCTACGCAATAATTTCGAACAACTCGTCGAGCTGGGCAAGAGCAACAAGCAGGTCGACGCCAACGACCAGCACATCGTCAACATCGTCGATTGGCTGTGGCAGTACGCGTTCGACCAGCGCGCCTCGGACATCCATCTCGAGCCGAAACGCGACTTCGGCTCGATCCGCTTCCGCATCGACGGCATCCTGCACCAGGTGTACCAGGTGCCTGCAGTCGTGATGATTGCCATGACCGCCCGCATCAAGCTGCTGGGGCGGATGGACGTGATCGAAAAACGCCGGCCGCTCGATGGCCGCATCAAGACCCGCACCGCCGGCGGCCAGGAAGTCGAGCTGCGGCTGTCGACCTTGCCAACGGCTTTCGGCGAAAAACTCGTGATGCGCATCTTCGATCCGGAGGTAGTCGTCAAGACGCTGCCGGAGCTGGGCTTTCCGCCGCTCGATGCCGTGCGCTGGGATGGGCTGACCAGCCGTCCGCACGGCATCATCCTGGTGACCGGCCCGACCGGCTCCGGCAAGACCACCACGCTTTACACGACGCTCAAGGCGCTGGCGACGTCGGAAGTCAATGTCTGCACGGTCGAAGACCCGATCGAAATGGTCGAACCGGCCTTCAACCAGATGCAGGTATCGCACGGCATCGACTTGAGCTTCGCTGATGGCGTGCGGGCGCTGATGCGCCAGGACCCCGACATCATCATGGTCGGCGAGATCCGCGATCTGGAGACCGCGGAGATGGCGGTACAGGCAGCACTGACCGGCCACCTGGTGCTGTCGACGCTGCACACCAACGATGCGCCGTCGGCGGTGATGCGGCTGCTTGAGCTGGGCGTGCCGTACTACCTGCTCGAATCGACCTTGGTGGGCATCATGGCGCAACGCCTGGTGCGCACGCTCTGCACCCATTGCAAGGCGCCGGGCGGCGAGATGAGCGAGGCGCTCTGGAAGACCCTGACCGAGGGCTGGGACATCGCCCAGCCGGAAGTGGTCTATCAGCCGGTCGGTTGTCCGGAATGCCGGCAGACCGGATTCCGCGGCCGTACCGGACTGTATGAACTGCTGACGATCTCGCAGCCATTCTCAAAGCTGATCCGCAACGACTGCGACATCCATGCCCTGCACCGCCAGAGCATCGCCGACGGCATGAAGCCGTTGCGCATCGCCGGCGCCCTGAAGATCATCGACGGCGTGACGACGTCAGATGAGATTCTGAAGGTGACGGCCTCACTTACCTGAGGGCTTTCCGGCTTTCTTGGCGATCGTCCGCTGCTGCTGCCGTTGCTGCTGCTTGGCCTGGGTGCGCTGCTTGTTCTGCTTCTGCTCGAACAGCGTGACCGCATCCAGCTTCGCCTGCTCCGGCGTGCACATGGCCGGCAGATCGTCATGCAGGCTGAAGAATTCTGCCTCCTGCGCATCCACCACCAGCTTGATCGCGGCCGCGTCGTCGAGGTCGTAGAGCTCGGTCAGCAGGGTCGTTACTTCATCCAGAAATTCTTCGTAGGTCATGCGTGCTTTCGTGTTGTACCCACGTTCGTGGGCACGATTGTCCGGTGAATTTCAGGCGCTGGTTCAGGCCAGCAGTGCCGCCGTGCGCGTAGCGATCTCGGCGCCGAGCGCCACACCCATGCCGTTGCAGCCGAAGCCGACCGCGACATGCGGCGAGAGCTTTTGCACCACAGGTTGCTTGTCAACGGTGAAGCCCATCAGCCCGGCCCAGCGGTGCGTAACAGCGACGGTACGATCGGGCAGGATGATTTTTTCCAGCATCAGCTGCAGGACCTCCTGGATCGGCGCCGTGACGGCGATCTCGGTCGTGCGCTCCCCCTGAAAATCGCGGTTGCGCCCGCCGCCGAGCAGGATGCGGTTACCCACATTCCGAAAGTAATAGAAGCCTTCGTCGAAATGATGGCAGCCGCGCCATGCCAGATCCGGGATCGGCTCGGTCACCAGCACCTGGCCCCGCGCCGGTTCGATGCCGAGCTGCGGCGCGAGACTGCCGATCAGGGCGTTGGTGCAGAGCGCGACCTTGCCGGCGCGGCAGACCCGCCCTTCCGCGTGGCCGACCGCAGCAATGCGGACGCTGACCTGATCGACGCCATCCTCGATCGCCTCGACGGTTGCGCCGGTGTGGATCTCGATGCCCTGCGCGCCTGCCAGCAATGCCAGTGAACGCATCAGCTTGCCGGAGTGGACCTGGCCCTCGAACCGGTTCGCCACCAGCGCATGAATCTGCGGCCCGAAGCCACGCGCGGCGAGGCCTGCTGCATCGTTGATGAACACGGCATCGCCGAGCAGCGGCTGCAGCGCGTCGTTGATTTCCGCGAGATCCGCCAGTGCGGGGAGCTGCGATTCCGTCAGCAATTCATAGCCCCCGAATTGTTCGAATCCCATGGCGTCGTCGCCTAGCCGCGCACGCAGTCGCGCCAGGCCATGCCAGCGCTGTGCGACCAGCGCCACGGTCGCCGTCATGCCGACCGTATCGATATCCGACAGCAGTTCGGTCAGGCTGCCAAAACAGGCGAAGCCAGCATTGCGGCTCGATGCGCCCGATGGCAGAAAGCCACGCTCGAGCAGCATGATCCGGTCCGCCGGATGCGCATCGCGCCATTCCAATGCCGTCAGCAACCCGATCAGGCCGCCGCCGACCACGATGCAGTCGGCCTCCAGCATGACATCGTCTTCCCAGAAGCTGTTCATGCCCGCGCCTTCATCCGCCCGAGCATGTCACCGACCGTCGGGTAATCGAGCCGCATCCCGAGTTCGTTCTTGAGCCGGTCGTTGACCAGCCGGCGCGATTCGGACATGAACGAGAGCAGCATCGGCGAGACCACTTGCTCCAGTTCGCCACGCGGCAAGCGCGGCGGGCGCTGCATCCCGTGCGCATCGGCCACCGCATCGAAATACTCGGCCATCTTCATGTCGGAGTCGTCGACCGCGTGATACACCCGTCCCGGCAAGCCGCGAAACAGGGTCAGCGCGACGATCCGGGCCAGATCGTCGGCATGGATATGGTTGGTGTAGACGTCTTCTTCGGCCACCAGCGCCGGCGAACCCCGCTGCAGCCGGTCGATCGGCAGGCGGTCGCCGGCGTAGATGCCCGGCACGCGGAGGATGGAGACGCTCCCGCCGCTGCGCCGGGCCCATGCCCGCAACACTTGTTCGGCGTCGACCCGGCGCCGGGCACGGGGATTGCGCGGCGCGACGGTGCGGGTCTCGTCGATGCGCTGACCGCCGCAGTCACCGTAGACGCCGCTGGTGCTGACATAAACGAGGTGCGCACCCTCGGGTAAAATGCCAGTCAGGCGGCGCGTCCGGCGGTCCAGCATGCCTTCCGACTGCGGCGGTGCCAGATGCACGATGCGCTGCGACAGGCGCGCTAGCCGGTTCAGTGTCGGCGCGTCGTCGAGATCGGCCACCACCGGGATCGCGCCGGCGTCGCGCAGGGCGGCGCAGCGGTCGGGCTGGCTCGTCAGCGCGAACACGCGGAAGCGGTCGCGCACCAATGGCAGCAGCCGCATGCCAACATCGCCGCAGCCGAGGATCAGCAGGCGTGGCTTGCCGATGCGGCGGGCGGCGATGGATCGCGATACGGGTGCGCCGGTCACATCGTTTTTTTCAGTTGCAAATGCATTCATGACGGGATTGTATGACGTTTAAGGTGACGGTCCAGCCAAGCGGCCGGGTATTTGATTGTGAAGCGGACGACACCGTGCTTGCCGCTGCACTGCGCGCCGGCGTTGGCCTGCCCTACGGTTGCAAGAACGGCGCGTGTGCCAGCTGCAAGGGCAAGCTGGTATCAGGCAGCGTGGTCCACGGCGCGCACCAGGTCAAGGCGCTGCCGGCAGCCGAAGAAGAAGCCGGCATGGCCCTGTTCTGTTGCGCACGTCCACAGTCGGACCTGGTGATCGCGGTGCGCGAGGTGCTCGGCGTTGGTGATTTTCCGGTCCGTAAAATGCCGTCCCGCGTGGCCCGCATGGAGCGCCTGACGGACGATGTGATGGTGGTCTGGCTGCAGCTTCCCGCCACGGAAAAAATGCAGTATCGCGCCGGCCAGTACATCGAGTTCATGCTGAAGGACGGCAAGCGCCGTAGCTACAGCATGGCGAACGCGCCGCATGTCGACGAGCAGATCAGCCTGCACATTCGTCACATGCCAGGCGGCCTGTTCACCGACCATGTGTTCAACGGCATGAAGGAGCGCGACATCCTGCGCTTCGAAGGGCCGCTCGGCACCTTCTTCCTGCGTGAGGACAGCAAGAAGCCGATGGTGCTGGTGGCCTCCGGCACCGGCTTTGCACCGGTCAAGGCGATCATCGAGCAGGCGGTGCATTCCAAGAGCGAACGTCCGATGAGGCTTTATTGGGGCGGACGCCGGCCATCCGACCTGTACATGCGAGACCTCTGCGAGGAATGGGCGCGGACGATTCCCGGCTTTCGTTTCGTGCCGGTGATCTCGGATGCCCTGCCCGAGGATGCCTGGCAGGGGCGCACCGGCTTCGTCCACCGGGCGGTGATGTCAGATTTGCCGGACCTGTCGGGCTACCAGGTCTACGCCTGCGGCGCGCCGATCGTGGTCGATTCGGCCAGACAGGACTTCGAGACGCTGTGCGGGCTGCCGGCCGACGAGTTTTATGCCGATGCCTTTACCTCGCAGGCGGATGTACCCGACGCCTGAAAGCGCAGCAGACTTACAGTGGCTATCAAACCCCGGCTAGCGTCGCTGCACGGGTCTGCCGTACGTAATGACTGTCTGCACCAGAGCGCCTGGCAAGTCAGATTGTAGTAGGCGCATTAATAAATTTTTGACGCATTTTGGAAAACGCCTTAATATCGATTCCATGCATACGACACAACAACTCCTTCGACGCCGCGCCTCGTGCCGCTTGCGACCGACGCCGTGCCCGTGATCGTTTCATGATCATCCAGCCACAGGCGAACCCTGTGGCTTTTTTTTGGCCCCGTATTTGGCCCTACCAGGAGTCATTCCATGGAATTCAATCAGTTCGAAGTCGATGCACTGATGTACATCACCAACCGGCCGCCGATCGTCTTTACCGAAGGCGCGGGGATGTTCATGACCGATCACACCGGCAAGCAATACCTCGACTATCTGCAGGGCTGGGCAGTCAATTGCCTCGGCCACGCGCCGCAGTGCATCACCGATGCGCTGACCGCGCAGGCGAAAAAACTGTTGAATCCCTCCCCGGCGTTCTTCAACGTGCCGTCGCTGCGTCTGGCTGCGCTGCTGACGGCGAACTCCTGTTTCGACCGCGTCTTCTTTGCCAACAGCGGCGCGGAAGCCAACGAAGGCGCCATCAAGCTGGCGCGCAAGTACGGCCGCATGCACAAGAACGCGTCCGGCGAGAATCGCTATGAAATCATCACCTTCGACCACAGCTTCCATGGCCGCACGCTGGCGACCATGTCGGCCTCCGGCAAGCCGGGCTGGGACATCATGTACGCGCCACAGGTCGAGGGTTTTCCGAAAGCCGACCTCAATGACATCGCCAGCGTCGAGCGGCTGATCACGGACCGCACCATCGGCGTCATGCTGGAGCCGGTACAGGGTGAAGGCGGCGTGATCCCGGCAACCCGCGAATTCATGCAGGCGCTGCGTGAACTGACAAAGAAGCACGGCATCCTGATGATGGTCGATGAAGTCCAGAGCGGCATGGGCCGCTGCGGCATGCTGTTTGCGCACCAGTTGTCGGGTGTGGAGCCGGACATCATGACGCTGGGCAAAGGCATCGGCGGCGGCGTGCCGCTGGCCGCGCTGCTGTGCCGGGAAGAGATCGCCTGCTTCGAGCCGGGTGATCAGGGCGGCACCTATAATGGCAACCCGTTGATGACAGCCGTCGGTATCGCCGTGACCGAGGCACTGACCGCGCCGGGCTTCATGGAGAGCGTCGTCGAAAAAGGCGCCTATCTGTCGTCGCAACTGCTGATGCTGTGCGAGCGGCACGGACTGGCCGGCGAACGCGGCGAGGGTCTGCTGCGCGCATTGAAGCTCGGTCACGACATCGGACCAAAGATCGTGGAGACCGCGCGCAATCTGGGACCGGTCGGCCTGCTGCTGAATTCGCCCCGCCCGGATCTGTTGCGCTTCATGCCGGCACTGACAGTGACAACGCAAGAGATCGACATGATGATCGGGATGCTGTCCGAGGTGCTTGAAAAGCTAGGACACTGAGCCCCGTTCGACGGGCTCAGGCGCGCTCGAAAATCGCTACGGCAGCCCGCGGCCTGCGGCGGAATACGGGCGCGGTTGGGCGCGACACCGCGCCGCACCTATCCTGAAAAGCTGAGAACAAACCGCGTCACGCATGAAAAAAAGCGCTGCGCCGTCGACGACGGCGGCAGCGCTTTTTTACGCCGGCACAATTCAGCCAGCGTTCATTTCTTCGGCAAGTACAGGTCGGTGATCACGCCCAGCCCCATCTCGGCGGCGAACATCGGCGTCTCCGACAAGGTCGGATGGGCATGGATCGTCAATGCGAGATCTTCCAGGTCGGCGCCCATCTCCATCGCCAGCACGGTTTCGGCCAGCAGTTCGCCGGCATTGATACCGACGATGCCGGCACCGATGATGCGCTTGGTCTCCGGGTCCCAGAGCAGCTTGGTCACGCCATCGTCGCGGCCCATCGCCAGCGCCCGCCCGCTCGCCGCCCACGGAAAGTTCGCCTTGGCGAACGGAATGCCCTTGGCCTTGGCCTCGGTCTCGGTCAGGCCCATCCATGCGACTTCCGGATCGGTGTAGGCGACCGATGGAATCGTCATCGGATCGAACTCGACCTTGTGGCCGGCGATGACTTCGGCGGCAACCTTGGCTTCATTGGTGGCCTTGTGCGCCAGCATCGGATCGCCGCAGATATCGCCAATGGCGTAGATGTGCGGCACGTTGGTGCGCTGCTGGCGGTCGACCGGGATGAAGCCGCGATCGGTCACGGTGACGCCGGCGTTTTCCGCGCCGATGCCCTTGCCGTTCGGACGCCGGCCGACCGCCACCAGGACCATGTCGAACAATTGTGGCGCCGGTGCAGTGCCACCTGCTTCCGCGCTTTCGAAAGTCGCCAGCAAGCCGTCGGCCTGCGCTTCCAGCTTGGTCACCTTGGTCTTGAGATGGATCGCGGCGTAGCGCTTCTCGATGCGTTTGTGCAGCGGCTTGACGATGTCGCGATCAGCGGCGGGAATCAGGCCGTCGGCGAATTCCACCACCGTGATCTTCGTGCCCATGGCGTCATACACGCAGGCCATCTCGAGGCCGATGATGCCACCGCCGATCACCAGCATGGTCTTCGGAATCTGGCGCAGTTCCAGCGCACCGGTCGAATCGATCACGCGCGGATCGTCATCCGGGAAACCCGGGATGCGCGCCACCGACGAACCGGCGGCGATGATCGCGCTCTTGAAGCCGATCACCTTGCCGCCCTCTTCGGTCTCGACCGTGATCGTGTTCGGGGAACTGAAGATGCCGCGTCCGTGGACCACCTGCACCTTGCGCGCCTTGGCCAGGCCGCTCAGGCCGCCGGTCAGCTTCTTGACGACGCCGCCTTTCCAGCCACGCAGTGCATCGATATCGATCTCGGGCGCCGACATCTTGATGCCGAAATGCGCCATTTCCTCGGCTTCCGTGATCACCTTGGCCGCATGCAGCAGTGCCTTGGACGGAATGCAGCCGACATTGAGGCAGACGCCGCCAAGACTTGCGTAACGCTCGATCAGAACCACTTTCTGACCGAGATCGGCAGCCCGGAATGCCGCCGTGTAGCCGCCTGGGCCAGCGCCCAGCACCAGCGTATCGCATTCGATGTCGACCTGGCCGTCGAAGCGTGCTGCCCCCGGCGCGGTAGCCGCCGCAGGTGCTGGCGCGGCGACAGTCGCGGGGGCAGGTGCCGCTGAAGCTGAAGGGGTAGCCGCAGTCGCCGGCGTGGCGGCAGCGGCAGCCGTCACCGCCGCACCAGCGTCAGCCGATTCGAGCACCAGTACCACGGAGCCTTCGGCAACCTTGTCGCCGATCTTGACCTTCAGCTCCTGGATGACACCGGCATGACTGGCCGGGATTTCCATGCTGGCCTTGTCCGACTCGACCGTGATCAGCGACTGGTCGGCCTTGATCGTGTCACCGACCTTGACCAGCAGTTCGATCACTTCGACTTCCTTGAAATCGCCAATGTCCGGTACCTTGACTTCAATCATGCTCATGCGGTGCGCTCCGTGTTGAACCTGCCGTTCTGTGGCGGCAGCCTGTCATTGTGGTGGTTGGTCGCCTGACAGCCGGTCGTCGGCTGCAGGGGGTGATGCACGTACGGGTGATGCCGGGACGTCGATGTTCGGCTGCATGGCGACACTGATGATCTGGAACGGCGCCGACGAGCTCTTGTCGAATTCGGCGCCAGCGCGCACACCGATTTCCGCGATGGCACGGGCATCTGGCGCACTGTCATAGGCCGCGTACATCGCGCCGAGCGCAAAATTGCGGCCGCTGCCGATACCCCAGAATCGGTCGAAGCTGAACACTTCCCGATACGAATAGATGCCGAAGATACCGTGCGGGTTGGCCACCAGCGAGGTGATCTGCGACGACTCGTACGGATCGTCTTCATCTTCCTTCGTGTTGAGAAAGTAGTTCTCTTTCAAAATCTGGTGCACGCGGCTATAGGTCGCGAAGACCTCTTCGCGGTTGCTAAGCCGGCATTCTTCGCCCATCTCGGTGAGGAGCTTGCGCATCACCGGAAAATGCGCCGCCGTGCCGGCCAGCGTGATGTACGAATCGCCGACCTGAAAGATCTTCAGGTTGGCTTCGTAAGCATTCGACAAGCGCGTGTCGCCGAACGTCACCAGCGAGTCGGCGGCGATCGCAATCTGGTTATCCTTGCGGACCACCACGCAGGTCGTCACGCGACCGCTCCGCAGCCACCGCAGGCACCGCAGGCACCGCAGGCACCGCAGCCACCGCAGCCACCATCGCCGAGCGCGTTGCAAACGTCGCGACTACTGGCCAGCCGCGCCATCGACTGGCCCGATTGCATGTGCATCGAATGCACCTTAGAGCAACGTCTTGCGCATGTCGCCCAGCACGTCGGCCAGAAACACGCTGAAACGCGCGCCCATCGCGCCGTCGACCACGCGGTGATCGTAGGAGAGCGACAGCGGCATCATCAGGCGCGGCTGGAAGGCGGCGCCATCCCAGACCGGCTTGATTTCCGTTTTCGACAGGCCAAGGATCGCCACTTCCGGCGCATTGATGATCGGCGTGAAGGCAGTGCCGCCGATGCCGCCGAGCGAAGAAATCGTGAAGCTGGCGCCCTGCATGTCGGCCGGCTTGAGCTTGCCTTCACGGGCCTGCGCCGACAGTTCGCCCATTTCCTGGGCGATCTGGGCAATGCCTTTCTGATCTGCGTTCTTAATCACCGGCACCACCAGCCCGTTCGGGGTATCGGCAGCGAACCCGATGTTGTAGAACTGCTTGAGGATCAGGTTCTCACCGGTCGCGTCGAGCGAGGCATTGAACGCGGGGTACTTCTTCAGCGCCGAGACGCAGGCCTTGATGACGAACGCCAGCATGGTCAGCTTGACGCCGGATTTCGCCATCGCCGCATTCGACGACTTGCGGAATTCTTCCAGCTCGGTGACATCGGCCTGTTCGTACTGGGTCACATGCGGAATCATGACCCAGTTGCGATGCAGGTTCGGCCCGCTGATCTTCTTGATGCGCGACAGCGGCTGCAATTCGGTCGCGCCGAACTTCGAGAAGTCCAGCGACGGCCATGGCAGCAGGTCCAGACCCACGCCCGTGCCGCCGGATTTGGCCGCCGGTTTGCCGCCATTCGCGCCGGCGTTGCTTGTTTCCGAAATCACCTGCTTGACGTAATTCTGCACGTCTTCATGCGTGATGCGGCCTTTCGGACCGGTGCCCGTGACGCGCACCAGGTCAACGCCGAGTTCGCGCGAAAATTTCCGGATCGACGGCGATGCATGCGGAATGACGCCGGCCGCAACTGAAGCGGTGGCCACAGCTGCCTGCGCAGGACGTGATTCGACCAGTGTCAGCGCCGGTGCCGGTGCCGGTGCCGGTGTTGCTGCTGCAGCTGCTGCGGCGGGGGCCGGAGCGGCTACTGCGACCGGCGCAGCGGCAACCGCCGCAACCGGCGCTGGTGCAGATGCCAGGGCCGGAGCTGGTGCGGCCCCGGCTGCGCCTTCCGCTTCCACCATCAGCATCAGCGACCCTTCGGCGACCTTGTCACCGACCTTGACCTTGATTTCCTTGACGACGCCCGCCTGGCTCGACGGGATTTCCATGCTGGCCTTGTCGGATTCGACGGTGATCAGTGACTGGTCGACCTTGACCGCGTCGCCGACCTTGACCAGCAGTTCGATGACTTCGACTTCCTTGAAATCGCCGATATCGGGTACCTTGACTTCAACCATGCTCATTGTGCGCTCCGCTATGTACGTGGTGACCGATTACAAGGTGACCGGATTGATTTTTTCTGGATTGATGCCGTATTTTGCAATCGCGTCGGCGACCACGGATGCCTCGATCGCGCCTTCTTCGGCCAGTGCCTTCAGCGTCGCGATCGTGACGAAATAACGATTCACCTCGAAGAACTCGCGCAGCTTGGCGCGGCTGTCGGAACGGCCGAATCCATCCGTGCCCAGCACCTTGTAGGTCCGGCCTTTCGGGATGAAGGCGCGCACCTGTTCGGCGAACGTGCGCATGTAGTCGGTCGACACCACGATCGGGCCGGCGGTTGGCTGCAGCGATTGCGTGACGTGCGCGGCGCGCGGCGTCAGGGTCGGATGCAGCATGTTCCAGCGCTCGATGTCCTGGCCGTCCCGCGCCAGCAACGTGAACGACGGCGCCGACCAGACATCGGCAGCGACGCCCCAGTCATCGGCCAGCAGTTGCGCCGCTGCGATCACTTCGCGCAGGATGGTGCCGGAGCCCATCAGCTGCGCCCGCAGCTTCGATTCGGTCGCCGCCGGCTGCAGCAGGTACAGGCCCTTCAGGATGTCGGCTTCCTGGCCTTCCTTCAGACCGGGGTGCGGATAGTTCTCGTTCATCAGGGTGATGTAATAGAACACGTCTTCCTGCTGCTCGATCATGCGCTTCAAGCCATCCTGCATGATGACCGCGACTTCATGCGCGAAGGTCGGATCGTAGGGAATACAGTTCGGAATCGTCGAGGCCAGCACATGGCTGTGGCCATCTTCATGCTGCAGGCCTTCGCCGTTCAGCGTGGTCCGCCCGGCGGTGCCGCCCAGCAGGAAGCCGCGTGAACGCATGTCGCCGGCAGCCCAGGCCAGGTCGCCGATGCGCTGCAGGCCGAACATCGAGTAGAACGTGTAGAACGGCACCATGATCCGGTTGTTGGTCGAATACGAAGTCGCCGCGGCGATCCAGGAACTCATCGCGCCGGCTTCGTTGATGCCTTCCTGCAGAATCTGCCCGGCCTTGTCTTCGCGGTAGTAGCTGACCTGGTCCTTGTCGACCGGCTCGTACAGCTGACCCTGCTGGTTGAAAATGCCGATCTGGCGGAACAGGCCTTCCATGCCGAAGGTGCGGGCCTCATCGACCAGAATCGGCACCACGCGTGGACCGAGTGCAGGATCGCGCAGCAGGATCGAGATGATTCGCACATAGGCTTGCGTGGTCGAAATTTCACGCCCTTCGGCGGTCGGGTCCAGCACCGCCTTGAAGGCGGACAGCGCGGGAACCGGCAGGGTTTCGTCAGCTTGCCGGCGACGCTGCGGCAGGTAGCCGCCCAGCGCCTTGCGCCGCTCGTGCAGATAGATCATCTCTGGCGAATCGTCGGCCGGCTTGAAGAACGGCACGTCGGCCAGCTGATCGTCGGGTACCGGAATGGCGAACCGGTCGCGCATTTCGCGGATCGCTTCATCGTCGAGTTTCTTGGTCTGGTGCGCGGTGTTGCGCGCCTCGCCGGACTTGCCCATGCCGAAGCCCTTGACAGTTTTGACCAGCAGGCAGGTCGGCTGGCCCTTGTTTTCCTGCGCGACCTTGAAGGCGGCGTAGATCTTGTGCGGATCATGACCACCGCGTGTCAGGCGCCAGATATCCCCGTCGGTCATGTTGGCGACCATCTCGAGCAGCTTCGGATGCTTGCCGAAGAAATGCTTGCGCACGTAGGCGCCATCCTTGGCCTTATAGTTCTGATATTCGCCGTCGACGGTTTCCATCATCACGCGCTGCAGGATGCCTTCCTTGTCCTTGGCCAGCAATTCGTCCCAGCCCGGTCCCCAGATGACCTTGACGACGTTCCATCCTGCGCCGCGGAAATCGGCTTCCAGTTCCTGGATGATCTTGCCGTTGCCGCGCACCGGTCCGTCGAGGCGCTGCAGGTTGCAGTTCACCACCATGACCAGGTTGTCCAGGTTTTCGCGCCCGGCCATGCCGATGGCGCCCATCGATTCCGGCTCATCCATCTCGCCATCACCGCAGAAGACCCAGACCTTGCGGTTGTCAGTCTTGGCGATGCTGCGTGCATGCAGGTACTTCAGGAAGCGCGCCTGGTAGATCGCCATCAGCGGTCCCAGACCCATCGATACGGTGGGGAACTGCCAGTAATCCGGCATCAGTTTCGGATGCGGATAGGAAGACAGACCCTTGCCGTCGACTTCGCGGCGGAAATTGAGCATCTGCTCTTCGGTCAGCCGGCCTTCGAGGTACGAACGGGCATAGATGCCGGGCGAAGAATGGCCCTGGATGTAGAGCAGGTCACCGCCATGATCGGCGGTTGGCGCATGCCAGAAATGATTGAAGCCGATGCCGAGCATGTTGGCCAGCGAAGCGAAGCTGGAAATATGGCCGCCCAGATCGCCATCGGCGCGGTTGGTCTTGACCACCATGGCCATGGCATTCCAGCGCATCCAGGAGCGCAGCCGCTCTTCGAATTCGAGATTGCCGGGACAGTGGGCGCCGAGATCGGCGGGAATGGTGTTGACGTACGCGGTATTGCTGGAAAACGGGATATGGGCGCCGCGGCGGCGCGCCAGGTCGACCATGCGCTCCATCAGGTAATGGGCCCGCTCTGGACCCTCGTTCTGGATGACCGCTTCGAGGGCGTCGAGCCACTCCTGGGTTTCAATGACATCGGGGTCCTTGGCGGCTTGCGCCAGTACTTCGTCGAGCTGGGCTGACATACTGTTTCTCCTGGGTTTGAGGTGCACTGGATGCACTCGACTCGCCTATCCCGATTACCAACGGTGTGAGGCATTCTGCAACAGAAAATGTGGTGAAAACGATCTCGGATCGAATTTTACCAGCTGTTTTGTCTATTTTCAAATTACGAGATTTGATTTCATAATATGAGAATATGCTGCAAAACAGCATAATTTTTCTACGGCACGACAATTCGGGCGAATCGGTTGAATGGCACTGTCACGGCGCAATTTCGGGCAATCTGCGCTAGCCTGGGCTTCCAGGCCTGCCGCCGGTGACAGCTCGCTTTATAATCGACGGTTTCAATGCTTCCATCCGCGACCATGCCTGCCAAACTTATCAGCGGTACCCAACTTTCGCAGGAATTAAGGACCGATATCGCCCGCCGAGCAACAAGTTTGACCAGCCGCAATTGCCAGCCTGGCTTGGCCGTCGTCCTCGTCGGCGAGGACCCTGCCAGCCAGGTCTACGTGCGCAACAAGGTCAAGGCTTGCGCCGATACCGGCGTCCGTTCGGTGCTCGAAACCTACCCGGCCACGCTGTCGCAGGCCGACCTGCTGCAGCACGTCGCGCGCTTGAATGCCGACCCGCAGATCCACGGCATCCTGGTGCAGATGCCGCTGCCGCGCCACATCGATCCGATTCAGGTCATCGCTGCCATCGCCACCAGCAAGGATGTCGACGGTTATTCAGTCATGAGCGCCGGCGAACTGCTGACCGGCTCGCCGGGATTCCGACCCTGCACGCCGTACGGCTGCATGAAGCTGATCGAAAGCACCGGCGTCGACCTCAAGGGCAAGCACGCAGTCGTCATCGGCCGGAGCAACACGGTTGGCAAACCGATGGCATTGCTGCTCTTGCAGGCCAATGCGACCGTCACCATCTGTCATAGCAGCACGCCGGACCTCGGCAGGTTCACCCGCCAGGCCGACGTGGTGGTGGCCGCAGTCGGTCACCGCAACACGCTGACCGCCGACATGGTCAAGCCGGGCGCGATCGTCATCGATGTCGGCATGAACCGGGACGACGCCGGCAAGCTGTGCGGCGACGTGGATGCCGAGCCCGTCAAGGAGGTTGCCGGCTGGCTTACCCCGGTACCGGGCGGCGTCGGCCCCATGACCATCACGATGTTGCTGGTAAATACGATCGAGGCGGCCGAACGCACGGCCAACGCACAACAACCCATTGGACACGCATGACGAACTTGGCAACCGCAACAGCAACCGAAACAACCCCGTTGAACCCCTTGCTGGATTTCTCCAGCCTGCCGCGCTTCGAGGCGATCACGCCGGAGCATGTGGCGCCGGCCATCGAGGTCCTTCTGGAAGAAAACCGCGCCGTCGTGGCGCGTCTGGAAGGCCCGCAGAGCCAAGTTACCTGGGAAAATTTCGTCGAGCCGCTGGAAGAGTCGACCGAACGCCTCGGGCGCGCCTGGGGCATCGTCGGCCACCTGAACGCAGTGGTCGACACGCCGGAGCTGCGCGCGGCCTACAACGAGAGTCTGCCGAAGGTCACCGAATTCTGGGCCGCGCTCGGGCAGAACCTGGCGCTGTATGCCAAATACAAGGCGCTCAAGGACGGTGTCGGCTTTGCCGACCTGGCGCCGGCCCGTCAGCGCATCGTCGACAACGCCATGCGCGATTTCCGCCTGGGTGGCGCCGAGCTGTCCGACACTGACAAGCCGCGCTTCGCCGAGATCCAGAAACAGCAGGCGGCGATCGCCACGCGGTTCTCGGAAAACGTGCTCGATGCGACCAACGCCTACGCATTGCTGATCGAGGATGAAGCCCGCCTGGCCGGCCTCCCCGATGATGTCAGGGCAGCCGCCCGCGCCGCTGCGGTCGCGGAAGACAAGCCCGGCTACAAGTTCACCCTGCACTTCCCGTCCTACTTCCCGCTGCTGCAGTACGCCGACGACCGCGCGCTGCGCGAGACGATCTACCGCGCCAGCAGCACCAAGGCATCCGAACTCGGCGCCAATCCAAACTGGGACAACTCGGCCAACATCGATACCCTACTGGCGCTGCGCACTGAAGAAGCGCGCCTGCTGGGCTACCGCAGTTTCGCCGAAGTCTCGCTGGTGCCGAAGATGGCCGAAACACCCGACGAAGTGATCGCTTTCCTGCATGACCTGGCGCGCCGTGCGCGTCCGCATGCGGAAAAGGACCTGGCCGAGTTGCAGGCTTTTGCAAAAGCCGAGCTCGATCTCGATCGCCTCGAGTCATGGGACATCAGCTACGCCTCCGAAAAATTGCGCGAGCAGCGCTATGCGTTTTCGGAGCAGGAGCTCAAGCAGTACTTCCCGGAGCCGAAAGTGGTGGCCGGACTGTTCAAGCTGATCGAACATCTCTTTTCGGTACAAATTCGCTCGGACGCGGCATCGACCTGGCATCCGGACGTGCAGTTCTTCCGCATCGAGCAGCAGGGCGAACTGATCGGCCAGTTCTATCTCGACCTGTATGCGCGAAACGGCAAGCGCGGCGGGGCCTGGATGGACGACGCGCGCGGCCGGCGCGCTAAAGTCGGACGCATCCAGACACCGGTCGCGTACCTGACCTGCAATTTTATGGCGCCGGCGGTGGTCGATGGCATGAAAAAGCCGGCGCTGCTGACCCACGACGACGTCATCACCCTGTTCCATGAATTCGGCCACGGTCTGCACCACATGCTCACCCGCGTCGATGAATTGAGCGTCTCGGGCATTTCCGGCGTCGAGTGGGATGCGGTCGAATTGCCATCCCAGTTCATGGAGAATTTTTGCTGGGAATGGAACGTGTTGCAGGACATGACAGCGCACGTCGACACCGGCCTGCCGCTGCCACGTGATCTGTTCGACAAGATGATCGCTGCCAAGAACTTCCAGTCCGGCATGCAGACCCTGCGTCAGGTCGAATTCTCGTTGTTCGACATGCATCTGCATTACGATCACATCGAGCAGAACGGCAGCTCGGTTCAGGACCTGATCAACCGCATCCGCAGCGAGGTCGCAGTGCTGATGCCGCCGGCATGCAATCGTTTCCAGCATTCGTTCGGCCATATCTTTGCAGGCGGCTATGCGGCCGGCTACTACAGTTACAAGTGGGCCGAGGTGCTGTCCGCCGATGCGTATGGCGCCTTCGAGGAAGCCGGTGCGCTCGCGTATGCGTCGGCAGGCCGGCGCTTCCTCGACGAGATCCTGGCAGTGGGAGGCTCGCGTGCGGCGATCGAGTCCTTCAAGGCCTTCCGCGGCCGTGAACCCACCATCGACGCGCTGCTGCGTCATGGTGGGATGACGGCCTGACCTGATTTGAATTGACGGGCGTTGCGGTGGCAACTAACACTGAAGGTGTCATGAGGAGAACTTTGATGAACCGACATTCCCTGGCTTTCATCGTGGCGGGCCTGTTCTGCGCCACGACCGTCCACGCCCAGCTTTACAAATCAGTCAGCGCGGACGGCAAGATCTCCTACAGCGATCAACCCCCAGCCAGCGCGGTCAAGACCGAACGCAAGCAATTGGGCAGAAGCGTGGTCGAAAGCACCGGCCTGCCCTTCGAGCTGGCCCAAGTCACGGCGGCCAGCCCGGTGACGCTTTACACCGGCAACAATTGTGCGCCGTGTACGGATGGGCGGGCGCTGCTCGCCGCCCGCGGCATTCCCTTTGCAGAAAAGACCGTTACGACCAATGCCGACGTCATTCTGGTGTCGGGTGCAGCCGCATCCAGCGAGATCGAGCTGCCACAAATACAGATCGGACAGAACCGTCAGCGCGGCTTCAATTCCGCCGCATGGAATGCCAGCCTCACGGCAGTCGGTTATCCCGCCACCAACAACTTGCCCAAGTCCTATCGTAATCCATCGCCGCAGGCTGCCGCTCCGGCAGTAGGCAGCGAAACTGTCAGCGCGAGGGTGCCGGCTGACGTGGAAACAAGTGAGCGTGCGAAGCGTGCAGCCTCCCGTCCGGGCAATCCCGCTGCGCCCGCTTCGAACAGCGCCACCCCACCCGGCTTCCGATTTTAGAAGCGGTCACGGTATGATGTCGGATCGACTGCATTCGTATTCCATGCCACATGACCCGTATTGATTTCCATAGCAATGTCGGTGACAAGATCGCCTATGCCTGCCGCCTCGCACGCAAGGCCCGCGCCGCCGATTTCCGCATCGTCTTGATGGTACAGGATGCCGCGCAGCTGGCGCAGCTAGACGATGCACTGTGGCGCTTTTCGGAACTGGACTTCCTGCCGCACGTCGATGCGCAGGATCGTCTTGCGGCACGCACGCCCATCGTCCTGACCCACGACGATGAGGCAGACCTGCCGCACCACCAGATCCTGATCAATCTCACACCCGCCACGCCAACCCAGTTCGCACGCTTCGAGCGCATGTTCGAGATCGTCTCCGGCGAGGCTGGGGAAACGCAGGCAGGGCGCGAGCGCTTTCAGTTCTACAAGCAGCGCGGGTATGCGCTGACCCACTTCGAGGCCGAGAAAAAATGAGTAGCCAGCAGAGCGACAGCGGTATCCCCGTCCTGACGGAAATCATCGGTGCGCCGGTCTATGGTGTCGACCTCCCGGAGCGCCGGGTGGTGCTGCAGCCGGCGCCCTACGTCGCGGCCGTGGCGCTACCGTTGAAGATGGACCAGGCGTTTGACGATTCGACACTGCAGCGAATCGAGCACGAAGTCGCGGAACGGGTTCTGCAGCAGTTGATGGGCCGGGTCGATTTCGTCCTTGAGCAGCGCATCCGCGACAGCTTGGCCGATGTCTTGCAGACCGCCGTCGATGGTCTCGCATGCCAGTTGCGCTTCGGCCTGAAGGAAACCCTGGAGGACGTGCTGACTCGGGCAGTCAGCTTGGAAATGAAAAACCTGCAAAGTTCGAAATCGTAAAAATTACGTAAATTATTTTGTTTTTCAAACGCGACGGTCTTTTTTTCGTCGATTTGTCGATGTCCAAGGTGCCGGATTGACTCCCTAAACAAAGCAAATCTTTCTACAATCTTGACATCGGAAAGCAAGATTCAAATCACGCTGGACAACGGAGAGTCAGAATGAAAGTGATCGTTTTAGGCGCGGGCATCATCGGCACGGCGTCGGCCTGGTTCCTGCAAAAGGCCGGCCACGAAGTCATCGTGATCGAGCGCCAGCCCGGTGCTGCGCAAGAAACCAGTTTCGCCAACGGCTGCCAGATCTCCGTATCTCATGCCGAACCCTGGGCCAATCCTGCCGCTCCAATGAAAGTCCTGAAATGGCTCGGCAAGGAAGATGCTCCCCTGCTGTATCGCTTCCGTCCTGAATGGCTGCAATGGAAATGGGGCATGCACTTCTTGCGCGAGTGCACGCCGGGCCGCACCGCCTACAACATCCGCCAGATCGTCGCCATTGCCGAATACAGCCGGCAGACCCTGCAGTCGGTCCGCGCCGAAACCGGCGTCGATTACGATTGCCTGACGCGCGGCATCCTTCACTTCTACACCAATCAAAAGGATTTCGAAGAATCGCTGCCGGCTGCCAAGCTCATGCGTGACCTGGGCTGCCAGCGCGATTCGATCGACGCCGATGCCGTGGTCCGGATCGAACCGGCGCTGGCGCGCATGCGCGACAAGATCGTCGGCGGCGACTTTACGGCCACCGACGAATCGGGCGACATCTACAAGTTCACGACAGGCCTGGCGCAGAAAGCGCAGGAAGCCGGCGTCAATTTCCAGTTCAATACCACTATTACGCGCCTGCTGACCGAAGGAACGGGCGCTGCGGCAAGGATCACCGGTGTCGAGATCATCAACGCCAACGGCCGCCATGAAGTTCTGCGCGCCGATGCCTTCGTGCTGGCGATGGGCAGCTTTTCGGTGCCGCTGGTCAAACCATTGGGCATCGACCTGATGATCTATCCCGGTAAAGGTTATTCGGCCACCTATCCGGTCATCAACCCGACGCTGGCGCCAAGTGTTTCATTGACCGATGACGGCTACAAGCTGGTGGTCTCGCGTCTCGGTGATCGCTTGCGGGTGGCCGGGACCTGCGAGTTGAACGGTTATACGCGCGAGCTCAACACGACCCGCTGCGAAGCGATCACCCGTCGCACCCGCGAGCTGTTCCCGGATGCGTGCAACTACGATCAACCGGAATACTGGACCGGCCTGCGGCCGCTGACGCCATCGAACGTGCCATACATCGGCAAGACCCGCTTTTCTAACCTGTTCCTCAACACCGGCCACGGTACCCTGGGCTGGACCATGGGATGCGGTTCCGGGCGCGCGATCGCCGATATCGTCTCCGGCCGCATTCCCGAGCTCGACTTTGCCTTCACCGGCATGCCGCGTCCAGTGCGGCCTGCATCTTTCAAACCGCTACCGGCCTGACCGTCGCCGTACCAACAGCGGGCGATGCATCTTTTTCGCCCGCCGTCGCATCATCCTCCGCGGCACAATATGTTGCACCGGCCGTCATCGGCTCAGGTGCGCCGCGCGTTTAACGGCAAGCTCGCCACGACCGAGATGCTTCGGGCAGTACCTGCCTACTTTGACACGCGGACGTCGATTGCAACGGCCTTCTCATCGAACGCAATCCGGGTGACGAATTTCGCCCGCTTCATCGGAAACCGCGACTGGAAATGACGCACATTGCCCGACCCGGAAATCACACGCCGCACGAACTGATAATAAGCGTCCATGTCGATCACGTGCACGACCAGGAAATAATCATAATCGCCAGAAACGAAATAGCATTGCATGACTTCCGTCTCTTTTCCCATGCGCGCCTCGAATTCGTGCATGTGCCCATCGGATTGGTTGGTCAGCGATACTTCCAGAAATGCCAGCATGCCGTAACCAAGTGCAAACGGATCAACCAGTGCGACGTCTGCGCCGATGATGCCGGCGGCGCGCAGATCGCGGATCCGGCGCAGGCAGGTCGGCTGCGAAATATGCACCTTGTCAGCCAACACGCGAGTCGGTGTCTGGTTGTCCTTCTGGAGCAGATTCAGGATTTTTCGATCGACTTTATCAAGGGAGTGAAGTTTGGGCATGAAGCGTTCGAGTCGAAAATTAAAAAAGCCTGCAAAACCACTTGGACAACGGTTTTTTCTGTTGTACCGTCTTGCTGTTCAGTTAACTGAATCGGCAAGTGTTGCAGTAACCTTGAATTTTTACAATCCTCAGGAGAATAACTCATGCAATTGAAGACCAAACTGATTCCTTTGGCGGGTGCGATCGCATTTGCATTTGCAGGCGTTGCTGCGGCACAGGAACAAGTCGTGAAGATCGGCCACGTGGCACCGATTTCCGGCGCGATTGCGCACTTGGGCAAGGATAATGAAAACGGCGCACGCATGGCGATCGATGACCTGAACGCCAAGGGCGTGACCATCGGCGGCAAGAAGGTCAAGTTCGAATTACTGGCTGAAGACGACGCTGCCGATCCGAAACAGGGTACGGCCGCTGCACAAAAACTGGTCGATGCAAAAGTCAACGGCGTAATCGGCCACCTCAATTCCGGCACCACGATTCCTGCTTCGAAAATTTATCACGACGCCGGCATCCCACAAATCTCGCCTTCGGCCACCAATCCCAAATACACGCTGCAGGGTTTCAAGACCGCCTTCCGCGTGGTGGCCAACGACGGCCAGCTCGGTGGCACCCTCGGACGCTATGCCGTACAGACCAGCAAGGCCAAGAACATCGCCGTGATCGATGACCGTACCGCCTACGGCCAGGGCGTCGCAGATGAATTCATCAAGGGCGCCAAGAAGAGCGGCACCATCAACATCGTGGCGCAGGAATACACCACCGACAAGGCAACCGACTTCAACGCGATCCTGACCAAAATCAAGGCCAAGAACCCGGATGTCGTCTTCTTTGGCGGCATGGACGCCGTTGCAGGGCCAATGCTGCGTCAGATGAAACAGCTTGGCATCAATGCCAAGTTCATGGGCGGCGACGGCATCTGTACCGAATCACTGGCCACCCTGTCCGGCGACGGCATGGGTGATGGTCAAGTAGTCTGCGCCGAAGCAGGCGGTGTAGAGGAATCGCAGAAAAAAGGCATGGATGATTTCCGCGCTGCTTACAAGAAAAAGTACAATTCCGACGTCCAGATCTATGCACCGTACGTCTATGATGCCGTCATGACAATGGCCGATGCCATGGTCAAGGCGGGGACGGCAGAGCCCGCAAAGTATCTTCCAGTCCTGGCAAAGATTCAACACAAGGGCGTAACCGGCAACATCGCATTTGACGACAAGGGCGACGTCAAGGACGGCACACTGACTCTGTATACCTACAAGGGTGGCAAACGTGTGCTGATGGCGGTAGTCAAATAATCGATCAGCCAGAATCTGATCCCCAATAAAAAGCGCCACGATGGCATCATCGTGGCGCTTTTTCATTCGGTCCAGGGCTAGGCGTTGGTAGCGAGCGCTCAGGTCATGACTGCATTTGTCTTTGATGCAGCGACTGCTTGATTACCTTTTTTGCTGCCTACCGGCTTTCCTTGTTGCTTGCCTTGTTGCTCATCTTCCTCGCCGACGTCGGATGAACCTTTTACGTGCACATCATCACCGGTCCCCTTTACCAGCACCGGCATCAACATGAGCGGCATCAAACCGTTGTTGGGGTTCTGCGAATTCCCGTTCGTATCATCCTCTTTATCTTTCCGTTTTTTCTTCGCATCATCCTTCTCTTTTTTCTTCGCGTCATCCTTCTCTTTTTTCTTCGCGTCGTCCTTTGCTTCTTTTTTAGCGTCATCCCGCGCTTCTTTTTTTGCGGTATTTTCAGCGGCTTTTTCAGACATCTCCCCGGCCGTTTCCTTTTTAGCATTCTTCCCAGCAGTCTTGGCGCCGGCCGCCACCTCCGTTTCGACGACCCTGACGCCGGCCCTCTCACCAGCAACCACAGCACCGCGCACGGCGATGGCTCCAGACGCCCCGGCCGCAACACCGACCACCGCGCTGCCAGCGGCTTCAGTCGCCGTGTTCATCGCAACATTCATCACATTTTTCTGGGTAGCGGCTCCGACCACATTCATCGCGGTCGCTTCGACGGTCCTGGCGATGCCTGCCTGAGCCCCCTTCAGTATCGCTGCGCCAGCACCCGGCACGAGAAGGACACCAATTGCTGCACCGGCCCAGCCTATCCCCGCTTTCTCGATCGCCTTCATGATGTCACCGTGTTCGATCGCTACAGAAGCAATGTCCAGGCCTCCGGCAACAACTTCCGCAGCGATTGACAGTGGCGTTGCCAACAGGCCAATGACCGGGACTTTGGATAAACCGCTTAGCACCATCGACGCCGAATGCAAGCTCGACGCTACTACTTTCATGCCCGAATTCGCTGCATTGACCAGGGCACCCTTGATGTCGCCGCCTTTTATCACCGTGGAAATAACGTCCACGCCGCTGGCGACGGTCTGCAAAGCAAGTGCCACTGGCGCTACAAATAATCCAATGATTGGGATCTTGGAAATTTTTTCCAGCACTTTTGATACTGCATGCAAGATCTTGGAGCCTATATTTGCGATCGATTCAAAAAATTTGAGGAAGGCATTCTTGTGCTTGTTCACGTCCCAGCCACCCTTCTTTTTCTTTTCTTCGGGGTCATCGGCAGCGCCCGCATTCATGGCAGCTAGCGCCTCTCTCATGGCCGAATTGTCCGGCATCCCTGTTGCCGCAGCAGAATGAGGAATAGTCCCTGATGTCGTCAGGGTTGTCCCCGATGGGCTTTCTGACTGTGGCACGACGACCGGCGGCAGGGGTGGCGGAGTTTTACTTTTTGTCGTCAAGTGCTGCGTGAAGGCATCAAAATCCTCCCGCGAGATATAGTTGTCATCAACTGTCTTGTGACCGCAGATCAGATGCCCATCCCTACCGTTGTCCAGCATGCCGAACAGTAAAGGATCTTTTTTCAATTGCGCGGCCGCTTTCTTGACATCCGCCGTGGTGTTTGGATCATCGATGAGTCGTTGTAATTTATCGCGTGTGAGGCCGCCATTGAGGAACGTATCGCGGTTCTTGCCGATGATATCGAGCGTCGCGGTCTCGTCCGGGTTGAGATAGACGTTTTTCGAGATATTGTCCAGGATATCCGAGCGCAGTAACTTGTTCTCGTCGGTCGGATTGGCGCCGGCCGTGAGCCTACTCCATGCATCCGGATTGTTGATGAAAAACTGGAGAGCCGCTGTCAGCTGCGGCGGACATTTCCCCCCCTTGCTGGGGTTCGCCACGAAGTCCTTCAGCGTTTGCAGGTCCAACTGCTCGGGCAGATTATCGGAATAGAGGTAAAGCTCGCGCCCCGCTTCATTTTCCGTGATGGGCCGCACCCCTGTGGCATCGCCGTTTCCTTCAGAAGGTACGTAACACTGCACGTAGACCGCCGCCATCCGTGCGTTGTAGTCTTTCATTTGCTGCAATTGGCCCACCGCATTGACGTCACCGGAGCTGATTTCGCTATCGGAATCATCGAGAGTTGCCCCTGTATCGAACATCAACAGAAGTTTTGGATCGTTCTTGAGCTTCTCGAGCGCCGCCTTTTCGTCCGACAGCGTATTCGGATCATCTATTTTTTCCTGTAGATAGCTGTTGTCGAACCTGAAATGGCTATCGTCACGATGTCGCTGCAGGGTTGCAACAATTCCCATTTCATCGTCATTCAGGAGCATCAGTTGCGGCCTAGCGGCTCTTACCAAGTTGCTGACATTCGCGTCAGATACATAATTATCCGCATCGCGGATCGTGCCGTCGTCACCAACGGTGTCCAGCAGGTACATGAGGTTTGCATCGTCTTGCAGGCCCCGCAACGCCTGCTTCAAATCTTCGGGCGTATCCCCAGAATTGATCATGTCCTGAATATTACCGTTATTCAGGGAAAAATTAATAGCACTCCCGTGTAGCTTCAGGTCGGCTAATATCTGGATCTCTTTATCGGTCAGTACCACGCTCTTCGCATCGGTTCCCACCTGCGCGACCATGCTATTAAGTATGCCGTCGACAGACCTGAAAGTGGAGATTTCCTGGCCGTTGAGCGTTGCAACACCGGACGAGATTATTGTCGGGGCTGTAAATATGGTTGAACCTAAAGTGACGCGTTCCATGAAAATCCTTTCCGGATTGAGATCGAGCCCGAAATCGATCTTTTTGCTGATCGGCAGCTCATTAGACGAAATCGTTTCGGTTTGTTTGACACTTCAACAAATTCAAGATTGCAATGGGGAGCGTAGAGGCGGGCGGGCAGAATGCCTGCGGGATTTCCGAAGAAATGCCGCGATCGGCGTAACTCCCTCGTTCTATTGACTTGCACCAATTAGACGGTGATCGAAAAGCAAGTAACTTCGATGGAAAATTTTCCGCAGAAAAGAAAAAAGCGCCGTTGTGAGCGGCGCTTTTTGCGGAATCCGGATTGGATATTTCCGAAATGAAAATCTATTTCAACGACAAGACCCATTTCACGAGCGTGCGGGCTTCCGCTTCGGAGACCTGCGCATTGGCCGGCATCGGCACCGGGCCCCATGCGCCACTACCGCCCTTGAGCACTTTTTGCGTCAGTCGCTCTTCCGCGCCGCTGTCGCCGGCATACTTTGCCGCAACGTCCTTGTAGGATGGGCCGATCAGCTTGTTCCCTACGGCATGGCAAGACATGCAATTCTTCGCCTTGGCGAGTTCGGCGCTGGCAAATGCTGCTTGGGAAAAAATGCCACTCAATGCGCAACAAAGCAATAACAACCGTTTCATTCTCTTCTCCGAAGGGGACTGGTTGGAAGATGCCACGCCATAACGGCGGTTTGAATCTCCTATTGCGGTAACGCTACATCCTTATTGAACGTTGACAGCCCGGATTGACCGTTACACTCTTTCACCCTATCCTGAGGCAACGGAGGTCGTCATGCCACTCATCATCATCATTGTCGCGTTCATTGCATTAAAGTACTTCGAAGTTCGTTTCGTTGCCAACTTGTCATGGTGGTGGGTCGTCGGCCTGGGTGTGGTCGCTTTCATCTGGTTCGAATTCCTGGAGCGCATGTTTGGCTTCGACAAGCGACGTGCCTTCGAACAACTCGACAAAGCACGTGAGGATCGCGTCAAGAATTCCTTCAAGAAGAAATAACGACCGATTCCAACTCTGGAAGCAAAGGAAATGGCCGGAGCGATCCGGCCATTTTTTCATCCTGTTTTCGCAGGGCGCCCCGACGTTAAGGTCAGGACTGCAGAAGAAAGCCGTTGCTCCCGGCTCAGTCAGTGACCGCACCCTTGCTGGCCGACGAGGTCAGCGCCGCAAACTTTGCAAGCACGCCGCGGGTATAGCGAGGCGCCGGCGCCTTCCATAGACTGCGGCGACGGGCGATTTCATCGTCGGCGACGTTGAGCTGGATCAGCTGCTGGTGTGCATCGATGGTTACCGAGTCGCCTTCCAGGACCAGCGCAATCGTACCGCCGACGAATGCTTCCGGCGAAACGTGGCCGACCACCATTCCCCAGGTCCCGCCGGAAAAACGGCCGTCTGTGATCAGTCCTACCGATTCCCCCAGACCCTTGCCGATCAGAGCCGAGGTCGGCGCCAGCATTTCCGGCATGCCAGGGCCGCCCTTTGGGCCCAGATAGCGCATCACCAGCACATCGCCCGGCTTGATCTGGTCAGCCATGATCGCATCCATGGCGGTGTACTCGTCGTCGAACACGCGAGCCGGGCCGGTGATGACCGGGTTTTTCAAGCCGCTGATCTTGGCAACGCAGCCTTCGGGCGACAGATTGCCTTTCAGGATCGCGAGGTGGCCTTGCTTGTAAAGCGCGTGCTCGATGGTACGGATGACGTCCTGACCGGTTGCCGGCTGGCTCGGCACGTCGACCAGTTCTTCTGCCAGGGTGCGGCCGGTGATGGTCATGCAATCACCATGCATCAATCCGGCATCGAGCAGCAGCTTCATGACTTGCGGAACGCCCCCAGCACGGTGCAGGTCGGTGGCGACGTACTCCCCCGAAGGCTTGAGGTTGCAGATCACCGGCACGCGCAGTCGCATGCGTTCGAAATCCTCCAGCGTCCATTCGATCTCGGCAGCGTGGGCAATGGCCAGGTAATGCAGCACGGCATTGGTGGAGCCGCCGGTGGCCATGATGACTGCGACCGCGTTCTCGATCGACTTGCGGCTGATGATGTCGCGCGGCTTCAGATCGCGCTTGACTGCTTCGACCAGTACCCGCGCCGACTGGGCAGCCGAGCCGGTCTTTTCATCATCCGGATTGGCCATGGTCGACGAATACATCAGCGACAGCCCGAGCGCCTCGAACGACGACGACATGGTGTTGGCGGTGTACATGCCGCCGCAGGAGCCGGCTGACGGGCAGGCATTGCGTTCGATACCGTCGAAATCTTCCTGCGACATGCGGCCCATCGAAAACTCGCCGACCGCTTCGAAGGCTGAGACGATCGTCAGGTCCTTGCCCTTCCAGTTGCCAGGCTTGATGGTGCCGCCGTAGACATAGATGCTCGGTACGTTGGTGCGCGCCATGGCGATCATCCCGCCCGGCATGTTCTTGTCGCAGCCACCGATGATCAGGCAGCCATCCATCCACTGGCCGTTGACGGCGGTCTCAATGCAGTCGGCAATGACTTCGCGCGAAATCAGCGAATACTTCATGCCTTCGGTACCCATCGACATGCCGTCCGAAATCGTCGGTGTGCCGAACACCTGTGGATTGGCCCCTTCTTCCTTGATGGTGGCGATCGCGATGTCCGCCAGTTTCTGCAGGCCGGAATTACACGGCGTGATGGTCGAGTGGCCGTTGGCGATGCCGATCATCGGATTGTCGAAATCTGCCTTTTCGTAGCCCATGGCGTAATACATGGACCGGTTCGGGCTACGGGAAACGCCCTGAGTGATGTTTTTCGAGCGGCGATTGAAGGCCATGTTTGCTCCAGGAAGGAATAAGAAACCACTACAGTGCCTTGCACAAAGCCACGTGTCAAATATATGATTCGTTGGTTTTCAATACGTTTTGCATATCAATCCATGCCGACTACACCTGTCATCGAGCTGCGTCCCCTGCGTTACTTCGTCGCCGTCGCCGAGGAGCTGCATTTCGGCCGCGCCGCGACGCGTCTGAACATGACGCAGCCGCCGCTGTCGCAGACCATCCAGGGGCTCGAAGGCCAGCTCGGGGTGCAGCTGTTTGCGAGGACGCAACGCAGCGTGATGCTGACCCCGGCCGGCGCGGCGCTGCTGCCCGAGGCGCGCTGGATGCTGCTACGCGCCGCCGCCCTGCCGGAACTGGTCCGGCGCGCCGCCAGCGGCGCCTCCGGCCGCCTTGTTCTGGGATTCGTCTCGACAGCCGATTACAGCATCCTGCCGCCGGTGCTGCGCGAATTCCGCGAACGCCATCCGGATGTACAGATCGAACTGCGCGAAGCAACCACCGACATCCAGCAGGATGACCTGCTACAGGGCCGCATCGATGTCGGCCTGCTGATTCCACCATTGCAGGACAAGGACCGGGCGTTGCTCGACTATGTACCGGTGCTGTCGGAACCGCTGCTGCTGGCAGTGCCCAGTGGGGTGCCGGGATTACGCAACAAGGCAGTCGTCGACCTCGCGGCAGTGGCCGACCTGCCGCTCATCATTTTCCCGCGTCGCATCGCACCAGCGTTCCACGATGCGATCTTGAGCTGCTTTCGGGATGCCGGCCTGACGCCGCGCATCGGTCAGGAAGCGATACAGATGCAAACCATCGTCAGCCTCGTTTCGGCAGGCATGGGCATCGCGCTTGTGCCACAATCTGTGTCGAATTTGAAGCGGGCCGGAGTTGACTACAAGCGGTTGCGCAATCCGACGCCATCGGTCGAAACCGGATTGGCTTGGCGCCGCGACAATCCCTCGCCTGTCTTACATGCGTTCCTAGATTTACTGCGAAAGAAAAAATAATGCTGATTCATCCGATGCCCGATCCGATCGCGCTGGCGATCGGCCCCTTGGCCATCCGCTGGTACGGCTTGATGTATCTGCTGGGATTCGCCCAATTCATCGCCCTCGGACGAGTCCGGATCCGGCAACCGCACATCTCTCAGGCCGGCTGGCGCAAGGAGGATCTGGACGACATGCTGTTCTACGGCGTGCTCGGCGTGATCGTCGGCGGCCGTCTCGGTGAAGTCTTTTTTTACAGCCCGGCTTATTACCTGTCGCATCCGCTGGAAATCTTCGCGGTCTGGAAAGGTGGCATGTCGTTTCACGGCGGCTTCCTTGGAGTGATGGTAGCCATGGCGATCTGGTCGCGCAAGGCGGGACGCCGCCTGATGGATGTCATGGATTTCATCGCGCCGCTGGTGCCGCTCGGTTATGCGGCCGGACGCGTCGGTAATTTCATCAATGCCGAACTACCCGGGCGCGTGGCCGATGCCTCGCTGCCGTGGGCAATGATCTGGCCGAATGTCGATCAACTGCCGCGCCATCCTTCGCCGATCTATCAGGCGCTGGTCGACGGGCTGCTCCTGTTCATCGTTCTATGGCTGTACGCGCGCAAGCCGCGCCCTTATCTGGCGGTGAGCGGCGTGTTTGCGGCCGGCTACGGCTGCGCACGCTTCTTCACAGAGTACTTCCGCACCCCTGACTACGACGTCAGCTTTGCCGGCGTGACGATTTCAGCCGGACAGATGTTGTCGGTACCGATGATCGTGCTCGGCGTCGTGCTGCTGGTCGTGGCCTACCGCGCCACTCCAGCAGTGCCGTACACCCGGGCTTGACCGATGGCGGCCATCCTTGTCACCCGCGAAGGCGCGATTGCCACCGTGACCCTGTCGAATCCGGGCAAGCTCAATGCCATCGATGTCGCCATGTGGGGCGCGCTGGCCGCCCGCTTCACGGAACTGTCGGCTGACGAAAGCCTGCGCTGCGTGATCGTGCGAGGCGAAGGCGGCCAGTTTGCCGCCGGCGCCGACATTGCCGAATTTTCGCAAGTTCGCAATACCCTGGAGCAAGGTATTCGGTATCATACGGACGCCATCGGGCAGGCTCTGACCGCGATTTCCGGCTGCCGCCATCCGACCATCGCTGCCATCGACGGTGTGTGCGCCGGCGGCGGGCTGGAGATTGCCTGCGCCTGCGACTTGAGGCTTGCTGCGCCTGATGCGCTGTTCGGTATTCCGATCAACCGGCTGGGCTTCGCACTGGCGCCGGATGAAATGGCGGGACTGCTACAACTGGTCGGCAAGGCAGTGACGCTCGAACTGCTGCTCGAAGGACGGATTTTCGATGCCGCAGAAGCGCTGCAGAAGGGTTTGCTGACCCGGATCGTCGCCGATGTACCCTCGGAGGCACTCGCCGCCGCCGAACGCATCGCGGCGGGCGCGCCACTGGCGGCGCGCATGAACAAGCTGCTGGTTGCGCGCCTAACCGCCAGCCCGGCACCGCTCGAAGACGACGAACTGCGAGCGGCATTCACGCCGCTGGCCTCCGACGATTATCGAGAGGGTGTGGCGGCGTTTCTAGCCAAGCGCCGGGCGCGATTCGCGGGAAAGTAGTACCTAAAATAACGATCTGGGCGGTGCAGTTGCACGCTGCAACCGACCACCATAAAAATGGAGGCCACCTGATGAACGCTAACTTGTATGCACTCTTCGCGTCCCGCTTTCCCGACGACCGATCAGCATGCTGCATCGAAACCAGCGCCGGTACGCTCTACTCCTGGGATGACATAGAGCGCGCCAGCGGCCGTATCGCCAACCTGCTGTGCAGCCTGCAATTACCACCCGCCGCCCGCATTGCCGTGCAAGTGGAAAAGTCGCCGGAAGCGCTGATCCTGTACCTGGCGACCATTCGCGCCGGGTATGTCTATCTGCCGCTCAACAGCGCATACCGAGCAGCGGAAATCGATTATTTCATTGGAAATGCCGAGCCTGCGGTGATGGTCTGTTCACCAGAGAATTTCGGCTGGACATCGCAACTGGCGTTCCAGCGCAGGACCGATCATGTCTTCACGCTGGGCGACGATCGCACCGGCTCCCTGCTGGCGCGTGCGGCAACCCAACCGGATCATTTCGAGACAGTGCAGTCGGCGCCTGGCGACCTGGCCGCGATTCTGTACACCTCCGGCACCACCGGACGCAGCAAGGGCGCCATGCTGTCCCACGCAAACCTGTCTTCGAACGCGAACACGCTACAACGCGCGTGGCATTGGCAGCCGGGTGACGTCCTGCTGCATGCGCTGCCGCTGTTCCATGTCCACGGCCTGTTCGTAGCGTCGCATGCGGCGCTGCTCAACGGCAGCAAGATGATTTTCATGAACCGTTTCGATGCCCACGAGGTGCTGCGACTGCTGCCGCGCGCTACCGTCTTCATGGGAGTGCCGACCTTTTATGTGCGGCTGCTGGCGGAAGCGTCCTTCGATGCTGCGGCGTGCCGCGCGGTGCGTCTGTTCGTTTCCGGATCTGCTCCGCTACTGCGCGACACCTTCGACAGCTTTCATGAACGCACCGGACACGTGATCCTGGAGCGCTACGGCATGAGCGAAACCACCATGTTGACTTCCAACCCCTACACTGGCGAGCGCCGCGGCGGCACCGTCGGCCTGCCTTTACCCGAGGTGCAGGTACGGGTCGTCGGCGAGAAAGAGCGACGCTGCGCCGCCGGCGAGATCGGCGCCATTGAGGTGCGCGGGCCGAACGTGTTCCAGGGTTACTGGCAGATGCCGGAAAAGACCGCTGAGGAATTCACTGACGATGGTTTTTTCCGCACCGGCGACGTCGGACGGTTCGACGCCGATGGATACCTCTCGATCGTCGGACGCAGCAAGGACCTGATCATCACCGGCGGCTACAACGTCTATCCGAAAGAAATCGAAACGGTGCTCGATGAGATGGACGGCGTGCTCGAATCAGCCGTCATCGGCGTGCCACATGCCGACTTCGGCGAGGCAGTGACCGGCGTCATCGTGTGCAAGGCCGGCGCCACCCTATCGGAGACCGCCATCATCACTCAACTGAAAGCGTGCGTCGCCAATTTCAAGGTCCCGAAGCGGATCTATTTCGTCGATGACCTGCCGCGCAATACCATGGGCAAGGTGCAGAAAAATCTGCTGCGTGAGCAGTTCAAGAATGCTTGATTTGCAATTGCACCGGGCGGATCTGCAATTTCGAATCCAGCATGTGAACCAACGCATCCTTGGTCGGTGACGAACAGTTACTCAACCCAGCAGTATTATCGTGCCAGTCGGACAGGAGTCGCATCAGGTAGCGTCAAGCTGATCGATAGGAGCCGTCTGCAAAGACAAACAGCGCGCTCCCGGCGTTAGTCAGGTTAGTAAAGGTTTTCCCTTGCTGATCACGACAGATTGATACGCCATTGATCAAGGTAATGATGATACGGCCATCCACCTGGACGGTGAGCCTCGTGCCATCGGACAATGTTTCGCTATGATCTTGCGGTGTTTTGGACTTATCGTCCGGTTTTGCGGGATCGACTTTCTTATCATTACTTCCTGCGGTGATCGGATCGGATTTCTTGTTGTCTGGTGCGATTTTAATAAGCTGACCGTCTTCGTAGGCGATTTGCCAGCCATTTTTCAACGTAACGGCAAAAGCGGAGTCATCCTCGAGCGTAGTAATGCCGCTGCCGTCGGCAAAGAACATGACGTTTGTCTGGTCGGGGTTTTTGACAAGTTGCGTACCGCCGTTGAATGTCATTGTGGTCGGTGACGCAGTCACATCAGGCGAATCCGACTGCCAGGTTTCAATCGTCGGACTGGCACTGTCTGCCTTTGCGATCGTAGAGTGCTCGAGTTTCACTCCATCGGGGCCAACCCGAGTGGAGGAGGTGCCTTCAGCGTTTTTGCTTGTGACAGAGCCATCCTGGTTGATCGATGTGCCACTTCCCAGGTTGACAGTCACTTTGCCTGTGATATCGTATTTTATTGAATTCTTGTTAGCGAGCGTCACTGTCATCGTACCGACCAGATCGACTTTGATGGTCTCGCCCCCTGAAAGCTTGTGCGCTTTGCCGTCGGGTTGGATCGTCCTTATCGTGCCGTCGGCAAGCGTTATCTGTGCGCCGTCTTTCGTCACATTAATTTTCGCTCCGCTCGGCAGTACGATTTCCGGACCGCCTCCGTCGTCTGATGTGTTGACGGCAGTGCCGTCTGTCAGCGTAATAACCGATCTGCCTAGATCAAGCAGGTGATCAATCTGTGTTTTGTCAGGGAGCGCCATCGTGGTAAGCCCCCCACCCCAGTCGATGAGGGTGGACTGATCCGGAAGCGTTGTTCTATTTCCCGTTGTAACCGTGCCATCAAGTGCAGTGGAGGTTGCTAGGCCACCATCTTGTACATTCGTTGAGCCATCGGCCAAAATCCGCGTATCGTTTGCTCCGTTAGTGCCTTTTACCGTAATGGTGAGTCCATCGCCGGTTAATGCAATGGTCGTGCCGTCACTCAGGGTTTTCGGAACTGAACTCGCCTTTACGGTCTCTGAAGTTCCATCGGCATGAGTCACGGTTACCGACCCATTGGTTACGGCGATTTGTGTATGATCAGGCAGCGTGGTGTTGATGCAGGTTGTTTTGTCATCGCTTCCATTGTTATCAATCGTTACGCCATTCGGTAAGTTCCGCATGAAATTTCCGGAATCCCAGACGTCGACTGTGGAACCGTCGGGAATTTTTTTTGATTTCGACTTGATGACCGCGCCTTCAAGCGCAGTGTAGGTCTGCGCGCCGTTGGCGGCACGCACCAGAGTCGCGCCATCTGCAAAAATTTTTGCGCCGTATCGGCCGTCGTTGGCAGGATTCAAATTGATGACGAAGCCGTCGACGGTGGACTCGATCTTACCTAAGCTCAAGTTCATCGCCTCACCGATTTTTAAGG
>JACMRD010000034.1 GCA_014376645.1 Herminiimonas sp. | reverse complement strand
GGCTTGTCGTGGCGGGCAATTGAGCAGCAGGACGCCCAGCTCGTCGCCACCCAGGCGCGCCAGCACATCGCTGTCGCGCATGTGGGACTGCAGCAGACCGGCCAGGTTTTGCAACAGCACATCGCCAGCGCAGTGGCCGCACGTGTCGTTGACGATCTTGAACTGGTCCAGATCAAGGTAAAGCAAGGCATGCGTGTCGCGTTCCGACTTGGCACTGGCCAGGGCGGCAGCGACCTGGAATTCAAACTCGCGCCGATTGATCAGTCCGGTCAGGGCGTCGTGCGAAGCCTGCCACGACAGCTCGTGGCGTAACTGACGCTCATGACTGACATCGTGGAAGACCATGACGACGCCGCGCGTGACGCCATCGCTACCGCGGATCGGCGCAGCGGTGTCTTCGATGGCGATCCGATGGCCGTTACGAGAAATCAAGGCACTGTGATTGGTGAAGACGACCGTCTGATCGAGTCGCAGTGATTTGAGTACGGGGTTTTCGGCCGGCTTGTCGGTCGCCTCGTCGACGATGCGCAACACCGTGTCGATCTGGGCGCCGACGGCATCGCTGCTGCTCCAGCCGGTCAATTGTTCGGCTACCCGGTTCATGGTCTGGACCCGGCCCTGCGCATCGGTTGTGAGTACGGCGTCGCCAATGGAACCCAGTGTCATCGCCGCCATCTCCCCATGCGCCAGCGCCTCCAGCTCAAGCACTTTTTTATGCGAGACATCCCAGAGCAGGCCGATCAAGCGCAGCGCTGAAGGCGTTGGCGCAGGTGCGGTCTGCGACGGCGCTGCAACCGGCAAGGTCGCTGCCCGCGCAGCCAGCCAGCACAGGCTGCCGTCCTGGCGCACGAGTCTGTATTCCAGATCCAGACGCTCGCCCGCGGCGCCTGCCACCTGCATGGCCTGGGTGACGCGTTGGCGGTCGTCCACGTGTATCTGTGCCAGAAACGCCGGCATGTCCTGGCGCACCGGCGCGGCCGGCAGTCCCAGCAGGGCCGCTGCCTCGGCCGACCAGGCAATGTCCCCCGCAACCAAGCCTGGGGAAATTATCTGCCATTGCCAGACCGCCATGGCTGCCGTGTTCAACACATCCTGCAACTGCATTGGGTCGTGATCCATGAGCGGCCTTTCACTTCTTGAGTGCATGAATAACAATGGCAGATGGCAGTCGGCGCACGTGTGATTTTGCTTAAACTTTAAGACTGCTCGGGGGAATTATCCGGCCGAGTCCCGATTGCTTCCCGGCGATGGGCGCGAGCGTTATCGCAAGCCCGGAAAATTCTGCGACAATCCCCGCCATGACCACTCCCCACCCCACCGCACGCCTCGACAGCACTGCCCTGTTCCACATCTCGTTCTACAAGTTCGTGCCGCTGATCGATCCGGACGGTGTGGTGCCGGCGCTGCGCACGCTGGCCGCCGATCTGCTGGGGTCGGTGCTGGTGGCGCACGAGGGTATCAATGGAGTCCTGGCGGGACCCGCTGATGCCCTCGATATCTTCGAGCGCGGCCTGACCGGTCTGGCCGAGGCCAAAGGCGCATTTGTCGGCATCGTGTTCAAGCGCAGCGCATGCCGCACTGCGCCGTTCGCGCGTCTGAAGATCCATCGCAAGAACGAGATCGTCGCGCTTGGCGTGGCCGATGTCGAATCCTGCGGCCGTGGCGGCATCGATGTCGCGCCGGCCGCCTGGCGCGCATTGCTGGCCGACGACAACGTGGTGGTAATCGACAACCGCAACAGCTTCGAATTCCGGCTCGGGCGCTTCCGCAATGCGATCGATCCCAAGGTCGAGAATTTTCGTGATTTTTCGGCTTACATGGAAGCACATGCGCCGGCCTGGAAAGCCGAAGGCAAGCGGGTCGCCATGTACTGCACCGGCGGCATCCGCTGCGAAAAAACCAGCGCCTGGATGGCCGATGCCGGTCTCGAGATCTACCAGCTCGAAGGCGGCATCCTGAACTACCTGCAATCGATGCCCGATGCCGCGCGCGACTGGGAAGGTGAATGCTTCGTCTTCGACAACCGCATCGCGCTCGACAGCGCACTGCAGGAGACCGACACCACCGCCGAAGACGTCTATTCGCATCCGGAAGACGCCTGGCGCCTGGCGCGCGCACGTCGCCTCGATGACGCCAAGTGACATGACGGCGGGCGCGGCACCGTGCCCGGCTTGCCCATGATGCGCGCGACCGATCTGCCGCTGCGTGATGGTGTGGGCGCCAGTTGGGTCGCCCTGCCTGCGGGAGAGTGGCTGAATGTCATCGACTTCCTGGTGACGCGTTTTCCGGCGATCGACCGCGCCGACTGGCGAGCGCGCATGCAGCGTGGCGATGTGCTCGACGCCAGCGGCAGCGCTCTCTCGCCGGACGCACCTTATCGTCCGAACGGCATGGTCTTCTACTACCGCAGCGTGGCTGCCGAGCATCCGATCCCGTTCGAGGCAACGATCCTGTTCCAGGATGACTGGCTGGTGGCGATGGACAAGCCACATTTTTTGCCGGTCACCCCTTCCGGCCACTATCTGCAGCAGACCCTGCTGGTGCGCATGAAACGTGCGCTTGGCATCGACACGCTGGCACCGATGCACAGGATCGACCTCGATACCGCCGGCATCGTGCTCTTCACGGTACAGCCACGTACGCGCGACCGCTATCAGGCACTGTTTCGGGAGCGCGCGGTCGACAAGGTCTACGAAGCCATCGCACCGTGGCGGCCCGAGTTGACGTTGCCGCTGACCCGCAGCAGCCGGCTGGTCGAAAGCGCCGCCTTCATGCAGATGGAGGAAGTCGCGGGCGTACCCAATGCAGAGACCAGCGTCACATTGCTGGAAGTGCGCAATGGCAGAGCACGCTACAGGTTACAACCGGCGACCGGACAGAAGCACCAGCTACGGGTCCACATGGCCGCCCTCGGCATCCCGATCGTCAACGACCGGATCTACCCGATCCTGCAGCCAGCCCTGGCGCCAGGATCGGCACCGGATTACAGCGCACCGCTGCAGCTGCTGGCGCAATCGCTGGCGTTCACCGATCCGTTTTCCGGCGAGCGGCGCGACTTCCGCAGCGGGCTGGGCTTGCAATTCTGACGGTTGGTCTATGGTGCCAGATCTCGCACCCAAGCCGACGATCGGAGATGGCATGGAACGACGGAAAACCAGCGATTTTCGCCCCGAAGTAATGAAGCTGTTCGACCAGTTCGTGCACGGTGCGATCGATCGCCGGGCGCTCCTGAGCAATGCAAAAAAATATGCCATCGGCGGCCTTAGCGCGGCCATGCTGCTCAATGCCCTGAATCCGAAATTCGCCGAGGCGCGGCAGGTCCCGCCCGTCGCCTGGCGCTCGATGGTTTTCTCGCCTTTGCAACTGACAACCCTCAGCGTCGCGGATGCCCGGCACAATGATCTGGGTTTATTCTGCTGCAACATCGGTCAGGACATATGCCGGCCCGTCCGGGCAAGTGCTAAAAATTCAGGGGGCCCCTGAGAGCCCCCTGAATCCTGTGCGTGTTACCTGAGTTTTACCGACTCGGGATCCCGCCGACCAGCATCGCGCGCTGCATCGATATCAATCCAGCTCGACAATGCCTGCCAGGTGGAATCCGGAATCAGATGCTCTTGCTGACGGGTTGTTTGGATGCAGATTGTTGCGACGGCGGCTGCAGGCTGCCGTTCTGATGTGGCTGGTCACGCATGTCGTTGAACGGCTTGCTCAGTTTTTCGAAGACGGCTTTCTGGCGCTGGGTTACCTTCTCGGTTTCCTCCGCACCGCGACGGACGACTTCCTCTGCCACTGCGGCAGCGGTACGGGTCGTTTCCGGCACATGTGCTTCTGTCGTTTTCGACAGCTCGATCTGCAGGCCCGCAGCAATGTTGGACAGATTCTGCTGATAGGCCCGGATTTTTTCTGCCACCGGCTGGATCTGCGCTGCCGCCACCGACAGATACTCCACGGGCGTATTTGATTCGATGACCTGATGAGTGCTGTTGATCGCTTCTTCCATGACGGTTTGGGCGACCTGAACGTTGAGTTGACCGATGCGCTCGATGCCTTCGAACAGTTTCTTGGACAGGTCTGCCATGAAGGAGAACTGCGCATCGAGGTGGGATTTCAACGCTGGTGGTACTTCTTGACGTGAGAACGCTAGCATGATGAAGCCTTTCTATAATAATAAGATCAGTTGGTTAGTACTTGCAAAGATGGATTCGGAAACGCGATGCAAATCGCCGGAATTGCCGCCCGTTGAGTTCTTGCTGACACGGTGTTGCGTGCATGCGCTGGCAATGCAATTCGAGTACTGCTCCATCTCTCGTCTTGCCCTTTACTGACCAATGCATAACAGTCAAGTTCAGCCTGTGATGCCGGTATTCTGCGTCGCACAACCAAACCGTGCACATTCATGATCCACATCAAATCACTTTGTCTTCCGTAAAGAATTTATATGCGGCAATGCGCAGAGAGTCTTGCGTTGCGCAGCCATTCCCGCGCGAGAAGGCAGTCCATCGGCCGCGCTGGGCGAATTTTCAACTGTTTTCTGTTTGCTTAAGTTAATATTGCCAGGGCGCAAAAATCAAGAAAGCACATTGAGGGGTAGCCCACGGCTGCTTGCGCTGTCTTTTCCGCTGGGTTTCTACCCCGGAGGTATCCCGCGTTCGCATCACAGCCATAGCGATAGCCATTGCCGGGCCCGGAACGATGCGGGCGCCGCACGGGCGACGAGCACCAGGAAAACAAGTGAGCAAGTTTCGTCGAATCAGTTTTCTATGTCTTTCCGGGTGGCTTGTGGCCTTGCTTATGTGCGGCTGCGAGGAGCGTACCGCAGCGTCGGTGCCGCTCCGGCGGACCGAGCCGGTTACCTTGACCGCCCTTGTCTGGGCGCCCGACTGGCCGCAGGAAATGAACCTGGTTGCCGACGAATTCATGCGCCAGAACCCCGGCATCCGGGTCGAGGTGCAGTTCATGATCGGCAATTCGGTCGAAGAGAACCTCAAGCCCAAGATCGCCTCCGGTAATCTGCCCGACATCGTGTCGATCAACCCGAACACCTATGCAGCTCGACTTTCCGATCAGGGCATCCTGGCTGAACTCGGACAGACCAGGGTATGGGGCAACATGCTCGATACGCTCAAGGGCGATTGGACCAGCAGTCAACAGCATCACTATGGCATCGCCGGCGGGGTTGCATCCACGCTGATTTACTACAACAAGTCGATGTTCGACAAGGCTGGCATCAAGACCGTGCC
>JACMRD010000228.1 GCA_014376645.1 Herminiimonas sp. | reverse complement strand
TCGACAACTCGAAGTCATCGTCATCGACGACCGCTCGACCGACGCCACCGGCGCCATCATCGACCGGATCGCCACGGCGCACCCGGCGCTGCGCGTGCTGCACATCGATGCGCTGCCCGACGGCTGGCTCGGCAAGAATCACGCGCTGCACTGCGGAGCGCTGGTCGCCAATGGTGAATTCCTGATTTTCACCGATGCTGATGTGGTGTTCGCGCCCGAGGCCATCCGTCGCGCGATGGCGTACTGCCAGGCGCAGGCGGTCGATCATCTTGCACTGCTGTTTGACGTGGTGGCGCGCACGCAGTTGCTGCGCATGATGCTGCTCGGTTTCGGCATCGCCTTCATGCAGCGCTTCCGGCCCTGGAAAGTGGCGGACTCGCCGGATCATTTCATCGGCGTCGGTGGATTCAACATGGTGCGTGCGACCGCCTATGATGCCGTCGGCGGGCATGCCGCGATCCGGCTGGCGGTGATCGACGATCTGATGCTCGGCCGCCTGCTCAAGCGGGGCGGCTTTCGCCAGCATGTACTGGCCGCCACCGGTCTGGTCGGCATCGAGTGGTACGCCGGTACGCTGGAGATGATTCGCGGACTCGAAAAAAATCTCTTCGCTGCCTTCGATTTTCGCTTGAGCCGCTTGGTTGCGCTCACGCCGCTGATCCTTGCGGTGCGCATCTGGCCGTGGGTTGCGCTGCTGGCGACCCGCGGCGCGACCTGGTGGCTCAGTCTCGCCACTGTCCTGGTGACGCTGGCGTTGCATGTCGACCTGTTGCGGGCGCGCGGCTGGTCGGCGCGCTGCCTGGTCTTCGCGCCGGTGGTGCCGGTAATCGAGCTGATCATGTGCTGGCGCGCCTGTCTGCTGACGACACTGCGCGGCGACATCCGCTGGCGCGGTACGGTCTATCCGTTGGCCAGGATCCGCCAGGCGCATGCACAGATGGAAGCGGCATCGAAGCCGCGCCAGGTGGGCGCGGGCGCAGACGCGTGATTCGTCGTCAGAGCAGCGTGCGCGCCAGTGCTGCCAGGCTGGCGATGTAAGCAGGCTGGTCGAGCACCCGACTCGCCACGCCGCTGTCGGCGGCGGCCGCTGCGATCTTCGAGGTCACCTCCGGCAGCAAGCGCGCATCCAGCAAGCCCGGCACGATATGGTCGCTGCCGAAATGCCCATCGCTGCGCGCCATCTCGGCCAGGGCCAGCACGCACGCCCGCTTCATTCCCTGATCGATGGTTACCGCGCCGCAGTCGAGGGCGGCGCGGAACAGGTACGGAAAGCACAATGCATTGTTGATCTGGTTCGGATAGTCCGAACGACCGGTGGCGATGATGGCCTGCGGCGCGACTTCGCGGATCAGTTCCGGGCGCAACTCAGGCTCCGGGTTGGCGAGCACGAAGATGATCGGTCGTGGCGCCATTTTCCGGACATCGGTCTGGGACAACACGCCGGGGCCGGACAGGCCCAGGAATACGTCGGCGCCCTCGATTACCTCGGACAGGGTCCGCGCGGTCGAGTCACGTGCCCAGGCTGCTTTCCCGGGTGCCAGCGTGCGGTTCGTGCTCAGCACGCCGCTGCTGTCGCACACCGTAATGTTGGCGCGTTGCACGCCGATGTCGACCAGCATCTCGAGGCAGGCGATGGCTGCCGCGCCGGCGCCGGAACACACCACGGTTGCCTGCCCGATGTCGCGCTCGCTCAGGTGCAACGCATTGAGCAAGCCGGCCGCGACCACGATGGCGGTGCCGTGCTGGTCGTCATGGAACACCGGGATCGGCAGCCGTTCGCGCAGCTGTTGCTCGACATAAAAACATTCGGGCGCCTTGATGTCTTCCAGATTGATGCCGCCGAAGGTCGGATGCAGCGCCGCGATGATCTCGACCAGTTTTTCCGGATCACGCTCGTCAATCTCGATATCGAAGGCGTCGATGCCGGCAAATTTCTTGAACAGCACCACTTTGCCCTCCATCACCGGCTTGCCCGCCAGCGCACCGATGTCGCCCAGGCCCAGCACGGCGCTGCCGTTGGTGATCACGCCGACCAAGTTGCCCTTGGCGGTGAATTCATAGGCCCGGCGCGGATCATCCCGGATCGCCAGGCAGGGTGCGGCCACGCCGGGAGAATAGGCCAGCGCCAGATCGGCCTGGCTGGCAACCGGCTTGGTGACCTGAATGGCAATCTTGCCGGGCTGCCCGGCGGCATGGTATTGGAGGGCTTTTTTTTCTAAGGTATTGGTCATCGGAACACTTTCGTGGATTGTCAGCGGATTGGTCCGACAGGCTAGCGTCGAAGCGCGGGGTCGGTACTGATCGAGATGCTGGTGCGGTTGCGAAGCAGGCTCAAAAACGTTTGCGCCGGTGCTTCATTCCTGCAAGTAGCGCACCGCAGGGACATTGCACCACTTGACACACGGACAGACTATTTGCCGCTACGGTGTTTGCCTAGAATCAATGTAATTGAACTTCACAGCCCCACGCTGTCCGACTCTTTTTTGACGGACAACCACATGGACGAAGCAAAAGAATTTCTCATCAAGGCCTATACGGCCCTGGCGCGCTGGAACGACGCGCTCTATCCCGGCACCTGGCCCGTCATCGTCATCGAGATCATCGCTACCGTCGTGGTCGTGATGGTGGCGCATCGGTTGGGCTTGTCGACCCTGCGGCGCATGGCAGCGCGCTTGCCTGTGACGCGGCGCTTGCTGGCTTACGGCAGCAGCAGTGGCCGCGCCGTGCTGGTGTTTTACGTCGTCCTGCTGATTCTGCACGATGCGCCCGATCGGCTGGCCGGCATCGCCATGGCACGACGTGTCGATCTGCTGGCGCTGGTGCTGGCGGCGACGTGGCTCGGCGTGCGCTGCGTGCGCGCCGTCGCCGACACGATCGTCGAGCTGCACCCGGCCGATACCGTCACCAACACCCAGGCACGGCGCATCCAGACCCAGGCGCGGGTGCTGGCGCAATCGTTTTCGGCATTGATCATTTTGCTTGGCCTGGGTCTGGCGTTTTCCACCATGCCGGTCATGCGCCAGATCGGCACCACGTTCCTGGCCTCGGCCGGTATGGCCGGCCTGGTGGTGGGTTTTGCCGCCAAGCCGGTCCTGGGCAATCTGCTGGCCGGCATGCAGTTGGCGCTGACCCAGGCAATCCGGCTCGGCGATGTCGTCATCGTCGAACAGGAATGGGGCACGATCGAAGAAATCACCGGCACCTACGTGGTGGTCAGGATCTGGGACGAGCGGCGCCTGGTGATTCCACTGCAGTGGTTCATCGAACACCCTTTCCAGAACTGGACCCGCAACCAGACCGCGATTCTCGGCACCGTCCATGTGTGGACCGATTTCGGCATGCCGGTCGGTGCCATCCGGCGCGAAGCCGAGCGTATCTGCAGCAATGCCCCCGATTGGAACCGTGTGCTATGCGTGACCCACGTGACCGACTCTAACGAGCGGGCCATGCAGCTGCGCATCCTGGTTAGTGCCAGCGACGCCAGCCAGTGCTGGGAGCTGCGCTGCCGGGTGCGCGAAGGAATCGTCGATTTCATCCAGCGCGAATATCCCCGGTTCCTGCCGCGCGTGCGCACCGATCTCGATGCCGCCGATCTGGTCGCCAGGGCGCCGCGCGCGGCCTGATTCCCTTCAGATCAAGAAGAAGGCAGCCGCCACCGCAGTCGGCGCCAGCGCACCGGCGAGCAGGCCGCCGAAGCCGACCGTGCCGTCCGCGAACCCGGCACGCAGCAACGCCACGCCGGCGGGATTGGGCGCATTGGCAATCACGGTCAGGCCGCCACCGGCCACGGCGCCGGCTACCAGCATGTACTTGGTCGGGTCGGAGATCCCCACGATCAACGAGCCGAGATAGGTCAGTGCCGCATTGTCGGTAATGGCTGTCAGCGCCATCGCACCGGCAAACAGCGCCAGGGGCTCGAGTTGCGAGACGATCGGTTGCAGCCACCACTGCTGCATCCCACCCAGTACCACCACACCGGCCAGGAAAAAGCCGACCAGCAGTGCTTCCTTCAGGATCAGCGGATTCTGGAACGCCGGATAGGCCTGTAC
>JACMRD010000033.1 GCA_014376645.1 Herminiimonas sp. | reverse complement strand
TCGAGCGGGCTGCGGGCGCTGACATGGCCAAAGCCGTCGAGGACGCCCTGGCTGGCGAGAATCCGGTTGGCCGACACCAGGTCATCGAGTACGGCACCGTTCTTCGATTCCAGCAGTATCTGGGCCTGGACCGGCAGCGCGCCAGCGGCAACGAACAGCAGGCTCAACAAAGCAGTCTTCACACGGCCTCCTGAATTGAAGCGGGATTGAAGCGGGATTGCAGCAGTTGGAATCGACGTGCGCGATTCAGGGATCGATCACCGCGGCACAGGCATCGGTGGGCAGAGCGGCGGCATGGCCGACCAGGGGCACCATTTTCAGCGCGGCCGAGGTCACGCGGCAAGGGGCGGCCAGTACGCCGCAGCCGCCGATCGACAGGGTCAGCGCAGCGACTGCGAGAAAGCGCAGCATGGCGTTCAGCGAAATTGTCATGAATTGAACCGTTGCGATGGTGAAGCCCTCGATGATACCCGCAGCCGCGACAAACCCCGGCGTTCATCCGGTCGGAATCGTCGATATCGCGCCAAAATGTTGCATGTCGAGCGGATTCGGCGCTGGCAGTTACACGGCGCTTGCATCTCGCTGAGATCCCGGCGGCCGGGGCAGACAAAGCAACCGCCGCCAACCATCCGCCTGATTCAAAATCACGCGGTCGCCGATAAAATGCCCTTGGCGCGCGGGCCGCTTGTCGCCATAATTAAAAAAGAACAACAACGCCGATCGGCTGACTGCGCGTCAGATCGGATCGCGGCCAAGTCCGTGGACTAACTCTCACTGGAAGCGACACTTGAAACCCACCGCCATTTTTTCGAAGGCGCCGTTGCGCCGCGCTGCAGCCGCACGTGCTTACCTGCTGATCTCGGCGGCTGTGCTGACCGGCTGCGCGGCGCCGGAGCAGGTGATGCGCGCACCGTCCTCGCTCGGTCAACGCGCAGCAACACCGCTGCTGCCGGCGCTGCCGCCACCGCCGGTTTCAGCGTCCTTGCCTCCTCCACCTATACAACCGCTTTCCCCGCTACCGGCGATCGCCGCTGCGCCGACTGCCGCGCCTGCACCGGCTCCCGAGAACGAACGCCTGGTGCTGCTGCGCCAGTGGCTCGACCAGCAGCAACGGCTGTATCGCGTGGCCGCGCCGCTCTTGATCAACAATGCCCCCCTGTGTTCGCTGTCGGCGCGCAAGATCCTCGGCTTCACTGCCAAAAACCAGTACTCCTATTCCAGCGATTTCGTGGAAGTCGCCCATACCGGCCTGGGACTGGAAGACCGGTTGCAGGTGGCCGGCCTGTTGCCGGGCAGCGGCGCCATGCGCGCCGGCATTCAGATCGGCGATATCCTGGTGGCCGCCGGCGACCGCCCGATACCGTCCGGGCCGAATGCCGAACGCATGGCCGGCAGCCTGATGGCCGATACCGTCGCGGGCAACCCGTCGCTGATGATGACAGTCCGGCGCGGCGACGATACCATTTACCTCGACGTACCGCTGACCCCGGCCTGCGCCATGATCATCGATCTGGGCAACACCGATACCGTGGGCAGCTATGCCGATGGCGCGCGGGTGATGGTCACACGCGGCATGCTCGGTTTCGTGCGGTCGGATGACGAACTGGCCTTCGTGCTGGCGCGCGAAATTGCCTTCAACGTGGTGACGCTGGCGCCGCGCGCCGACATCGCTGCCGTCATCGACCGCCTGCACAGCCTGAACATTGCGCCGCAGACTGCCTTCGACGCACAGCCGATCGCGCCGACCACGCCGGTGCAGGATGCCGCCGTCGACCGCATCGCGCTCTACATGCTGGCGCGCGCCAGTTATTCGCTGGAAGGCGTCGGTGAATTCTGGACGCGGCTCACTGCTGCTTATCCAGCCGACCAGGTCAACAGCGTGGCGGCGATGCACACCCCGATCGCCGAACGCCTGCCCGGTATCGATCGCACGCTCAAGGCGATTCGGGGCAAGCAACAGGCAGGTTCCGCGCTGATGCCGTGATGCGCATGCCGACTCACGGATGGTCGAAACGGTAGCCCACACCGTAGACCGATTGCAGACAATCCTGGCCGGGCAGACGCTCGGCCAGTTTGCGTCGAATGTTCTTGATGTGGGAGTCGACTGACCGATCGCTGTTGCTGCGCTGGCTGTCATGCAAAAAATTGAGCAGTGTGTCGCGTCCATAGACCCGACCCGGATGCGCGATCATCTCTGCAAGCAGACGGAATTCCGCCGGTGTCAGCGCCAGCGCCGACCCGTCGACAAAGACTTGCATCGCCTGCGTATCGACCCGCAACAACGGGCTGGCGGCCGGCGGCGTTTCGGTGCGCCGCAACTGCGCCCGGACGCGTGCCATCAGCTCGCGCGGACTGAATGGCTTGCAGACATAATCGTCCGCCCCCGAATCGAGACCCAGCAGGCGGTCGGCTTCGTCGATGCGTGCCGTGAGCAGGATGATCGGCATGCGGCTGAAACGGCGCACCGCGGAGCACACGTCGATGCCGCTTCGGCCCGGCAGCATCACGTCCAGAATCAGCACATCGACCGCGGTGGTGCGCAGGAATTCGAGCGCGGCGCTGCCGTCGCCGAGCAGCGTGCCGCGCCATCCGCTGTGTGCGATATAGTCAGCAATCAGCGCGCCGATCTTCGGATCGTCCTCGACGATCAGGACATGCGGCGGGTTCGCGCTCATCGAGCGTCTCGCTCTTCGAGCAGCGGCAGCATCAGCGTGACCCGGACACCGCCCAGCGCAGAACCCGATGCGTGAATCGTCCCGCCCTGCGCTACCACCAGCGACTGACAGATCGACAGCCCCAGACCGATGCCGCCCTGTACCCGGGAGCGCGCCGGATCGGTGCGATAGAGGCGGTCGAAGAGACGCGGATAGTCGGCCTCGCCGACCCCGGGTGCGCTGTCGTCGATGGTCAGCACGGCGTGGCCGGCCTGCCGGCCCAGCGCCAGGACGATACGACCGCCGGCATCGGTGTAGCGCAAGCTGTTTTCCAGCAGGTTGCCCAGCACCTGGGTCAACCGGTCGGCGTCGACCAGCACCATCAGGGGCGCGCACGGCGGCGCCGGAATCAGCACCAGCCCGGCCGCCTCGGCGCGACCGCCGTAGCGCTGCGCAACCTGCCCGGTCAGCCGCACCAGATCAAGGCACTCGCGCTTGTAATGCAGGTCGCCGGCATCGGCCAGTGCAAGCTGATACAGGTCATCGACCAGCTTGTTCAGATGAAGCGCCTCGGCGTGCAGCGACAGCATTGCCGTGCGGTCGAGCGCCCGGATGCCGTCGACCAGGGCCTCGATTTCGCCACGCATCACGGTCAGCGGCGTGCGCAGTTCGTGCGCCACGTCCGCCAGCACCTGGCGCCGTTTCTGTTCATTGTGTTCCAACGCCTGTGCCATCGCGTTGACATGGGCGGCCAGCGCGCCCAGCTCGTCGCGCTGACCGATCGGCACCCGGGTCGCCAGCTCACCGCGGGCGATGCGCAGGGTCGCCTCGCGCACCGCATCGACCGGGCGCAAGAGATGACGCGCCAGCCACACCGCCAGAAGGATCGACAGCAGCAGCATCGCCGACGCCATCCAAAACAGCTGCAGGAATTGCGCGCGGACGAAATCGGCCGCAGTGGCATCGGCCAATTTCTGCATCGGTGCCAGCACCAGCATGCCGACCTTGCGGCCGTCGACCAGAATGTCGCTGCTGGTGCTGCGCGGCACGCGCGGTGGACCAACGACAGGCTGGTCATTGATGTCGATCAGGGACAAGCGCGGACCGACGATCAGCGCATGTTGGCTTTCAGGCTGCGTGCGTGACGATACGGGTGGACGCGCGGGATCATCGTCGGATTCCAGATCCGGCGGCAGCGGTGGCCGGCCGTATTGCGGTGGTGGCGGTGGTGGTGGTGGTGGCCGACCTGGCCGCCCGGGCCGTGTACGCCGGCTCTCGTCAACCTGCTCCCCTTCCTGGTTCAGGACGCGGTTGAAGGCGCGCGGATTCTGGCGCAGGCGGTCGAAATTACCGTGGTGCCGGTAATAGCCGGACAGGGTGCCGCTCAGATCGACCAGCTGGCGCGCCTGGACATCGTTGAGATAACCGATGAAGCCCTGCTGGAAGTTCTGTGCGGTGACCAGCACCATCGTGACGAGACAGACCAGGACGATCCCGATGATGGACAACGCGATTTTTTTGGTGATGCCAAGTGTCATGAGCGTGCCGGCCGATCCACGCGACCGGCACGCTGCGAGAACGGCGCTCGGCGCAGTGCACGACCATCCTGGTTAATGTTGCCGCCAAGTATATATCCAGATTACTTGCGACCCTGCACGATCGGTGCGACGGGTACCGGCGGCACGCCCGGTGCAGGTATGACGAAGCCGTCGTTGAGGGTACGCAGGAATGCCAGCATATCGTCGGTCTCGGCGGGCGAGAACAAGGGCCCGGCCGCAGCAGGACGATTAAACGGCGCCTTGTCGCGAATGATGTTTGCCACATAGGCTGCAGGCAGGTCGTTGGGCACACCGGCCGGTCCGTACCACCGTTTCGGATCACTGTTGCGGGTCGAATAGAAATCGATCACCTCACGCAGGTTCTTGAAGAAGCCGTTGTGCATGAAAGCCTGGCGCAGGGCGACGTTGCGCAGGGAGACCATCCGGAATGCGCCGCAAAACTGCTCGATCGTCACGGTGACCGGCACCACCGGCGTCAGCGCCGGCCGCTGCCGGTTCGGGCCGCACAGGCCGAGGTCGAAGAATCCGGGATTGGCATTGTCCGGAATCACCTTGTTGCGCGGTATCCCTTCAGCGTAATACGCGAAATCGGTGAACAGGTTGTCCGCCGGTCTGCGCGATGCCGGATTCATGACATGGCATGCGATGCAGTTGGCGCGCTGGGTGTCCATGAACAGCGCCATGCCACGCCGTTCATTCCCATCGAATGCGACGTCGCCCGCGACGAAGCGGTCGTATTTCGATGAAAATGACTGCAGCGCGGGGGTCGCTTCGAAGGCCGCGATCGCCACCCCGAGCTTCTGGAACGCGAGGTCCGGCGTGTCGAAAATCCGGGCGCCGAATTCCGCTTTCAGCAGCGGCGCGTAAGGCGATGCGGCGACCTTGCGTACCACTGCAGCGGCATTCGGATTGTTCATTTCACGTGCCGACAGAAAAGGCCCGAGTGCCTGCAGCGCGGCTGTATCTGCCCGGCCATCCCAGAAATGCCCGCCGATCGCATCGGTGTCACCGCCCACCACCCGGAACTGGAAGGTCGGGACGAACGCGCCGTAAGCATTGCTCATCGCATTGCGCAGGCCGAGTGCGGTAGGCTGACTGCCGATCGGCACGCCCAGGCGCGAGCCGTGATTGTCGGCAAACCCAGTGGCCGCGCGATGGCAATGGATGCAGGCGGTGCCGCGCGGCTCCGACAGATTTGCATCGTTGAACAGTTGTTCGCCGATGATCTGCAAGCGCGTCGGCGCGGGAGGAGCTGGAGGAGCGGGAGGAGGAGGCGCAAGCGGAGCAGCTGCCGCAGCCAGGGACACTGACAGCAGGGTCGCGGTGCAGGCCACTGCCGCAACCAGCCGTGCGCGCGCGATCAGGCGCCGGGAAATGGATATGTTTTGCACAATGTTCTCTCTCGATTCGGCCGTCGAACGGTAAGGGCACCGCATTGCTTGCCCTGTCCCGGCTTTGCTCACGGGAATCAGGGTATCGACCGAATGTGGAGAAAGAATGGATTTTATTGCCTTGAGTCAATAATTTACTTGCCAGGCCCTGCTACCCGATTGCAAGGCGGAGCAGGTTCGGGTCGAACGGCTTCGGCCCACCAGCAATCTCCTACTGGATTTTCAGCCGCACGGACAGCGCCGCGCCGTCAGGACTGCCGCCGTTGACCGGCGTGAGTCCGATCATCGACGCATGCCCTGGTGGTGGCGAGTAACGCTGAGCCGGTGAACCTTTGCTGGCGACTGGGCCGCGGTGCCCGTGGGCCCGACTCGATCAGACCGATTTGCCAACCTTATCTTGTGTGCCAGTG
>JACMRD010000227.1 GCA_014376645.1 Herminiimonas sp. | reverse complement strand
TCGGCCAGCGAGCGGCGCAGGTGTTCCGACGCCATCGTATCCTGCGCCGGCCGGTAATCGGCGGTGACGATGAAGGGACCGATCTTTTTCATGCTGCAGCGCAGCCGGGTGAGGTCGGCGTAGCGGATGCGGCGCATGCGGCGCAGCTCGACCAGGCGTTTTGCGTTGCGCATGCCGATGCCGGGCACGCGCGAAATCATGCCCAGCTCAGCGGTGTTCAGGTCCATCGGAAAATGCTCCCGGTGCGCCAGCGCCCACGCCAGCTTGGGATCGATGTCGAGCGCCAGGTTGCCGGCTTCAGGCAACAGCTCGGGCACCTGGAAGCCGTAGCTGCGCACCAGGAAATCGGCCTGGTACAAGCGGTGCTCGCGCATCATCGGCGGCGGCTTCAGCGGTACGCTCTTGGGACTCTGCGGTATCGGCGAAAAGGCCGAGTAGTACACGCGCTTCAACTTATAGGAACTGTAGAGCGTCTCGGCCGTGGTCAGGATGGTCTGGTCGTCGGTGTCGTCGGCGCCGACGATCATCTGCGTGCTCTGGCCGGCGGGCGCGAATTTCGGCGCCTTCGGTTCCTCGGCCTTTTCATCGAGCTTGCGGCGGATGCCACCCATCGCCATCTTGATGACGTGCAGGTTTTTTTCCGGGGCCAGGCGGTCGATGCTGTCCTGGGTCGGTAATTCGATGTTGCAGCTCAGGCGGTCGGCGTACTTGCCGGCCTCGGCGATCAGTTCCGGGTCGGCGTCGGGAATGGTCTTCAGGTGAATGTAGCCACGGAAATGATGGACTTCGCGCAGTTGGCGCGCCACCTGCACCAGTTGATCCATCGTGTAGTTCGAGGACTGGATCACGCCGGAACTGAGGAACAGGCCGTCGATGTAATTGCGCAGATAAAAATCCACCGTCAGCTTGACCACTTCATCGACATCGAAGCGGGCGCGCGGTACGTTGCTGCTGCGCCGGTTGACGCAGTATTGGCAATCGTAGACGCAGAAATTCGTCAGCAGGATCTTCAGGAGTGAAATGCAGCGGCCGTCCGGCGTATAGCTGTGGCAGATGCCGGTGCCGGTGGTGGCGCCGATGCCGCTCTTGCCGAGGCTGGAGCGCTTGGGCGCACCGCTACTGGCGCAGGATGCATCGTACTTCGCCGCATCGGCCAAGATCTCTAGCTTGTCGTTGAGTTCCATCGTATTTTTCCGAAAATAACATACTGTGAATTTGTACAGTATATTACGCGCAATCAGTGCTTCTTGCTGCTACCGTGGTATCGCTCTCATTCGTGTTTTAAGAGGGAGGGTGGCGGGGTGCGCGGCATATAATGGGGTCATGCAAAATCTACTTCACAACCTCAATCCAGAGCAGCTTGCGGCTGTCACCTTGCCGGCGCAACCTGCGCTGATTCTCGCTGGCGCCGGCTCCGGCAAGACCCGGGTGCTGACCACCCGCATCGCATGGCTGATCCAGACCGGGCAGGTGTCGCCGTCGGGCATCCTGGCCGTCACCTTCACCAACAAGGCGTCGAAGGAAATGACGGCGCGGCTCTCCGCCATGCTTCCGGTCAGTACCCGCGGCATGTGGATCGGCACCTTTCACGGGCTGTGCAACCGGCTGCTGCGCGCCCACCATCGCGACGCGGCGCTGCCGCAGACCTTCCAGATCCTCGATTCGCAGGATCAGCTGTCGATGATCAAGCGCCTGCTGAAGGCCAACAATATCGACGACGAGAAATTCCCGCCGCGCACGCTGATGTATTTCATCAATGGCGCCAAGGACCAGGGGCTGCGCGCCAAGGATGTCGAGGCGCACGACGACTTCAATCGCAAGATGGTCGAGTTCTACGACCTCTACGACAATCAGTGCCAGCGTGAAGGCGTGGTCGACTTTGCCGAGCTGCTGTTGCGTTGCTATGAACTCCTGTCGCGCAATCAACCGCTGCGCGAGCATTACCAGAACCGTTTCCGCCATGTGCTGGTCGACGAGTTCCAGGATACCAATACGCTGCAGTACAACTGGTTGAAACTCATGGCGGGCGCTGGTGGCAAGGGCGGGGGTGCAGTGTTTGCCGTCGGCGACGACGATCAGAGCATTTACGCATTCCGTGGCGCCAATGTCGGCAACATGGCGTCCTTCGAGCGTGAATTCCACGTCGAGAACCTGATCAAGCTGGAGCAGAATTACCGCTCGCATGGCCATATCCTCGACACGGCCAACACCCTGATCGCCAACAACAGCAAGCGCCTCGGCAAGAACCTGCGCACCGACGCCGGTCATGGCGAGCCGGTGCGCATCTGCGAGACCAGCAGCGACTTGCTGGAGGCGCAATGGATCATCGAGGAATCGAAGAGCCTGATCGCCGACGGCGCCGCCAGGAGCGAGATCGCCGTGCTGTACCGCTCGAACGCGCAGTCGCGGGTGATCGAGCATGCGTTGTTCTCGGCCGGGATACCGTACAAGGTGTATGGCGGGCAGCGCTTTTTCGAGCGCGCCGAAGTCAAGCACGCCATCGCCTACCTGCAGCTGATGGACAATCCGCACAACGATTCGGCATTCCTGCGGGTGGTGAATTTTCCGACCCGTGGCATCGGTGCGCGCTCGCTGGAACAGCTGCAGGATGCGGCGCGCCAATATGCGATCTCGCTCTATGCGGCCGTGCCCTACGTCAGCGGCAAGGCCGGCACCGCGCTCGGTGGATTCATCAAGATGATCGAGCAAACCCGCTTCGAGACCCAGCCGCTGGCCTTGCCGGAAATGGTCAACGTGGTGATTGCCGCCAGTGGCTTGCTCACGCATTACCGGACCGAGAAGGAAGGCGCCGACCGGATCGAGAACCTGGAGCAGATCGTCAGTGCGGCCACCCTGTTCGTCAACGAGGAGGGCTTCGGTCACGATGCGCCGGCCTACCTCGGTCCGCGCACCGAGGCCACGACGGCGCCAGCGCTGACGACCGAGGAGGGCGTCGAGATCTTGGACGCGGATGCGCCGATGGTGGCAATCATGTCGCCGCTGTCGGCCTTTCTCTCGCATGCCTCGCTGGAAGCGGGCGACAACCAGGCCCAGGCCGGTCAGGATGCGATGCAGTTGATGACGGTCCATTCGGCCAAGGGCCTGGAGTTCGATGCAGTGTTCATCACCGGTCTGGAAGAAGGCTTGTTCCCGCACGAAAACAGTGCCAAGGAAGAGGGCGGCGTCGAGGAAGAACGGCGCCTCATGTATGTCGCCATCACCCGCGCCCGGCGCCGTCTGTACATGAGCTTTTCGCAGACGCGCATGCTGCATGGGCAGACCCGCTACAACATCAAGTCACGGTTTTTTGATGAACTGCCGGAAGCATCGCTCAAATGGCTGTCGCCGCGGGTACAGCAGCAGGCCCACTGGTTTGCCCATCCAAAAGCGGCCTGGGACGAGATGCCGGGCGCGCCGTCGGCGAACAATGCGATCGCCCAGAAGCTGCGTCAGGCGGGGCCGGGCTGGCGCATCGGCGAATCGGTCAGTCACCTGAAATTCGGCGAAGGTGTCATCGTCGATATCGAAGGCGGAACCGGCAATGCGCGCGCCCACATCAATTTCGGGCGTCACGGCATGAAGCTGCTGGACCTGTCGATTGCCAAGCTGGAACGCATCGCATCGGCCTGATGCCGCTGCGACCGGTGTCAACGGCGCCAGCAGGTCTTTCAGGAGTTGGCGATCGTCGTATGTTTCGCAGGCTCGCTTTCATCGCCGCCGCCGCCGTCTGTCGATGACGGCGGCGTCGGCTTGAAAATCGTCACATAGGTCGGATAGAACGAGCAGTACAGGATGGCCGTCAGGATCAGCGACAGCGGCAACAGCAACATCAGCGACGCCAGCGTGCTGCCGAAGAGCAGCGCCACGATGGTGGAGAGGATCGAAGGCGCCAGGACGCCCATGACGAACCAGGCCACGCCGTAGACGATGAACGCTCGGCCGGCCCGCACCACCGCAAAGAAACTGTAGAAGACCGCCTTGAACACGCCCATGTTTTGCCACGCCACCAGCGGTGCGGCGAACCAGAAGCACATGCCGAACGGCAAGTAGACCAGTCCGGCCACCAGCATGCCGCGCGCCCAGTTGGTCTTGGCCAGCGCCGCCGGATCGGCGCCGCCGCGTTGCGTCATCATGCGGAAAAACGCGCCATCGTCGGCCAGGCTCGATGCCGCCACTGCCAGGACGACTGCCAGCAAATACAACGCGCCCAGCACCAGCAGGCGCATCAGCGCCGGCGAGCGGAAGCCGGTCAGCAGCAGGTTCGGATACACCCGCTTGCCGTCCTCGACCTGCACGCAGGCCTGCAAGAAGGCGATCGAAAATACTGGCACCAGCAGCAGCGGCAGGATCTGCCCGATGACCGGCAGCAGGCCGACGGCCAGCATCAGGAACAGGTAGCTGAGGAAGAGGGTCGAGATCTCGGCCGGTCGACGACGGAACAGGGCGAAGCCTTGCTTGAACCAGGCCCAGCCGATGGCTGCGGGAATTTTTTGCATGAGGTCGTCCCTGTAGCGGGTCAGTGTGGCAGAGCGGGTGCGGGGTGCGCCAGGCGCTCCCGCAGGATGCGCTCGAAGTGGGTCGGATCATGTGGCGTAAGCATTTCTGCATCGCGCGGCAAATGGAAATCATACAGCCGCGACAGCCAGAAGCGCAGGGCTGCCGCACGCAGCATCGGTTGCCAGGCGTCGGCTTCGGCCACCGAGAACGGCCGCACGGCAGCATAGGCGTCCAGCAGGGCCACGACCCGCGCGGTATCGAGCACGCCGCTGTCGAGGTCGATGCACCAGTCGTTGACCGTAACGGCGACGTCGAAGAGCCAGGTATCGCAGCCGGCAAAATAGAAATCGAAGAAACCGGTCAGCCGTTCGCCATCGAACATCACGTTGTTGCGAAACAGGTCGGCATGGATCGGCCCCTGTGGCAGGCTGCGCGCGCGGTCGGTGGCGGCATGCGCGGTCTGGAAGGCGACCTCGCTGCGCAACAGGGCGCCGAGTTGTGGCGACAGATGCGGCAGCACCGCCGGGGTTGTCGCCTGCCACCAGGCCAGGCCGCGCAGATTCGGCTGGCGGATCGAAAAATCTTCCGCAGCAAGGTGCATCTTTGCCAGCATGGCGCCGACCGCCGCGCAGTGGACCGGCGCCGGCGCCATCTGGCACGTGCCGTCGAGTTTGGTGACGATGGAAGCGGGCTTGCCGTGCAGTTCATGCAGGATCACGCCATCGGCATTGGCCAGCGGCGCCGGCACCAGGACGCCGCGCTCGGCCAAGTGGCGCATCAGGTACAGGTAGAACGGCAATTGCTCGACACTCAGATTCTCGAAGATCGTCAGGACGAACTCACCGGTTTCCGTGCGCAGGAAAAAATTGCTGTTCTCGATGCCGGAGGCAATGCCGTCGACCGCCAGAACGCGCCCGAGCGAGAACTGGTCGATCCAGGGGGTGAGGTCAGCGACGGTGACCGGAGTGAAGACTGCCATGGCGAAATGAGCTTAAAGGTGGGAAAAATCAGTGAAGCGTCGTCACTGCAGGCACGCTACGCAATCGCAATCGCAATCGCCAGTTGCCGGTCGCTGCCGGACCGCCATCGACCTGCACGCCATGACGCGAGCTAATGCGCAAACCGGTTCAGTTCTTGGCGGGCGCAGGTTCCAGCACCTGTGGTACCGGTACGTCGTCGTGCGGCGGTACTTGCTTGCGGCCCAGGTCGAATTCCTTGACCTTGAACTGGGCGGCCCGGTTGCCGCTGCTTTGCAGGTCGCCCGGCACGGCATTGCCGATTTGATTGTTTGGGCGAACGTAATACGTCGTCGAACCGGTGCGCACTTCTGTTTCCGTAACGCGACCGGACGGGTCACGCGTCTCGGTCACGCCCTTGGCGGGCGGGGCGGGACGCACCGTGATGCCGGGTGCCTGGCCTTCCTCGAGTTTTTCCAGCGGC
>JACMRD010000226.1 GCA_014376645.1 Herminiimonas sp. | reverse complement strand
TGTCAAAATCGACCCAGACACAGGGGAAGTTGTCACCACAACGCACGTATTAAATCTGTTCGATCTGGTGCATCGTAGTCGTCAAATCAGCGAAGCATTAACCGCTCGACGTCAGATGCACCGCCGACGCCGGGGTAATTTTCGTTACCGCGCACCTCGTTTTCTTAATCGTGGCAACAAGGATCGTGGCTGGCTGGCACCGAGCCTGCAGCACCGAATCGACACGACTTTGTCATGGGTTGTTCGATTCCAGCGTTGGGCCCCTGTCACGGCGCTCTGCCAGGAATTGGTCCGGTTCGACATGCAGAAAATGGAGAGTTCTGACATTTCAGGTGTTGAGTACCAGCAGGGTACGCTCGCCGGATACGAACTTCGAGAGTACCTGCTCGAAAAATGGGGTCGCAAGTGCGTTTATTGCGATGCAAAAGACGTTCCCCTGAATCTTGATCACGTTCATGCGAAATCAAAGGGTGGATTTAACCGCGCATCGAACTTGACGTTGTCTTGCGTGCCTTGCAACACCAAAAAATCAGCACGTGATGTCAAGGAATTCTTGGCACGCGACCCTGCGCGTCTTGCGCGCCTAGTCGGTCAACTGAAGCGCCCTTTGGCCGATGCTGCTGCAGTGAATGCGACACGCTGGGCGTTGCTCACAGCACTCAAGACAACGGGGTTGCCGGTTACAACCGGCTCAGGTGGACTAACGAAGTTCAATCGAGCCAGGCTAGCGATACCCAAGACCCATGCATTGGACGCTGCCTGCGTAGGGGCCGTTGATGTCGTGGATGCTTGGCGCAAGCCGACGCTTTCGATCAAGTGCGCTGGACGCGGGTGCTATCAACGCACGCGACTCGACGGCTTTGGGTTCCCGCGAGGCTATCTGATGCGACAGAAAGCAGTGAACGGCTTTCGCACGGGCGACATGGCGAAAGCAATCGTCACCAAGGGCATCAAAATCGGGGTCTACGTTGGCCGAATCGCTGTACGCAAGTCAGGCAGCTTCAACATTCAAACGACCAAAGGCGTAATACAAGGCATCTGGCACAAGCATTGCAAGGTGACTCAACGCGCTGACGGATATGGTTACTTACTGGTGGCAAAAATGGACGTAATAGGCACGCCACCAAAAGCAAAGAGCGCGTTGCGCTCCACGCTCTGCCTCCCCGGCCTAAACGCCGAGGTTTCACGCGCAAACTGATGAAAAAACTGTTCGTACTGACTCTGGCTGCACTGCTGGTCACCACCTGTATAGCGCAGGCTGCTACCACCGGCGAGCAAAGGGCCGCACCGCAGGATGGCACCGGCGCCAGGGCCGATCCGGACGCGAAAGCCGCCAAGGCTGCCGCCACGGCCCGCTACAAGCGCATTCGCGCCAAGGCCCATCGCAACGCCGCCCGCGCCAAAGCCAATGCCCGCGCCATGCAAGTGGCCGGCGATTCGAAATGAACCACAGGATTTGAACTGGCTACGCGGCCATCGCCCGATGTGTCGCCAGCCAGTCGGCAAACTGCTCGGCCGGCATCGGCCGTGCGAAATGAAATCCCTGTAATTCGTCGCACCCGACGTCTTGCAGCACCAGCACATCGGTGTCGTGTTCGACGCCTTCGGCCACCACTTCCAGACCCAGCGTATGACCGAGGCCGATGATCGCTTTGGTCACGGCCAGGTTCTCGGGCGCTGCGTGGATGTTCTGGATGAAGGAGCGGTCGATCTTCAGGTTGTCGATCGGGAAGCGGTACAGGTAGTTCAGGCTCGAGTATCCGGTACCGAAATCATCGATCGACAGTGAAAGCCGTTCCTTGTGCATAGCCAAACATCCCATTCGCTAAAACGGCACATCTGACCACACGTCAGCCGAACAGTGCTGCTGACGATTCGACTGCCGGAATCGCACCGGTAATGCCCAGGTAGAACGCTCTGCCAGCCGCCGTGCTGGTGACAGGGGTTGGGGCGCCGCTCGACAGGCGCCAGACCGGGTATGCGCTTCATGCGCTGCTGCGAGCCTTTTCCGCACGACCGACCAGTACGCCCATACATGCTTCTTACGATTCCTCGCGGGCTGCAAAAAGGTGACATAGTCGCCATTGCGGGTCGGTGCGCTCACCCCCCCCCGGCATGGTCGGTCGTTCGGACAGGCCCAGTCCACGGCGCGCAATGACCAATGCGGCGCCCTAGTGAACCGAGATTCCCAGCCGGTGCGCATGGTTGGTGCCTGACAGCCTTGGCATCCGGCCGTCTCGTCGGCGCTGCCGAGCACGAAGAACTGGAGGAATCGCTTCGCTTCCCAGTGCGCTTTCCATTCGTCATGGGAGCGATAACCGTTTGCTTCCAGATGGTGCTGGGCATGGAATAGCTTGCGGCTGCCGAAGCACAGGCGCACAGCCCCACTGTCCTGATCGGCCTGCAATGCGGCGTGCCGCTGCGTGTTCATCGCATGGCGTCGCTGCTTCTGATGCAGCTCCAGTGAACCGGGCCGCTTCTTCGCCAAGATTGTTGACGATCGCCCAGAACTGATCCAGTTTTAAGCGATTCCCAACACTCTGGCCATCTACCGGTTGATGCTGGAAGCGAATCTGCTGATCTATGCACAAGACCAGGCGCAATTCGGGATGGATTCTGACACCGGGGGAATCGTGCTTCTGGTACGGATCGGTCTGACCCCGGATGTAACGGCCGAATGGCTTGCCAACCTGTTGATCGATTAAGCTGAACATGGCCGGTACTGGCGCGATCGAATCGTCCAATCGACCGATGAGATGTTCGAAGGTGTCAGTAACGGCGACTATAAGTGGTTGCGAGCTTGATCTTTTCGTAGAACGGCCGAACGATCTCGTCGCGTATTCTGTGAGCGGTAGTGTTCGCCGTGACCAGTCATGCCGCCGATCCAAGCTGGTTATCAATGTCTATTTCCATAATGAACGGGTTGAATCACGATAAAATGCGGCGGTCGTTTGGCGCGACAGCTCGGTGTCGCCACGTCATTTTCGCTTTTCCTGTCAGGGAACCCGCATGCTCGGATTTGATTCTCGTATCGCCCGGATCGTCTGGACCATCTTCATCGTGTCCTTGCTTCTATTTTTGCTCTACGCCGCGCGCAGTACGCTGCTCGTGGTCGTCTTTGCGATTTTTTTCAGCTATCTGGTGTATCCGTTGATTCAACTGGTTGAGCGGCGGCGGCCAGCGCGCGTGCCGCGTACCGTGTCGATCGCGCTCGTGTTCGTCGTTGTGATCACGGTGCTGTTTATTGCAGGTGGTATGTTCGGGACCAAGATGGTTGACGAGGCGACACGGCTAGGCCAGAAGCTGCCCGATCTCCTTAATTCAAGTAACGATGCCAGCCAATTTCCCTTGCCAACGTTCCTTGAGCCGATGCGCGAGCGTTTGCTCGGCCTGATTCGCACCCAGGTACAAAGCGGTACCAAGGATGCATTGCCGTGGGCACAGCGGGTTGGGCTTGGCGTCATGCACGCGGCGAGCAATCTGATCTATGTCGTGCTGATCCCGGTACTGAGTTTCTTGCTGATTAAGGAAGCACCTGGTATCCGCAGCAACATCCTGTCCTGGATGCCAGAGCCGAGCCGTACCCTGTGGTTGGCGATCACCGAGGATCTCGATGTGCTGTTGTCCGGTTACGTGCGGGCGCTGCTCCTGCTCTCCATGGCAACCCTGGTTTGCTACAGCGTTGCGTTTGGCTTGATGGGCGTGCCGTATGCCCTGCTCCTCGCTGGCATTGCAGCGGTGCTGGAATTTATCCCTTTCGTCGGACCATTAGCGGCGGTGGTGCTGGCGGTCGTGGTAGCGGGCTTTAGTGGCTACGAGCACCTGTTGCTGCTGGTTGGTTTCATTCTGCTGTATCGGCTCTTTCAGGACTACGTGCTCAATCCTTATCTGATGAGCGAGGGTGTCGAAGTGTCGCCTTTGCTGGTGATCGTAGGGTTGCTGGTAGGCGAAGAACTCGGTGGCGTCGCCGGCATTTTCCTGTCAGTGCCCGTCATGGCGGCGATCAAGATCATTCTGGTGCGAGCCCGTGCATCAGCCAGAGCGCAGCCGCCGTCAGCCATTGCCGCCAGCCCAGGCATCACTGGCACGATGCGGGTTCAGGAAGAGAGTCGCCGGCGCGACTCGTGAGGTCGTCGCGAATACAGAAGGCTCGCGGCCGGTATCGGTCGGCCGTCGCTTGCTGCGAGCCTTTCAATCGGATGGATCAGCGGCCTGTCGTATCCACTGTGCACCGCGACGAATGAAACGCTCCGTGTTCGACAGCTCGAACGTATCGGCAGGTGCCGACCATGTGTAGCGTTCAGCAGTGATTTCAGTCGATGCGACCCGCAATACGTTGAAGGAGTTTTCTTCCCCGCGACCGCGGGTAGAGGTGGCTGTTCCTGCCTGAACCACGAGGGCGGCAAAGCCGTCGATCGCGTGGTGCGCCGCAGTGGTGCCTGCATGGCTTGCATGCAGATGCCCGGCTAGCAGCAAGTCCGCTCCGCAATCGGCAAATATCTGCATGGCAGGGTCGGCACGCCCCGCCAGGTCAGACCGCAGAAACTGGTCCGGCAGGTCGAATGGGTGATGACTGACGATGATCCGAATTACCTCGGCTGGCAAGCCGGCAAAGCTGGCGCTGACTTGTTTCATCTGGAGCACATTGATACGCCCATCCTTGATCGTCATCGAGCGCGCGGTATTGATTCCGACGACCGCAATTTCGCCATCCGTGTAGAAGGGCTGCAGATCGGCCGTGATGTAGCGACGGTACTTGTGCAGCGGTCGCAGGAAGCGGTCGTAGAGGTTGTGCAACGGAATGTCGTGATTTCCTGGTACCACCACAAGAGGCAGGCGCAGCGAATCCAGGAACGCCCGGGCAGCGATGAATTCGTCGGACCGGGCGCGCTGGGTCAGGTCGCCCGAAACGACCACCAGGTCCGGTGCGATGCGCTCGATCCGTGCGGTCAAGGGCGCCAGCAGTGCTGGATCGACGCGGCCGAAATGCAGGTCCGACAAATGTACCAGTGTCCGCATGGAGATCTTTCAGAGGTCGACGGTAGCGTGCCCGGCCATTTCGGCCGTCGTGTCGGATGTGCCTTCCGGTACGGCAGGTACCAGGACGGTCAAGGCCGCGCAGCGGATGCGATACTGCAACGGAGCATCCATCCAGCGTACTTCACCATCCGTTGCCACTGGCAGGCGGCGATGATGGGTTTCGACAGTGATTTCCCGGGCTAGCAGCGCGGTGAAATCGCGTGCCTGGTGCAGTCTGCCAAAGAGGGATCTCAGGGCCAGGCGCAACAGACCCACGCGCGAAGTGCGTTGTGCGACATACAAACTGAGCTGACCGCGCGTCAGATCGCTGCGGGTTCCCAATGTAAAGCCGGTCATGGAATATTCGTTGTTGCCAATAAAGATGAACGGTGTGCGCAAGCGTTGCGAACGGCCGTCGATGTTCAGGTGGGCATCGAGGAACGGGTAGCGTCGCAACGCCGTTACTGTTGCTGACACAAAGGCCAGCCACTTGCCCCGCCCGAGACGCTGCTGCTGGTGCTGGCGGTCGCGTACGATGTTCGGATACAGACCCAAGCTGGAATTGTTCAGGAATGGTTGGCCGTTGACTTCGCCGACATCGACCTTGCGACGGTGACCGCCCACGATGATCGCGATGGCGTCATCGATATCCGTCGGGATGCCAAGGTCTTTTGCAAAATGATTCAGCGTTCCCATCGGCAGCACACCCAACGCGCAGCCGCTGCCGATGACAGCCGATGCCACTGCGTTGATGGTTCCATCCCCGCCGCCGGCGACGACGATGCCCGCACCACCGGCTACCGCACGCTGGGCCGTCTCAATCAGTTCGTCTCCGTTTGCGGCCTGGATGACTGTGACCTCCAAACCGGCACGGCGGAATTTCCCGGTCAGTTCCGGCGGGCCCGGGCACGCCGCCCCGGTGCCGGCAGTGGCATTGATGATGACGGTAATCGGATTCGGCATGGGGGCAGTAGGATGGTCTGAGTAGGGATGAGCGGATTCGGCGATGCAGGGGGCAATCTCATCTGCCGGTCGACCTGCGCCATTGAACCATTCCTTTGAGTGCCAAGTAGGTGCGCCCGGCCGCATTTCACGCAAATTTTCGGACGATATCGAACGCCAGTCATCGTACTCACCAATTCATTTTCTGGATAAGGCTTGCAATTGTAGATTCCAGCCATACAACATCCATGTGGATGGTAAAAGAATGGCGAAAAGAGAGTGAATCTTAGCCTCCGTCATTATTCATCCAAGTACCCAGGCCCCGTTCATTCGCGTTGCCTGAATTACCAGTTAGCAGAGGAAGCCTCATGAAACTCGTCGATCCCCGGCTGCGCCCCAGCGACACGGAAAAAATCACCATCAATCTTGGTCCGGTCGACCTCGGCCAGATCGATCTGCTGGTGCAGGAAGGCTTTTATTCCAATCGGACCGACCTCATCCGTACTGCGATTCGTAACCAGCTCAATGCGCACGCAGACGTGGTGCGGCAGACGGTGGCGCGGCGACAGCTTGTGCTGGGGTTACAGCATTTTTCGCGCGCTGATCTGCAAGCCTTGCTGGAGTCCGGCCAGAGCCTGGCCATTCAGGTGCTGGGTCTGGCCAGCATTGCCGCCGATGTGACGCCCGAGCTGGCGCTGCAAACGATTCGGTCGATTCAGGTCCTTGGCGCACTCCATGCCAGCGCTGCGGTGAAGGTCGCACTTGCCGACCGCATCCATTAACCAAATACTGATTATTCCCAAAGGAACTCTCATGACCGACCCCCAAGCCTTTTTTGCCAGAATGCGCGGTATCACGCGTGAGTTGATGGCCAGCGGCCCCCAGTCTGCAACCGCGACGATCCAGAAGGCGCTGCAGGATGCCGGGCTGAGCCCGGCGCCTCCGGCTGCCTCCCAGCAGGTCCCACCGCCTGCCCAGACGCCGATCCAGGCTGCCCCGCCGATGCGCGACCTCAATGCACCGCCGGTCTCGAAAGCCGGTGCCGCACGCGCGGCGACCGCAGCGCCAGCGCCGGAGGCCCGCCACGGTTTATCTCCTGTCGCTGACGCCGATTCGCCTGGCACGACGCTGGGTAGCAAACTGGGTGAAATCCTGCAAGGGATCAAGCAGTCCGGTACCGGTGTCGCCGGTTTGAACGACCAGATACCAGACCTGCTCAAGCAATTTGGCGTCGGAGCAGACGGCGCCGTCACCCCTCCCCGCGTGGCAAGACCCGGCAAGGGTGTAACCGTTGCCGAGGGCGCTCAGTACATCGCCGGGAGTTACACCAATGCCGCTGGAACGCGCCCGTACAAGCTGTACATACCCGCGGGCTACGGCGGTCAGTCTTTACCGCTGGTGGTGATGTTGCATGGGTGCACCCAGGATCCGGACGATTTCGCACGCGGTACCCAGATGAATGGCGCCGCCGAACGCCACCAGTGCCTGGTTCTTTATCCGCAGCAGCCGCAGAGCGCCAACAGCTCGAAATGCTGGAACTGGTTCAACGCGGGCGATCAGCAGCGCGATGGTGGCGAGCCGTCGATCATCAGCGACATGACGCGCGAAGTCGCGTCCCGCTATCACTGCGACATGCAGCAGATCTATATTGCCGGGCTGTCGGCTGGTGGCGCCATGGCTGCCATCATGGGGACTGTTTATCCGGACCTCTATGCCGGTGTGGGCGTGCATTCGGGTCTGCCCTACGGCTCCGCCTCCGATCTGCCTTCGGCGTTGGCAGCAATGCGCAGCGGCATGAGCGGTACGCCGGCGCGGGTCCGAACGGGTAACGCTCAGCCGGTCTTCAAAGGTATCCCGGTCATTGTCTTTCATGGCGACGCCGACCACACCGTCAATGCGCGCAATGGTGAACAGGTCATCACCAGCAACGCACCTCCGCAGGACGGCTCATTCAGCCAGACCCGCACCGAGGGCAGCGTCGTCAATGGCCACGCTTACACTCGCACCGTGCAACAGGACGGATCGGGTAATCCGGTGGCGGAACACTGGCTGGTCCACGGCTTCGGTCATGCCTGGTCCGGCGGCGATGCGGGCGGTAGTTTTACCGATGCAAAGGGGCCGGACGCCACAGGTGAAATGATGCGGTTCTTTTACACCCAAAAGAATTTCGAATAAGTCTGCTGACGCGGCGCCTTTGGTGGCGAACGGGTGCTGGCGGGATGCATGCCAATGTGCGCGAGTGTACAGAACCGCATGCATCCCGCAGGTACAGTAATCGTTTTCTTAAAAGGAATACACCATGGTTGACATCATCAGTGGACGTGTACCGGCCGAGCCGGGCAAGGTCGACGTCTCAGAGATCTGGGAGCTGGAATACTGGATGGGCGTCTTCGCCGTCAGCGAAGAACAATTGCGCGGCGCGGTCGATGCCGTCGGCTCTGACTCGCAAACCGTCAAGGCGTTTTTCGAACGGGCACGGGATGAGCAGGCTTAGTTGCCAGTTTTCGCGCCGTTTGCAACCAGTGACCCGGCGTTCGGCTAAATGATCAGCAATGAGGCTGCCCCTCGGGTGGCCTTATTTTTTGTCGTGCTTTTTGTGGCGCTCGATCAGCAGCGCAGTCGCTGCTTCCCCTTTGTCGATACGTTGAAAGAAAAGCCGATCGACGTCTGCAGTGTCGACGCATCGGTAAAGCGCTTTCTCAGGCAGGATCTGGACCACGGGGCCGTGCTTGCAATGACCGAGGCAATCACTTTTCTCGATCTTCAGATTCGGATAGGCCTCGGCCTTTTCTTTCGCATACTTGCGCAGTTCATTTGCACCCGAGGCATCACATGACCGGCGGCCTTCGCCACGGTCATTGATGCAAAACAGCATGCGAATCTTTTTTTCCTTAGACATGGGAGCGGGGGCCGTCGAGCTGGCTAAAAAACACGAGTTTCGCACGCGGTCCGTCCCGCAGAGGGTGCGCTAGGCCGCATTGAGCAGCGCCTGTACATGCACGGCGCTGCTCGACGCCAGTGCCTGCAGGCTGTATCCGCCTTCGAGAATCGACACGACCCGACCCGTGCAGCAGGCGTCCGCGATCTTCAGCAGCTCTTGCGTCACCCAGCGGAAGTCGTCGTCGCTCAGATTCAGCTCAGCCAGCGGATCCAGGGCATGGGCATCGAATCCGGCCGAGATGATGATGAGTTGCGGGTCGAATTCCAAGAGCGCCGGCAGGATCACGGTGGCAGTCCGTTCACGGAAAGTCGCCGAGTCGCAACCGCGCGGTAAAGGTGCATTGACGATGTTGTGTGCCACACCGCGCTCGGATGCGGCGCCGGTGCCGGGATAGAACGGTGACTGGTGGCTGGAGGCGTAGAACAGCTCGGGGCGGTTGAAAAAGGCTGCCTGGGTGCCGTTACCGTGGTGGACATCGAAGTCGACCACGGCGACACGCTGTAGCCCATGCACTTCCAGCGCATGGACCGCTGCAATGGCGGCTTGATTGAAGATGCAGAAGCCCATGGCCCGGTCCGGTTCGGCGTGATGACCACAGGGGCGGGTGGCGCAGAACACATTGCTGGCCTCACCGTTCATGACGGCATCGACGCCGGCGCAGGCAGCACCGACGCACCGCATGACGGCCTCCCACGAGCCGGGTGACATGACCGTATCACCGCCATCGAGGGTGGCAAAACCGCTGGAGGGAGCAAGGTCGGCGACTTCATCGATGAATGCCGGGTCGTGGATCAGCTCGACCTGCTCGCGCGTTCCGAGCGGCGCCTCGCGCCATTCAAGCGCTGCGAAGGCCGGGGTGCGCAAGGCTTGCAAGACCGCCTTGAGACGTTCCGGCGACTCCGGGTGATGGGTGCCAGGGCGGTGTTCGAGACAGGCTGCATGGGTGTAGACGAAGGTTGTCATGGGGATGCCGGATGGACCGGTGCACGGTTAAGGGGGAGGGCGGTGCATTACCGTTCGCATCATGCCACGCCGATGACGCCCCAACATCTTGATGCGCTTGAACGCATCAGCGGCGCTGCTTGAGCGAGGCCGGCGCGATGCCCGTGAAGCGCTCGATCAGGGCAGCGCCGTCGCGCAGCAGGAACGCCTTGAACGCCAGCGCCACCGGTGGCAAGGCCTTGTTCTTGCGATGCACCACATACCAGTCCAGCATCAGTGGGAATTTTTTCACGTCGAGCACTACCAGGCTGGCATTCTGCAATTCCTGGCTGACGGTATGCGCCGACAGGAAGCTGATGCCCATCCCGGCGATGACGGCCTGCTTGATGGTCTCCGTACTTTTGATTTCCATGGCGATGTTGAGCCTGGCAATGTGCCGCCCGAACCCGTCTTCCATCGAACTCCACGTATCCGATCCTTTTTCGCGCACCACGAAAGGCTCGCGCACGATGCGGTCAAGTGAAATGGAGGGCGTATCCGCCAGCGGATGCGCGGGTGCTGCGACGATCACGTAGGGATGCGGTGCAAAGGATTCGTTGACGGTGTCGAGACCGAGCGGCGGGCGGGCCATGATTGCCAGGTCGGTCAGATTGTCGGCCAGTTGATGCAGCAGCTCTTCCCGGTTGTGCACTGCCAGGTTCAGTGTCACCCCGCTGTGGCGCTGGGCAAAGTCGACCAGCAGGCGCGGAAAAAAATAATCGCCTGCGCTGATCACGGCCACATTCAGCCGACCGCCGGAGATGCCCTTGAAATGGGTCAGCGCGTCCTCGGCTTCGCGGAACTGGCTGATGATGGCGCGGCTGTGACGCAGCAGTTCGGTGCCGGCCGGTGTCAGGAAAATCCGCTTGCCCAGTTGCTCGAACAAGGCCACGCCGGCATGTCCTTCAAGTGCCTTGACCTGGGTCGAGACGGCCGGTTGCGTCAGGTGCAATTCTTCAGCCGCTCTGGAGAAACTCAAGCGTCTTGCCACCGTCTCGAACACTTTCAATTGCCGCAGGGTCGCGTTTTTCATCGTTTTTAAACCATAGTTGATTGGCTATGATTATCCATAAAACCTTTAACTATACCTAATCGTTTGACGGCCCTACGATGATGACACTCCTGAAACACGTTGCCATCCGTTTCAGCCCGTCGCCCTGAATCAAATCGAGAAAGACCATCATGTCCCAGCGAACCGCCGCAGCAAGTCCGTCCCCTAATCTTGATCGCAACGCCTACAACGCTGCGTTCTACGAGCTTGGGCTTGCATGGCACTGGGACGCGGGCACCTTCGAGCGGATGCAATCGGTGGCCTGCGAAGCCGAGCGCATCCGGCTGTATCTGGCAACGCACCAGTCCCATCTGCTCAACGCCTATGACGCCGACTTCCTGGCCGCAGCGATCCAGACTACCAAGGCGCGCTGCATCGAGTCGATGATGGAACGGGGTGGGGTCGTGGCAGGCGAGGCAGACTGGGCTGCACTGCATAGCCCGCAGATCGGAGCCTGATTTTCCGGTGTCGAGGCGGCGTCGTGAGCCGCCCGCGACGTCGGGAGCGGACCTGGTGTCGTATGTCACCATCAATTTATGGATTCTAGGCAAGTGTTTTGACGGATCAAGATTGGCTTGAGTGCAATCCTCTCAAAGTTGTGGAAAGATGGCATCCATGCATTGAGCGGTGCAGCGCCTAACCGGGCCTTTGTGGCCTTACGATCGGATCCGTAATGAACAAATATGCTGTTGTCATTCTGGTGGGAGCGAGCTTCGGCCTGAGCAGTTGTGGGGGTGGTGGCGGTGGGGCAGGTACTTGTGTTGGCAGCGCTGCCGTTTGTTCTCCGACATCTTCGGCCTCGCCGCCGGCGACGACGCCGCTGCCTGGCGCGGTCGGGGAAGCGCTCTTCGCGAGTTCGACCTCGGTCGCCGGTCAGTGCGTGGCGCCACGTCCGTCCGGCACGGTCGATGCGTACTCAGGCGCAACCTATAACGATTCGGCCGGAACGCTCGCCACCGAATTGTCGTGGATCCGTTCCTTTGTCAACGAGACCTACCTCTGGTACGACGAAGTGCCGGCCATCGATCTGGCCCAGTACCAGGTCGGGGCCAGCGTGCCGTATTTTGCGCCAGCCACCAATGCCCGGTCGACCGTCCAGTTGCGCACGCCGATCGAGGTCACCGACGGTTTTTTCAACAGCCAGAGGACACCGCTGACGACGGCTTCGGGCAAGCCGAAAGACCAGTTTCATTTCACCTACCGGACCAGCGAATGGAGCGCACTGCTGGGCGCTGGTGCAACGGTCGGTTTTGGTTTTGAGCTGGCGCTGCTGACGCCGAAGCCACCGCGTAAGGTTGTGGTTGCGTACAACTCTCCGGGGACGCCAGCCGCTAGCAACGTCCTGGTGCGCGGCGTGCAGATCATCGGCGTCAACGGTGTCGATATCGTCAATGGCGCCGATGTGGGTGCGATCAACGAAGGCTTGTTTTCGCCTGTCAGCGGCAAGTCCTATACTTTCCAGGTGCTCGATCCCGGCAGCACGACTGTCCGCAGCGTGACCATGACAGCAGGCAGCGTGACGTCGGCGCCGGTACAGAATGTCAAAACGGTCGCAACGCCGACCGGCAGTGTCGGTTACATGCTCTTCAATGACCATCTGGCGACCTCGGAGAGTCAGCTCATTGCGGCAGTCAACCAGCTGAAGAGTGCCAACAACGGCGCCGGCGTGTCGGATCTGGTGCTCGATATCCGGTACAACGGCGGCGGGCTGCTCGATATTGCCAGCGAACTGGCCTACATGATTGCATCGGCGCCGGCGACCGATGGCAAGGTCTTCGAGACCCTCCGCTTCAATCGCAAGACGGTGGCGAACCCTGCCCGCAGGGTGACGCCATTTCTCGGCGTCACGCAAGGCTTCTCCGCAGCGGAAGGCCAGCCGCTGCCCCGCTTGTCCTTGCCGCGCGTTTTTGTCCTTACCAGCGGCAACACCTGTTCGGCCAGCGAGGCCATCATGAATGGATTGCGCGGCGTTGGCGTCGATGTAGTGCAGGTCGGGACCACGACCTGTGGCAAGCCGTACGGATTCTTCCCTACTGAAAATTGCAGCACGACGTATTTCACGGTGCAATTCCAGGGTGTCAATAATGCCGGTTTTGGCGACTATGCCGATGGCTTCACACCTGACGGTTCGGGTACCGGCATCACGGGCAATCATCTTGCGGGCTGCGTGGTCGGTGATGATTTCAGCCATGCACTGGGTGATCCGGCTGAAGCGCAATTGGCTGCGGCATTGCAGTACCGCAGCAATGGGACTTGCCCGGCGCTGGCGGCATCGAAAAGGGCAGTGTCAGGCAAGCCGACGCAGGCA
>JACMRD010000225.1 GCA_014376645.1 Herminiimonas sp. | reverse complement strand
TTGGCGGCCTGGCTGGCGCCCGGCGCGGCGCCGGTGTCGGTCGATGCCGCCGGCGTGCGGAAGAAAAAATAGTAGACCGCAGCGGCGGCGACCAGGACCACGAGTATCCACAGCCACCAGCGGCGACGCGTGGGCGGCGTCAGCGTCAGCGTCGGCGTCGGCGTCGGGATAAGCAGCGCGGGACGCGCAGGCTGAAGTTGGTCGGGCGTCGGGGATTGGGTCATCGGGATGGCTGCGGGTCACTGTCAATCGTGAATCGGGAATCCGGCGCTGCAGGCAGTCAGGGCGGGCATTGCGGCGCCGGATTGTGTCAAACTTTGCGAGCAAGCAGCACCATGCCGCGCGCAGTTTGCAGAATTATAAGGAAAGTCTGACCGAGGGGTGTGACGTATTGTGTCTCAGGGCATCGCTGGCCGCCACGTGCGCAAGATTTTGCGCAACGCGGACCGGTTGGTCGTGCGCTGATGCCGGTGCAAATCGGGTACGCGGAAGCAGTGGCGGGCGACGGCCCGCCGAGGTCGATACAAGCCGATACAATGCGCCGCCGTCAGCGACGGTGCAGGATCGAAAGCGATGAGATGGCTGGGATCAGGTCCGCGGTGCCCGTGCGGTGGCGACCCGCAGTCGTCGGCGCTGATCGCCCATCATCTGGCGCAGATCGGCAATGCTCAGGCCGCTGATTTCGCTGATGCGCAGCAGCAGCCAAGCGCCAATACCGACGGTGCCGCGGCGAATGCCCGCCAATACCGGGCGCGCCACGTCAAGCGCTCTGGAAAGCGCGGCATCGTTCTTCAGTTCCAGTCGCAGCAACAGCATGTCGAGCAGCTGGTTGGGATCGTAGGTAGGCGGGTGAAGCGTCAGTTCAGTATGCATGGGATGTCACAGTCGAGGTTGAATTCAAGGGCGGAGTTCACCGTATGCCGCGGGCGCGGTCTGTTCGCTACGTCGCATTGCATGTCGATGGTGCCGCTGCGGGCCCGTTACCGGCTTGATGTCATCGCCCGAAAGCAGATGATTTCGGCGAAAATGCGGTCGGGCTCGTAGCGGCGTAAAAATCTTCAAGCAGTTTTTAGAAAGTCAAAAATGAAATGGTTGTTTGTTGGCCTTTATGTCTTCTCCGTGCTGTTCGTACATTTTCGCGGGCGCGCGCGCTTACCTTTTTTTCGGCAGATGTTCGATCACTCGACCTTCATGGCGCCGATCAACATGGTGATGTATGCCCTCTCGACGGTGCGCTCGACCGCGTATCTGCCGGTCAGCGATTTCAAGGAGCTGGCGATCCTGCAGGGCAGCTGGCAGGACATTCGTACCGAAGCCGTGCAACTGCTGCATGCGCAAAAGATCCGCGCGGCAGCGGCCAACAACGATGCGGGATTCAATTCCTTCTTCAAGTCGGGCTGGAAGCGGTTCTACCTGAAATGGTATGACGCCAGTCATCCCTCGGCCGAAGAACTCTGTCCGCGTACCTTTGCGCTGCTCAAGACCCTGCCGTCGGTCAAGGCCGCGATGTTCGCTGAACTGCCGCCCGGCGCCATATTGAATCCCCATCGTGATCCCTTCGCCGGCTCGCTGCGCTATCACCTCGGTCTGGTGACGCCAAACGACGATGCCTGTTTTATCGAGGTGAACAATCAGCGTTACAGTTGGCGCGACGGCGAGGCCGTGATCTTCGACGAGACCTTCATCCACTGGGCCAAGAACGGCACCGACGTCGACCGCATCATCCTGTTCTGCGATATCGAGCGGCCGATGCGCTCCGGCTGGGCCCGCAGTCTGAACCGCTGGCTAGGTAAGACCATGATGACCGCAGCCAGTTCACCGAACGACACCGGTGACCAGACCGGCGGGATCAACAAGCTGTTTCATCTGGCCTGGTCGGCCGGTCAGTACCGGCGCCGTCTGAAGCGCTGGAATCGTTCGGTGTACTACGCCTTGAAATTCGGTCTGATCGCCGCTGCCATCGTCCTGGTCATCAAGCTCTGAGAGCCCTCCCAGGATAAATCGTCGATTTATTTTGGGTGGGTAGCTATGTGGGGGCCGCTGGACTTGCCGCACAAAACTGCTATTGTGCGAGCAACTCTATTCCTGCCATTCGTCACGCCTATGCTTACCGTTATCGAAAAGCTGGTGCATCTGCATCAGAGGCTCCTGCTGGCGGCCGCGGTCGGCCTGCTGCTTGGTGTATTCCTGCCGGGCGCGCCGCTGCAGCGAGCGCTGCTGGGCTGGAACGCGGGTGTCTGGCTCTATCTTGTAATGGTGTGGTGGCTGATGGCGCGCGCCAGGCCCGATGGCGTCAAGGAGTTTGCAGAACAGGAAGACGAAAGTGCCACCATGGTGCTGGTCCTGGTCTGCGTTGCCGCCATGGCTAGTCTGGCGGCCATTGTCCTGCAACTTGGGAATGCCAAGAGCCTTACCGGCACGGCGCTTCTGCTGCATTACCTGGTGACGGTGGCGACAGTGCTCGGATCGTGGTTTCTGGTCGGGACGATTTTTGCCGTGCACTACACCAAGCTGTACTACGCTGAGTCGTCAGCACCACCGCTGCTGAAATTTCCCGAGGAAAAGGACAACCCGGATTACTGGGACTTCCTGTATTTTTCGTTCTCGATCGCCGCCGCTGTCCAGACGTCGGACATCGCGGTGCTTGATACTGGCATGCGCAAGGTGGTGCTTGGGCAATCGGTGCTGGCATTTCTGTTCAATGCCGCCATTCTCGGGCTGTCGATCAATATCGCCGCCAGCCTGATCGGCGGCTGAGGTTCAATGATCGCCGCCACGCGAGAATCATTCAGCAAACGTATAGCAGATATGGCGAATTGAAATTGGCGGTACGCCAGCTAAGTCAATATTATTCGTGTGTCTCCTCTGTATCCTCATGATATGGATTTAGCCCGCTCCACGAGCGGGCTTTTTTTTATTTGATTCATTCAGCTGGAAGCTGAAGAAACCCGACGCGGCAAACTTTGCCTTTGTCGAGTTTTTTTCAGCTACTCAAGCGTGCCAACCTTAACGATTTGCACAAAAGCCAAATTGTTTTGTACCGCCAGCACTGACAGTCTTGTTCCAGTCGATACCTGTTGCGCTCAACAGAGTTCCCTGCTGCTGCGCTACCGCATTCCATACCGTATAGATACGGCCCTGTATCGCCAGCGCAGTTTTCCATTGCACACTTGCCGAGCCATTGTTCGTGACGAACACATCAGCACAATAGCCGAGACCCCAGTCCGTCATTAGCCGCACTTTGGCGGACAGTCCTGCTCCGGTCGTTGGTGCTGGCGCTGGCGTTGATGCTGGTGCTGGTGCTGGTGCTGGTGCTGGTGCTGGTGTAGGTGTAGGTGTAGGTGTAGGTGCTGGTGTTGGGACTGTACCTGTCGTTGCCCACAGCTTACCTAGCAAGGCCACCTTGTCCGGCCATACAGTATTCCAGTCATCCTGAAGGATGCCGCCGGTGTCGCCGCTGTTTGGATTCCATGACCAGTAAAACAGGCCGACGTTGCCACGTTGTTTAAGGTAGCTCACTAACGCGTCTTGCCAGACCCGGTCCTTCGGCGAACCGCCATGGCCGTAGCGCCCACCAGTCTCACCGATGACGACTGGCTTGGTTGCGGCGAATTGGCCAAAATGCGCATCCCAGATAGCTGGCATGTTGTTCGGAAAATTCGGATCGTTGAAATAGGGCTGGTTATAGACATCAGGTCCGTACACATGGGGTGACAGTACCAGACGGTTTGCGGGGATATTCAGGGGCGTGCAGCGTTGCGGCTCCAGGTTCTCGCCCCAGAAAGGGTTGACATTTCCCGAGCATTGTCCGGTGCCACCGATGCCTTCCACAAAAATCAAGACAGTCGAATTTACGGCAAGAATTCTGGCCGCAGCCCGCTCGGCTGCCTTGTTCCAGTCGGTGCTAGCATTGCCGGAACCCCAGGTGGCTGCCCCGTGCGGCTCATTTTTCAGGTCGATGCCGACCAGATTGCGCAAGCCGCTGTAGTGCGCGGCCAGGTAGGTCAGATCATCGAGCCATTGGGCTTCGCTGTAAGCCGGTGTGTACCACAATTCGGAAATTGCCTGACAATCTGGCCGGTGGTGGTCAAGCAGGATATACATGCCGCGTCGGTCGACTTCAGTGAGGAACACATCAAGCCACTGCCGCGAATTCAAGCCGACCAGATCGGGGTTAAGCGAAGCGTTGATATTCGGCATCCCTTGGCCACGAAAGGCGGCCGGACAGACCGGGATGCGCAACGCATTGAAGCCTGTCGCCTGAATCTGATCCAGCATCTGCCGCCAGTTACGCGCCCACAGGCCATGCACAGAATTGTCTGAAGTCTCGAAGCCGAACCAGTTGACACCCTTGAGCGTCACTGTGCGCGACGCATCGTCGATAATTTTATTGCCGGATACCGTGAATGCCAGTGCTGGTGGCGACACGCAGACGAGCCCGATGGCGCCTAGTGCAAAAGCCATAAAGATGGAGCGGACACGTGCAGCCAGAAAATTCCAGAAGCTGCCAAGTAAGACGATTTTCATAAAAACTCTCATTCGTGGAGGGGTTATTTTTGTCAAGTGATCATTATGTCTATCCCGCTAACAGGTTGTCTGTTTAATAACAAATATCCCGGCAAACGAAGATGGCCTGAACGGTCAAGCACACTGTTTTTTGCTCGGCTGACCAGGAAAAATCGGGAAATGGATGCCGGCCCGATGGGATGCGATGCAGGACGGCCGATCCGTCGCAGTGCGGGTACTGCAACGGGATGCCAATGGCGCAGCGCGTCCGCCAGAACGGCAGACAGTCACATTTATTCCGGGCGGGTCCTGAAGTCGTTTGCTGAATAATTATGTTGTCGGCGATTGTCCTGCTCTTGCCAGTGGGCATATCATGCCGATCTACAGAGCAACACATGCCGGGGCGCCTTCCTGCCCTGTGCCACAACGGAGACGACATGGACAGCGCTACGCTCTATTCACAACTCGGATTCGATCACGCTGGCTGGGGCGGTGCCGCGCTGACGGTCCATTCTCCACGCGATGGCGTACAGCTTGCCTCGCTGGCGCTGGCCAGCAGCGCCGATACGACCGTCGCGATCGATCGCGCGCAGGCCGCCTTCAAGACCTGGCGCCAGGTGCCGGCGCCGTTGCGCGGAGAACTGGTGCGTCTGCTCGGCGAGGTGTTGCGCCGCGATCGTGAGCGCCTGGGTCGCCTGGTGAGCCTGGAGTCGGGCAAGATCGCCACCGAAGGTCTGGGCGAGGTACAGGAAATGATCGACATCTGCGACTTCGCGGTCGGCCTGTCGCGCCAGCTGCACGGCCTGACCATCGCAAGCGAGCGACCCGGACACCGGATGATGGAGACCTGGCATCCACTTGGCGTGTGCGGCGTCATCACTGCTTTCAACTTTCCGGTCGCGGTCTGGGCCTGGAACGCGGCGCTGGCGCTGGTCTGCGGCAATGCCGTGCTCTGGAAACCTTCCGAAAAAACGCCGTTGACGGCTCTGGCCGTCCACAGCCTGTTCGCCGAAGCGCTCGCCACGTTTAACCTGCAGCATCCGGATGTCGCGCCGGCCGATCTGTCGCAGGTGCTGCTTGGGCGCGGCGATATCGGCGCCCTCATCGCCGCGTCTCCGCTCGTTGCCCTGGTCAGCGCCACCGGCAGCGTGGCGATGGGTCGCAACGTCGCGGTGGCAGTGGCGCAGCGCCTGGGACGCAGCCTGCTTGAGCTGGGCGGCAACAACGGCATGATCGTCGCACCCAGTGCCGACCTCGATCTGGCCGCCCGCGCCATTACGTTTTCGGCGGTCGGCACGGCCGGTCAGCGCTGCACCTCGCTGCGCCGCCTGTTCGTCCATGCCAGCATCCACGACACGCTGGTCGATCGTCTCGAACGCATCTATGCAACCGTCGCCGTCGGCGACCCGCTGGAAACCGGAACGTTGGTTGGCCCGCTCATCGATCAGGCTGCTTACGAGGCGATGCAGGCAGCACTAGCGCAGGCGCGTGCCGAAGGCGGCATCGTGACCGGCGGCGAGCGCCTGCCGATGCCGTCACTCACGCACGGTGCGCAATCGGG
>JACMRD010000224.1 GCA_014376645.1 Herminiimonas sp. | reverse complement strand
CCGTTCTCACGCTGACAGGCGTAACTTTCCGCCTAGCCTGCGGTAGTTATTGTTTCTGCTACAGACGTCAGATAACGACACCCTTGGTGTTCGCAAATCGTCCGCTATCAGATACGAGGTTGAATACGTGGTTCAGTCCATTTCAAAACAAGTCGGCCGCTACGTGAACAACGATCAACACAAGCGTGTCGTTCTCCATACGACTTCATTTAATAAAATCGAGCTGCTCAAGACCACGATCACGATGACGATGACGGTACGCCCCGAAGCTGTCGCTCTTGTTGGTACACGGGGTGATGGCGGGATTTCCTGCGCGCTACCGAGCTTCGGTTCTGCATGCATGTGTGCTCCACCGCACAGAAAGATTCGCTGGGGCAGGGCAACCTTCTTTCTGCGACGTGCAGTCAACGACTGTGCCGTTTAACCAGATTTACAGGAGAACACCATGAACGAAAATCAAGTCAAGGGCGTTGCAAAAGATGTCGCCGGTAAAATACAGGAAACCGTGGGTCAGGCAGTCGGCAGCAAAAACCAGCAAGCCAAAGGCTTGTCCAAGCAGGTAGAAGGCAAGACTGAAAAAACGCTGGGCGATGCCAAGGAAGTCATCAAGGACGCTGCAGGCAAGCGGTAAGCGAGCGTCGCGCACTGCGATCGCAAAGGGTCCGGCGCTTCGATGCGTCGGTTTTTTTGCGTCTGGCTCCATCGAAACGCGCAGCGTTGCCAGCACATGCACGGCACGGCGCACGATACGATCACTGGCGGATTGGCGGATTGGCGTACCAGTAGAGCGGGTGAAAAAACCGGGGGAGAAATCCCCGATGCGAGGGTCGCAATCGGGGTGACGCCAGCGAGCGCCGGCGAGCGCCGGCGGGATGGTCTCGGCTTAGGCTTGTTTGCGGTTCTTGCGGGTGCGCGCGATGCCGAAGCCCAGGGCGCCGATGCCCAGCAGGGCAAGGGGTGTTGGCTCAGGCACGGCTGACGGATCTTGCAGGAATTGTTGGGCGCCCGTCAGGAAACTGAACTGATAGGTGCCAGGTCCGAGATTGAACTGGTAGGAATAAGCCTTCGAAGCATTCGAGATCAGGCCATTGCCGTTGCCAAATGTGGAACTGGTGCTGGCATTGAGTTCTTTCGGTGCGAAAGATTTCGAATACGAGTTATCGGTTCCCACGATCGAAAAGCTGGAACTGACGGCGGCGCTGGCACCATCACCAATTGCGTTGGTGTTGGCAACCAGCAGGTCGCTTGCGTTAAAGGTCAGACACAGCGTGGCGGGACCGCCTGTCGAAAAATTGAACGTCAGGCCGGTCGATGTGCCACCGCTCGATGCTGCGGTCAGGGTGCCGCCCAGAGGCGCCAGGCGTCCTTCGGCCACGGCTGCTGCGGTCATGGCGGGATTGGTCAGCAGGTTGCCGGTAATGAGGGCATCACCGCGGGTACCGAACGACGACTGCAAAGCCTGCGTGAAGGTATTTTCAGCGGGGAACGGTCCCGGACCTGCGTACGACTGGAGCACGTCCGTCGTGCCCGAACGCGACACGCCTGATGGTGATGTCGGATAGCCGGCGTCACTTTTGGTCGTGGTGCTCAGTGCGGTGACGTTATTCGAATTGAGTCCTGTCATCTGCAGGTTCGTGAATGAAATCGAGCCGAATGCATACGGCGTTGCCTCGGCAGCGCAGGCGACAGTCAGTGCTGCGGCCAGCACGGCGAGTTTGAAGAAAGGCTGCTGCAATGTCATGGTGTTTCCCTTAAAGTGTACGGCGATCGAAATGCGTTTCCCAGCCCTGCTGATGCGTGCATGGACGCTGGGCAGGAACGTGGTCGGGCAAATGGGTGGAGAACAATGCGAGTCAAGCGTTGGCTGGAAATCATGCCGATGCGTCCACCGACAGAGGTCCTTCCGGGCCCGGTTTTATGAAGATCGTCTTTTTAAAAAACCGGTATCGGAGACAAACACCTCACTACCATTTGTCACAAGAAGGCATAGCAAATTGCATACCAGAGGTTGCATCGACGCGTCGTCGTGGGAGGATCGGCCGCATGCCGTCTACGTGCAGACCGAGTTGTAAGATTGCCCGACAAAACATGCTTCCATCACTCGTCGAAAAACCGCAGCGCAAGAAACTGGATATTTTCTGTAAGTCGCGCACAAAAAAGTATTGATATGAATTTAACTAGATGAGTATTTTTTCTAAAAAAATTAAATAATGAGCGAAACCGTCGCGATAAAAATCTCCTGGAGAAATCTTCGCTCGTTGTCCGTGAAATTAATCTCTCTAATACAAAAAAATGGGCGTTATTACCGCAGAGAAACGTAAAAATTTCCGACAAAACCACGCTTGAATCCAGGCTTGCTCCATACTCGCGGGCGGCGACCATGCAGTGACGGAAACATTGCATGCTGGATTGACACGAATTCGGATTGCGGGTTGGGTGCTACGAAGAACAGTCGATCCAGTAAAATTGCTCCCCTCGCACGATCCCTTTCCTGATTGAAAGAAACTCATGCCATCTGCTATTCCTCTCCGCCTCAAGCTGCTCTCCATCTTGGTCGCGGCGCTCGGCCTGAACGTCACCGCCGCCATCACCGGCCTGGTGCCGCACGCATTTGCACAGAACGCCACCGCACCGGCCGCTGATACCGTGCGTCCGGAAGTGGCCAAGCCCCTACAGGCGGCTCAGGATCTGGTACGCGCCCAGAAGTACAAGGAGGCGCTTGCGCAGGTACGCGAGGCTGACGCAATCGCCGACAAGACTCCCTTCGAAGCGTTCATGATCGATAACACCCGTGGTGTGGCCGCCGTCGGCGCGGGTGACACCGCCACTGCGGCCCGTTCATTCGAGGCGACCATCGCCAGCGGGCGCATGACGCCGGCGGAGCAGGGCAAGATCGTGCTGACACTTGCGGGCATGTATTACCAGGCTGCCGACTATCCGAAGGCGATCGTCTGGCTGCAGCGCGCCGTCAAGGAAGGTAGCGCCAATGGCGAGACGCGCAGCTTGCTGGTGCAGTCCTACTATTTTGGTGGCGATCTGCAGCAGGCTTCGACCGAGCTGAAAGCCGATCTTGCCGCAGCCGACAAGGCCGGACGGACTCCGACCGAGACCCAGCTCAAGATGTTGATGAGCATCGGCATCAAGCAGGGTGACAAGGCTGCCACCGCAGCGGCGATGGAGCGGCTGGTGACGACTTATCCGGCCAAGCAATACTGGGCTGATCTGATGCAGCGGCTACGCAGCAAGCCGGGCTTTCCCGACCACCTGGTGCTCGACTTCGATCGCCTTAAACTGGCGCTCGGCCAGTTGAGCACGACGGGTGACGTGACGGAAATGGCGCAACTGGCGATGCAAGCCGGATTCCCGGCCGAAGCCAGGAAAGTGGTCGACCTCGGTTATCAGCAGGGCTTGCTCGGCAGTGGCCCCGACGCGCAGCGGCACAAGCGCTTGCAGGATCAGGCGACCAAGGCTGCGGCCGATGATCTCAAGACGATGGCGAGTAGCGAAGCCGAGGCGCGCAAAGGCAAGGAAGGTACCGGCCTGGCCAATCTCGGGTACGCATTGGTGACAGCGGGCCAGACCGAGCGCGGTATTGCCATGATAGAGGAGGGCATCGCCCGCGGTGGCTTGAAGCGCGCCGACGATGCCCGCCTGCATCTCGGCATCGCCTATCTGCAAGCCGGCAAGAAAACCGAAGCGCTCAAGGTGCTGGCCACCGTGCAGGGTACCGACGGCGCAGCCGACCTGGCACGTTACTGGAGCATTCTGGCCAATCATCCGCTGGGCTGACGAGCGATAAACGGACGGTGTTCGTACGACCCTGTGGTCGAGCGGGCCGACGTGGTGCGATCAAGGCGATCGCGATGAATGACCCACCCGGAGCGCGCCATGGGGATCGATCCGCTTGCTGTCCTCAGTCTCTTTGGTGCTGGTATTCTGGCGTGGCGTGCGTCGGTAACACTGACTTGAGTGGCGACGCGCCGTAACCCATCGAGGCGTTACGGACTTTACATCTTTCTCGCGCACTTACCAGGGAAGCGGATTGCGGTTGTGCGCTACTTCGTTGCCGGCATAGCCGCCAAGGAGTACACCGGCGACCGTGGCCAGTTTCTTGCCATTGCCTCCGCCAATCTGGTTGCCAAGCAGGCCACCGGCGACCGCACCGATACCCGTTCCGACCGGATGCATGTCCGCCACGTAGTTCTGAGCCGGGTGCGGTTGCGGTGCATATGTCTGCTGCTGGTAGACAGGCGCCGGCCGGCTGTAATCGGTCTGGGCAACGTGCTGGACCGGCCTGCGGCGGCGGACCACGGGAGCCGGCTCGACGATGCGCTCGGTGCCGACGTAACGTGCCTGCGCCACAGGGGTCAGGCGCTGCGTGCCTGGCACCACTTCAAGCACCTGACCATCCTGCGTCACATAGCGCGCTGTGGAGGCAGTCCCTGCAGGTTGCAGGTCAGGCGACGATAACGGCAGCGGTGCGTTCGCCGCGTAGCCGTTCGCAGAAGGCGCAACGCTGCCGTGCGAAGAAGGAATCACGCCAGTGATGGCCGCCACGCCAAGCAGGCTCACCACAATGACGGAAACGGCGGCCGCGGCAACGAGTGGGTGAACGCGGGTCGGTGCTGACACTGTCTGGGTTTGCATATGTTTCCTTTGTGAAGATCGGGTTGTTGATCCACTGTAGAGCGCGACGTCGATCCTTCCTAGCGGGAGTGTGTATCACTTGTAAGAGCGCGTTACCGCGATCGTCGATTGTTACCGGTAAAGATGTCTCGCTATCACGGGCCCTGTCGGCATCGCCGACGCCGATTCCGCTGGTTCCATTGTGGCGTCACAATGTTCGGCCCACTCAGCTCAGCCAAAATAAACTTCGCCAATTACTGAGATGGGATGTGCCGCATGAAGGCTGCTGAGCTGTTTGTAAAATGTCTTGAGAACGAAAAGGTCGACTACATCTTCGGTATTCCGGGAGAAGAAAATATCGGGGTGATGGATGCGCTGCTCGACAGTCCGATCCGCTTCGTCACGACCCACCACGAGCAGGGCGCCGCGTTCATGGCCGACGTCTATGGCCGTCTGACCGGACGCGCCGGTGTGTGCATGTCCACCCTGGGACCGGGCGCCACCAACCTGATCACCGGGGTCGCCGACGCCAACATGGATCGGGCGCCGGTGGTGGCCATTGCCGGGCAGGGCGCCACGACCCGGCTGCACAAGGAAAGCCACCAGATCCTCGACCTGGTGCAGATGTTCGGGCCGATCACCAAGTTCGCCACCCAAATACTGGAGCCGGAGATCGTCCCGGAGGTCGTGCGCAAGGCATTCAAGGTTTCGCAGACCGAAAAGCCGGGTGCCGTCTTCATCGATTTCCCGGAAAACATCGCCGAGATGTCGGTCGACAAACAGCCGATCTGTGTTCAGGCGCCGTATGCGCCGGTGGCGCCGGCGCACAAGCTCGATCAGGCTGCCACGCTCATCGGCGCGGCGCGGGCGCCGCTGATCCTGGCCGGCAACGGCGTCATCCGGCAGGGCGCTGCAGAGGCGCTGGTGCGGTTTGCCGAAGCGCTGCGGATCCCGGTGGCCAACTCGTTCATGGCCAAGGGCGTCATGCCCTTCACCAACGAGCTCTCGCTCGGCACCATCGGGCTCAAGGCGCGCGACCTGCCCTGGTTTGCCTTCGAAAAAGCCGATGTCGTCATCTGTGTCGGCTACGACATGGTCGAGTATCAGCCCAACATGTGGAATCCCGGCGCCGACAAGGTGATCGTCCACATCGACGGCTTGCCGGCCGAGGTGGATGAACATTACATCGTCGCTGTCGGTGTGCTCGGCGATATCGCGACCTCGCTGCATGGCATCGGCCAGCGTGCCATGCCGCAGGAAATCGCACCCTTCAAGGCGGTACGCCGTGCGATCGTCGCCGACCGGGCCCGGCTGGCAGACGACACCGGGTTTCCGGTCAAGCCACAGAAAATCGTCTGGGACCTGCGCGAGGTGCTCGGTCCCGACGACATCGTCATCTCCGACGTCGGCGCGCACAAGATGTGGATGTCGCGCATGTACCGCGCCGAGCGGCCTAATACCTGCATCGTCTCCAACGGTTTCGCCGCGATGGGCATTGCCGTGCCGGGTGCGATCGCGGCCAAGCTGGCCTGCCCGACGCGCAAGGTGGTCGCCGTCACCGGCGACGCCGGCTTCATGATGAACTCGCAGGAGATCGAGACGGCGCTGCGCATGAAGACCGCCATCGTCATCCTGATCTGGAACGACGCCGAATACGGGCTGATCACCTGGCATCAGTTACGCCACTACGGACGCCCGAGCCATGTCGCGTTCAATAATCCGGATTTTGTCAAATACGCCGAGAGCTTCGGCGCCAAGGGTTACCGGGTCGAACGCGCCGAGGATCTGGTGCCGACGCTGCAACGCGCTCTCGCAGACGACACCGTGGTGCTCATCGACTGTCCGGTCGACTATGCCGAAAACATGAAGCTGACCCGCACCCTCGAGGACATGCAATCGCCGCTCCGAGGCACCGATCCACATTTTTAACGTCGAAGGCGATCATGAAGATACGCGCTGCAGTGTTGGACAACATGGGCGCCGCGCCGCCCTACGCGCAATCGCGTCCCTTGCGCATCGCGCAGGTGGAGCTCGCGCCGCCGGGTCATGGCGAAGTGCTGGTCAGGATCGCGGCGGCCGGGCTGTGCCATTCCGATCTGTCGGTGATTAACGGCGACCGGCCGCGACCGATGCCGATGGTGCTAGGTCACGAAGCCGCCGGTGTCGTTGAAGCGCTGGGGGAGGGCGTCACCGACCTGCAGCGCGGCGACCATGTGGTGGTTATCTTCGTGCCGAGCTGCGGGCACTGCGCACCCTGCGCCGAGGGCCGGCCGGCCTTGTGCGAGCCGGGCGCAAGCGCCAACGGCGCCGGTACGCTACTGTCCGGGGCACGCCGCCTGACGCGCGAGGGAACGTCTCTGAACCATCACCTGGGCTGCTCCGTGTTTGCCGAATACGCGACCCTCTCGCGCCAGTCTCTCGTGAAGATCGATCCCGAGGTGCCGCTCGAAGAGGCGGCACTGTTCGGCTGTGCCGTCCTGACCGGGGTCGGCGCCGTCGTCAACACGGCGCAGGTGCGGCTCGGCGCATCGGTGGCCGTGATCGGGCTGGGCGGTGTCGGACTGGCAGCGCTGCTCGGCGCCGCTGCTGCCGGTGCGCGGCAGATCATCGCCGTCGACCTGGCCGACGACAAGCTCGAGATGGCTCGCTCGCTCGGGGCCACGCAGACAGTCAACGCCGGCGACCCCGATGCGCTGGAGCAGATCAGGTCGCTCAGTTCTGGCGGCGTCGAGTTCGCCTTCGAATTCGCCGGCTCGATCCCCGCGCTCGAACTGGCCTACCGCGCGACCCGTCGCGGCGGCTGCACGGTCACCGGCGGTCTGCCGCCGTCGACTGCCGTCCTGCCGCTGCCGGCAGTCAGCCTCGTGGCCGAAGAGCGCACGCTCAAGGGAAGCTATATTGGCACCTGCGTGCCGTCGCGCGACATTCCGCACTACATGGCGCTGTACCGGCAAGGCAGGTTGCCGGTCAACCTGCTGCTGACGGGCAAGCTGAGGCTGGACGAAATCAACCTCGGCTTCGACCGGCTGCGGGAAGGCAAGGCAGTCCGGCAGGTCGTGACGTTTTGATGGCAATTGCCTGGCACCGGCGGGATAACAGGAAAACCGCTGCGGGCCGTTGCGCATCGCCTTGCCTGCCAACCTTGTGCGTGGCATGAACGGGACCAAGATCGTCACGGCCGACGACGCCATCGCGCTGATCCGCGATGGCGATACCGTCAGCTGTTCAGGCTTCGTCGGCATCGGCACGCCGGAAGTCCTGATCGCTGCGCTCGAGCGGCGCTTCGTCGAGGACGCCATGCCACGCGCACTGACGCTGGTCTTTGCCGCTGCACCGGGCGACGGCAAGGACCGTGGCGTCAATCGCCTGGCGCATGCCGGGCTGATCAAGCGCGCCATTGGCGGTCACTGGGCGCTCCTGCCCAAGCTGGCGCAACTGGCCATCGACAACCGCATCGAAGCCTACAACCTGCCGCTTGGGGTCATCTCGCACCTGTACCGGGACGCTGCCGCCCGGCGGGCCGGCACCCTCAGCAAGGTCGGACTGGGCACCTTCGTCGATCCGCGCCAGGACGGCGGCAGGATCAATGCCTGCAGCACCGAAGACCTGGTGCGGCTCATGGCGATCGACGGTGAGGAATGGCTCTTCTACAAAGCCTTCGGCATCGATGTCGCACTCATCCGCGGCACTACGGCCGACCATGCAGGCAACATCACGATGGAACGCGAAGCTCTGATGCTCGACGTGCAGGCCGCGGCGATGGCGGCACGTAACGCCGGCGGTATCGTGATCGTCCAGGTGGAACGGATCGTGGCATGCGGGGAGCTCGATGCGCGCCGGGTCGTCATACCGGGCATCCTGGTCGATTGCGTGGTGCTGGCGCCGGCGGGTGCGCATCCGCAGACCTATGCGACCGGCTACGATCCGGCGTTTTCAGGAGAAGTCCGGGTGCGGGTCGGCGATATCGCCGCAGCACCGCTGGACGAGCGCAAGCTGATTGCGCGGCGCTGCGCCTTCGAGTTGCCGCTGGGCGGCGTCATCAACCTGGGCATCGGCATGCCCGAGGTGCTGGCCGCCGTCGCGGCTGAAGAGCAGGTACTCGATCATCTGACCCTGACCACGGAGCCGGGCGTCATTGGCGGCTTGCCCCAGGGCGGCTTGGATTTCGGCGCCGCCGTCAACACGCACGCACTGCTGCACCAGAACCAGCAGTTTGATTTCTATGACGGTGGCGGGCTCGATCTGGCCTGTCTTGGCATGGCCGAGGTCGACCGGCTCGGTAACGTCAACGTGAGTCGGTTTGGTAGCCGCCTGGCCGGCGCAGGCGGCTTCATCAACATCAGCCAGAACGCGGGTAGCCTGGTCTTTGCCGGTACCTTCACGACCGGCAACCTGATCGTGGCGATCGAAGACGGCCGCTTGCGCATCGTTTCGGAAGGCACCAGCCGCAAGTTCGTCCATGCGGTGGAACAGATCACCTTCAGCGGCCCGCGCGCCGCTGCCAGCGGTCAGCCAGTGCTATATGTGACCGAGCGCTGCGTCTTCGCCTTGCGTGACGCCCGGCTGCAGCTGATCGAGGTGGCACCGGGGATCGACATCGAGCGCGATATCCTGGCCCACATGGGATTCGTCCCCCGGATCGAGCGCGTTAAAGTGATGGATGCCCGCCTCTACGGCAATGCGGCAATGGGGTTGCGGGCATTGCTCGGCGCGGGGCGACGGGTCAGGCGGTCCTGATCGCCGGGGACGCCGGTCTTGAAAACACTGACCACTTGCACCAGTTCATCGGCCTGATCGTGGAGCGATGCGGCAGCCGTTGCCGCTTCTTCCACCAGTGCCGCATTCTGCTGGGTGACCTGATCCATTTGCGCCACCGCCTGATTGATTTGTTCGATCCCCATGGCTTGCTCGCGGCTGGCGGCGGTGATCTCAGCCATGATGTTCGTGACGCGCGCAACGCTGCCCACGATGTCTTGCATCGTCATGCCCGCCTGGCTCACCAACGCAGTCCCGGTATCGACCTTGTCGACCGAATCCGTGATGAGGACCTTGATTTCCTTTGCAGCAGCGGCTGAGCGTTGCGCCAGATTCCTGACCTCGCTCGCGACGACCGCAAAGCCTCGGCCCTGCTCGCCAGCTCTGGCCGCTTCTACCGCAGCATTGAGTGCCAGAATATTGGTCTGGAATGCAATGCCATCGATGACGGCAATGATATCGACGATCTTGCGTGAGGAGGCATTGATCGACTCCATCGTATCGACAACCTGCGCCACCACTGCACCACCTTTCAGGGCGACCGCCGATGCGGCGTCCGTCAACTGGTTGGCCTGGCGCGCGTTGTCGGCATTTTGCTTGACCGTCGAAATGAGTTGCTCCATCGAGGAGGCAGTTTCTTCCAGCGCGCTGGCCTGTTCTTCGGTGCGCGAGGACAGGTCAAGATTGCCGGCCGCGATCTGGCCTGATGCAGTGGCGATGGTCTCGGTACCGGCACGAACCTGCGTGACGATCTGCACCAGTGCATTGCGCATTCGCTCCATCGCCGCCATCATGCTGGTCTGGTCACCGGGCCTGGTGCGTATCGATACCGTCAAGTCCCCGCTGGCAATTTGCTCCGCAATCCGTACGGCGTGTCCGGGCTCGCCACCAAGCTGGTTCAGGAGCGTCCGCGTGATCAGAATCGATGCAGCGATACCGGTCAGCAGGGCCATTGCACCCAGAATCACCAGCAGCCGTTCTCCCGACTCGATCTGGCGCTGAAGCGCGGCACCATTGGCAGTGACTGCGTCTTTTTGCAATGCCGCCAGTGCCGTGATGGGTTCTTGCAGCTGATCGAGGGTCTGCAGTGTTTCGCTGTTCATCAACCGGATCGCGGCGTCTTTTTTCCCCTCGCCAGTCAGCATGCCGACCTTCGTGAAGGACGCCACGTAAGCGCTGCGGGCCGCCTTGATTTTTGCCAGCAGGGCCTGGCCATCCTTGTCGGAAATAAGACTGTCCAGCGTTGCGATCGCCGCGGTGATGCGG
>JACMRD010000223.1 GCA_014376645.1 Herminiimonas sp. | reverse complement strand
TTAACTGAAATAGGAATTGTAATGGCAACTGGCATCGTAAAATGGTTCAATGATTCGAAGGGTTTTGGCTTCATTACCCCTGACGAAGGCGGCGAAGATCTGTTCGCGCATTTCTCGGCTATCCAGTCGAACGGCTTCAAATCACTGCAAGAGAATCAGCGCGTTTCGTTTGAAGTGACAGCGGGCCCTAAGGGCAAGCAAGCTTCGAACATTCAGCCTATCTAAGCTGAATCGAGCAATACAAGCTTCAAACAATCCTCGGCACTGCCGGGGATTTTTTTTGCCTGGAATCCAAGGAATGGACTGGTGCATAGTTGACAATGCCAACTAGATCTTGCCGCGGCGACAGTTCGATCAACGGTATTTTCTGTAGTGCGGCAACCGGCTGGATTGCGACGATGCGTATAACTACTTAAGTATTTTCTCTCGCGGTGCAGCGTGAGTTTTCTGTTGCCCTGGTCAATCGCGGCACATACAATTGGTCGCTATGAAAAAAGATGTATTTTCATATGACGTGCGTTGGCAAAATATAACTACAGAGGATCGACAACATGAAGAAATTGAATTTGCTGGTAGCGCTTGCCCTGACCACTTGGTCCGTGAGCGGTATCGCAGCTGACACGATCAAGATCGGCGTCTCCGGCCCCTTCACCGGTGGTTCTGCGCCAATGGGCGTATCGATGCGGGACGGGGTCAAGCTGGCTGCCAAGGAAATCAACGACAAGGGCGGCATCCTCGGTCGCAAGATCGAACTGATCGAGCGTGATGACGAAGCCAAGAACGAGCGCGGCGTCCAGATCGCCCAGGAGTTGATCAACAAGGACAAGGTTGCCGCAACCGTCGGTTTCATCAATACTGGCGTGTCACTGGCTTCGCAACGTTTCTACCAGGAAGCCAAGATCCCGGTCATCAACAACGTGGCAACCGGCTCGATCGTGACAAAGCAGTTCACCGATCAGCCTGACAACTACATCTTCCGCACCTCGGCCAACGACTCGATCCAGACCGCAATGCTGGTCGATGAAGTCGTGGGCAAGCGCAAGCTGACCAAGGTCGCGATTCTTGCCGACTCGACCAACTATGGCCAGCTCGGCCGTGAAGATCTGGAAAAAGCGCTCGACAAGAAAGGCATCAAGGCTGTCGTCGTCGAGAAGTACAACATCAAGGACGTCGACATGACGGCGCAGCTGTTGAAGGCCAAGCAAGCCGGCGCGCAAGTCGTGATCACCTACGGCATCGGTCCGGAACTCGCGCAGATCGCCAACGGTATGGAAAAGCTCGGCTGGAAAGTGCCGATGTTCGGTAGCTGGACACTGTCGATGGCCAACTTCATCGATAACGCCGGCAAGAATGGCGAAGGCGCGATGATGCCGCAAACGTTCATCCAGGATCCGAACACACCGAAGCGCAAGGCATTCATCGATGGCTACGTGAAAACCTACAGCCCACCGGGCGGTCGGATTCCATCGCCGGTGTCGGCTGCACAAGGCTACGATTCGATCTACTTGCTGGCTGCCGCCATCAAGCAGGCCGGCAGCACCGACGGTCCGAAAGTGCGCGCAGCGCTGGAAAACCTGAACGAAAAAGTTGACGGTGTGGTTACTTCGTACGACAAGCCGTTCACGCATGATGATCATGAAGCCATCAAGATGGGCATGCCTGTCTTTGGTGAAGTCAAGGCCGGTCACGTGGTTCTGGCAAAGTAAAGTCGTTTTGTCCGGGCCTTGATAGGCCCGCGACGTATCATCGAACTGGCCAGTCGCCGTTTCACCGGGGCTGGCCATTATTACGATTGATGTTCGCGACCGTCCCCTCAGCACTACCCCCGGCATGTCTCATGCCGCTCCACGGATAAAATGATGGAAATTCTGCTGCAACTTGCTTTCAGCGGTATCGCGCTCGGCATGATCTACGCGGTCATCGCCTTCGGCTACCAATTGACGTTCGCTACCTCGGGCACCCTTAACTTCGGACAGGGCGAGGCTCTGATGCTGGGCGCCCTGGTCGGTCTCAGCCTTGTCAGTAACATCCACGGCGGCCCGTATCTGAATTACTGGCTGATGATCCCGGTGGTGATGCTGTTCGGCGGTCTGCAAGGCGCCTTCGTCGAGTGGATCGGTGTGCGGCCGGCCTTGAAGATCAAGTCCGAATTCGGCTGGATCATGTCGACCATCGCGCTGGCGATCATCTTCAAGAACGTCGCTGAAAACATCTGGGGCAAGGATGATCTTACCTTCCCGACGCCGCTCACGGCGACGCCGTTCCAGGTTTTGGGCGCCAATGTGCAATGGATGCAGGTGGTCGTGATCATCGGCGCCATCGCCATGATGGTGGCGGTCGAGATCTTCAACCGCAAATCGATCTACGGCAAGGCCGTGGTGGCGACATCCAACGATCGCGACGCCGCTGGTCTGATGGGTATCAATACCAGCATGGTCATCACATTCTCATATGCGCTGTCGTCGGCGACAGCCGCTTTCGCAGGTGTGCTCGTTGCGCCGCTGACCCTGACCGGCTCGACCATGGGCACCGCGCTCGGTTTGAAAGCATTTTCGGTCGCGATCATCGGCGGTCTCACGTCCGGCATGGGTGTCATCGTGGGCGGCCTGATGATCGGCCTGGCAGAGACGCTAACCGGCTTCTATATTTCGACCGGCTACAAGGAAGTACCGGGTCTGGTGTTGCTGCTACTGGTGCTGGCAATTAAGCCGGCTGGCCTGTTCGGCAAAGCTGCAATCAAGAAGGTCTGACCATGAGTTTCACAATGATGAATAAAAAGACGCTCGCGATGTCCGTGGTCGGGATCGCTGCGTTGGCGGCCTTTCCGCTGGTGTTTCACAATCCTTACTACATCCATCTGGCCGAAACCATCCTGATCTACGCGATCCTGCTGTTCGGGCTGGATATCGTGGTCGGCTATACAGGCCAGGTTTCACTGGGTCATGCCGGCCTGTTCGGCATCGGCTCCTACACCACCGGCGTGCTGTGGCTGAAGTTCGGCGTGCCGTTCTTCATCGCCGCGCCGGCCAGTATTGCCGTGACGGCGTTGTTCGGCGCACTCCTGGCGTTGCCGGCGCTGCGGGTAACCGGGCCGTACCTGGCCATGGTGACGCTGGCGTTCGGTACCATCATCCAGATTCTGATCAACGAGATGACGTTCCTAACCGAAGGTCCGCTCGGCATCAAGGTACCGAAGCCGTCGTTCTTCGGCCACAAGCTGGGCGAAGTCGAATTTTTCTACCTCGTCGCCGTCATGATGGTGCTGGCGCTAATCGTGGTGCACCGGATCCTGAAGTCGCACCTGGGGCGTGCTTTCGAAGCATTGCGTGACAGCCCGATCGCGTCTGACTGCATGGGTGTGTCGGTGTACCGTTACAAGGTCTACGCGTTTGTCATCAGCGCCGCTCTGGCGGGTCTGGCCGGCAGTCTGTATGCGTATTCGGAAGAATATATCTCGCCGAATACTTATAACTTCGAAGTCACGATCCTGTTCCTGCTGGCGGTGATCATGGGCGGCCGCAAGACCCGCAGCGGTGCGCTGGTCGGCGCCCTGATCGTGGTGATGTTGCCGTCGCTTCTCGCCGACATCGACCTGTTCCGCAAGATCGCCACGGCTGCGGCGGTCATCGGCGTGACTTCCGCCGTGGTACTGCTGGCGACCAAGCGCAAGAGCGTGCGCGAACTGCTGGTGCCAGTCGTGGCCACGGTCGGCATGGCATTGTTCTCCTACAAGCTGGAAAACATCGTCGACTGGCGTCTGACCATTTTCGGCCTGATGACCCTGTTCGTCGTGTACTACCTCCAGGACGGCATCATCGGCTTCCTGCGCGGTGCGCTGGGTCGTTCCGGACGCGCGGCAATCGCGGGCGCCGACATCGTGGCCACCGGCTCCGCAGCGCAGGAGTGGGTCGCATCGGAGCAGCTCAGCGCTACCAGCACCAATCTGCTGAGCGCCAAACAGATCCTCATGCAGTTCGGTGGTCTGAAAGCGCTCAACCGGGTCGACCTGCATATCGTCAAGGGGTCGGTGCACGGTTTGATCGGTCCGAACGGCTCGGGCAAGAGCACCATGATGAACGTGCTCACCGGTATCTACAAACCGACGGATGGACAAGTCGAATTCAACGGCGCCGTCATTTCCGGCCAGACGCCATCGGCGATCGCGCTCGGCGGTATCGCCCGGACCTTCCAGAACGTCCAGCTGTTTGGCGAAATGACCGCCACCGAAAACGTGCTGGTTGGCTTGCACAACACGTTCAAGAGCAACATTCTCGATGTCATGCTGCACACGCCGCGCTACTTGCGGGAAGAGCATACGGCGCGCGAGCGGGCTGCCAGCATCCTGAATTTTGCCGGCCTGTCGGCCTTGGCCGAGGAAGAAGCACGCAATCTGCCGTACGGCAAACAGCGCGTGCTCGAGATCGGTCGTGCGCTCGGTCTGAATCCCAAGCTGCTGTTGCTCGATGAACCGGCCGCCGGCCTGACCGCGCCCGACATCAAGGAGCTGATGGCAATCATCCGCAAGATCCGCGAGCACGGCATCACGATCATCCTGATCGAGCATCACATGGACGTGGTGATGTCGATCTCGGATACGGTTACGGTCCTTGACTTCGGTCAGAAAATCGCCGAGGGCAAACCTGCCGCCGTGCAGGCCGACCCGAAAGTGATCGAAGCCTATCTCGGCGGTAGCGCCGGCGATGAAGCCCCGGCTGCTGTTGCCACACCCACCTGAGCGAGACGTTGACATGCTGAAGATTGATAATTTGCACGCGGCGTACGGCAAGGTCGAGGTCTTGCACGGTATTTCACTGGAGGTCCCGAAAGGCAAAGTGGTCACCCTGATCGGCTCAAACGGCGCCGGCAAGACCACCACCATGCGCGCCATTTCCGGGATGATCAAACCGAAGCAGGGCACCGTGACCCTCTCCGGTCAGGACATCACCGGACTGGAATCGCACAAGATCGCCCGCGCCGGACTGGCGCACTCACCCGAGGGACGACGCGTCTTCGCTACCATGTCGGTGACGGACAACCTGATCCTGGGCGCGTTTCCGCGCTATACCCGCTCGCGTCCGCGCGGCGACGTGAATCGCGATCTCGAAAAGGCGCTGGAACTGTTCCCGCGTCTGAAGGAACGCCAGCACCAACTGGCGGGCACGCTCTCCGGCGGCGAACAGCAGATGCTGGCGATGGCGCGCGCGGTGATGCTGAATCCCGACGTGATTCTGCTCGATGAACCATCGATGGGCCTGGCGCCGATCCTGGTGGAAGAAGTTTTCCGCATCATTCTGCGTCTGAAGGAGCAGGGCGTGACCATGCTGCTGGTCGAGCAGTTCGCGGCCGCCGCGCTGAATGTCGCCGACTATGGTTATGTCATGGAAAATGGCAAAATCTCGGTGCATGGTCCGGCCGAGAGCCTCAAGACCGATCCGGCCGTGCAGGCAGCTTACCTGGGTGGCGGTCAGCAGCACTGAGACCCGTCACTTTCAAGCCAGCGATGCCCGGCCCTGCGATATTGCAGCGCCGGGCATCGTTTCGTCAGGACGGCCGGCTGCGCCAGTAGTCCGGCCGGTCGTAGGCGTGTCGCAGAAAATCGACCAGCGCCCTGATCCGCAGCGGCAAATGCTGGCGCTGCGCGAAGACAGCGTAGACATCGTTGCCGGCAGCGGCGAATTCATCGAGCACCGTCACCAGTTGTCCAGACTCCAGTTCGGCGGCGACTTCCCACATCGACCGCCACGCCAGACCTTTCCCGGCCACGGCCCAGTCGTGCAGTACTTCGCCGTCGTTGCAGACCATGTTGCCGATCACTTTCAAGGTCATGTTCTTGCCGTTGAGCCGGAAGGTCCAGCCACGCTGACTGCCGTCGGTGCTGATGGCCAGGCAGTTGTGCAGCGCCAGTTCATCCGGCGTCTGCGGCGTGCCATGGCGCTTGAGATAGCCGGGCGCGGCCACCACCACGCGCTTGTTGGCGGCCAGCTTGACGCCGATCAGGTTCGAGTCCGACAGCGTGGCGATCCGGATCGCCACGTCCACGCCTTCGCCGATGACGTCGACGATGCGATCGTTCAGGTTCAGGGTGAGACTCAGGTCGCGGTGCTCGGCCAGGAACGACGGCAGCAGAGGCGCCACGTGCTGGCGGCCGAACCCGGCCGGCGCCGAGATCGTCAGGTGGCCGGTGGCGGTCGCACTGCGCTCGGCGACGGCGCTCTCGGCGTTCTCCAGGTCGGCCAGGATGCGCTGGCAATCTTCGAGGAATGCCGATCCCTCATTGGTGAGCGCGATCTTGCGGGTGGTCCGTTGCAGCAGCTTGACGCCCAGTCGCTGTTCGAGCGCATCCAGGCGGCGCCCGATCATTGCCGGCGCAATGCCTTCCGCGCGCGCTGCGGCCGACAGGCTGCCGCGTGCCACCACATCGACAAAGGTCGAGAGCTGCTTGAACTGATCCATTCTGGATTCCTCTGGATGGCTTGTGACTAAAACGCATGAATCAAATGATAAAACGATTCACCTACCAACTTTTAGAATGAATATACTCTGGTTCATTATTTTTGATCAACAGGAAGCGGCATGGCGATTCAAGCGATCATTTTCGATGCTTACGGTACGCTGTTCGATGTGTATTCCATCGCCGCGTTGGCCGAGAAGCGCTTTCCCGGGCAGGGAGATGCCCTGGCAACGTTATGGCGCGACAAGCAGATCGAATACACGCGGCTGCGGACCATGTGCTCGATGTACAAGCCGTTCTGGGAAGTGACCCAGGATGCGCTGGTATTCAGCTGCAAGAAGCTGGGACTGGCGCTGGACTTCGATGCGCAGCATGCGTTGATGGCGCAGTATGCGAAGCTACCGCCGTTTCCAGAGAACCTGTCCGTGCTCGAGCAGTTGCGCGTGCAAGGCTTCAAGCTGGCAATCCTGTCGAACGGCAATCCGCAAATGCTGGAAGCCGTGGTCAAGGCAGCGGGCCTACAGGCCACGTTCCAGCATCTGCTGTCGGTCGACAGCGTGCGCAAGTTCAAGACTGCGCCGGAAGCCTATCAACTGGGCACCGACATGTTCGGCATCCCGGCCAAAAATATCCTGTTCGTCTCCAGTAATTGCTGGGATGTGTGCGGCGCTGCCTGGTTCGGCTACACCACGTTCTGGGTCAACCGCGCCGGGGCGCCGCTGGAAGAACTCGGGGTGGCACCGCACGCGGAGGGCCGCTCGCTGACCGATCTGCTGGCGTTCGCCGCACTGGATCGCGGCGCAAGTTGACACCTGAATTGATTTTTTCTCCATTTCTGAATCACGACCACCTGCGAGGTATTTCATGACTGCACGTACCACCTGCCACGGCCTTCAAGTGGCCACCGTCCTGTATCGCTTTATCGAAGACAAGGTCCTGCCGGGCACCAGCGTCGACAGCGCCGCATTCTGGACAGGCTTCGACGCCATCGTCCGCGATCTGACGCCGAAGAATGCAGCCCTGCTGGCAGAGCGTGACCGCCTGCAGACCGAGATGGACCAATGGCACCGCGCCAATCCTGGCCCGATCACGAACATGGCGGGATACCGCGCGCATCTCGAATCGATCGGCTACCTGACGCCGGTCCCGGCGCACGTTGCGGCCACGACCAACAACGTCGATGCCGAACTGGCAGTGCAGGCCGGCCCGCAACTGGTGGTGCCGGTGCTCAATGCCCGCTATGTCCTCAATGCGGCCAATGCACGCTGGGGTTCGCTCTATGATGCCCTGTACGGCACCGATGCCATCGATGAAAACGAGGGCGCCACACGTGTCGGCCCGGCCGGCGAAAGTTACAACCCGGCGCGCGGCGCCAAAGTGGTGGCGTTCGCACGCAATGTGCTCGATCAGGCAGTACCGCTGGCCAAAGGCTCGCATCGTGATTCGACCGCCTATGCGGTGGTCGACGGCAAGCTTGCCGTGACATTGAAGGACGGTACCGTAACCGGCCTGGCCGATGAAACCAAACTGGTCGGTTATCAGGGCGCTGCGGCAACACCGTCGTCAGTCCTGTTGAAGAACAACGGCTCCCACATTGACATCCAGATCGACAGCACCAAGGGCATCGGCAAGGAAGACGCCGCCGGTGTGGCCGACGTTGTGCTCGAGGCTGCGCTGTCGACGATCCTCGACCTGGAAGATTCGGTCACGGTGGTCGACGCCGACGACAAGGTCCTGGCGTACGACAATTGGCTCGGCATCCTGAAAGCCACGCTGACCGAAAGCGTGTCCAAGGGCGGTAAGACATTCACCCGCAGCTTGAATCCCGATCGCCAGTACACGGCAGCCATCGGTGCGGTCGATGCCAAGGATGGCATTGTGACTCTGCATGGCCGCTCGCTGCTGTTCCTGCGCAACGTCGGTCACCTGATGACCAATCCGGCCATCCTCGACGAGCATGGCAATGAAATCTTCGAAGGCATTCTGGACGCGGTCGTCACTGTCACGATCGCCCTGCATGACCTGCATCGCAAGGCTGGCCAGACCATCGGTAACTCCCGTACTGGCTCGGTCTACATCGTCAAGCCGAAGATGCACGGCCCCGACGAAGTCGCTTTCGCCAGCGAGCTGTTCGGACGCGTCGAGAAACTGCTCGGCCTGCCGGCCGATACCGTCAAGCTAGGCATCATGGATGAAGAGCGCCGCACCAGCGTCAACCTGAAGGCCTGCATCGGCGCCGCTGGCGCACGGGTGGCATTCATCAATACCGGCTTCCTGGACCGCACCGGCGATGAGATGCACACCGCCATGCAGGCAGGCCCGATGATCCGCAAGGGCGACATGAAAACCAGCGCCTGGCTCACCGCTTACGAGCGAAGCAACGTGCTGGTCGGCCTGTCATGCGGTTTGCGCGGTCGCGCCCAGATCGGCAAGGGGATGTGGGCGATGCCCGATCTGATGGCCGCGATGCTGGAGCAGAAAATTGCTCATCCTCGCGCCGGCGCCAATACGGCGTGGGTACCGTCACCGACCGCGGCAACGCTGCATGCGCTGCATTACCATCAGGTCAACGTGGCAGCCGTGCAGAAAGAGCTGGAGAAGGTCGACGCGACCGTCGAAACCGATCGCCTGTTGAACGACCTGCTGCAAATTCCCGTGGTCACCGAGGCAAAATGGAACGCCACCGAGATCCAGCAGGAACTCGACAACAACGCCCAGGGCATTCTCGGTTATGTTGTGCGCTGGATCGACCAGGGTGTGGGTTGCTCCAAGGTGCCGGACATCCACAACATCGGCCTGATGGAAGACCGTGCGACGCTGCGCACCTCCAGCCAGCACATCGCCAACTGGTTGCTGCACGGCGTGGTGACCGAAGCACAGGTGCATGAGACCCTGCAGCGCATGGCCAAGGTGGTGGACGGCCAAAATGCCGGCGAACCGCTGTACCAGCCAATGGCGCCGGATTTTGAAAAATCCTACGC
>JACMRD010000032.1 GCA_014376645.1 Herminiimonas sp. | reverse complement strand
TGACCCTGAAAGCTCGTTTTTGAGAGCGTCATGCCGCGCCAAACCGAGCAACCAGGGTCAGAGTCAACTTTCGCGGCTGTATCGCGAAACTTGACTCTGACCTTGTTTGCGGACCACAGCGTACTGACCGTGGACCTGCGACGTTGTTGAATGGTTTCTGAATAACCGCCTGCGCACTCCGTGGCCCGCTATCAGGGTCAGAGTAATTTTCGCAATGCAGCCTGCGAAAAAAAACTCTGACCCTGAAAGCTGCGTCGTGCCTCCATCAAGCCCGCATCAAGCCCGCATGAAGCCCGCATGAAGCCCGCATCACGCCCGCATCACGCCTTCAATCTCCGCCACTGTCTTCGGCGCACTGGCACTCAACACCTCGCAGCCATCCGCCGTGATCGCCACATCGTCCTCGATCCGGATGCCGATGTTCCAGTACTGTTCCGGCACGCCCTCCGCGGGCCGCACGTAGATGCCCGGCTCCACCGTCAGCACCATCCCGGGCTGCAGGCAGCGCCACGGCCTGTCGGCGCCGGTCTGCGCGCCTGTCGCCGCTTCCCGATAGTCTCCCACGTCATGCACGTCCATCCCCAGCCAGTGTCCGGTACGGTGCATGTAAAATTGGCGGAAGCTGCCGCTGGCGATCACGTCGTCGACGCTGCCGCGCTTCTGCCGGTCCAGCAGGCCGGTCTCCAGCATGCCTTCGGCCAGCACCCGCACCGCGGCATCATGACCGTCATTGAAGGCGGCGCCGGGCCGCACCGTCGCGATCGCCGCAGATTGCGCTGCCAGCACGATCTCGTACAGGGTCTTCTGCGGCCCTGAAAAACGGCCATTCGCGGGGTACGTACGGGTAATGTCCGAAGCATAACCGCCATATTCGCAACCGGCGTCGATCAGCACCAGGTCGCCGTCCTGCATGACGGTCGCGCCGGCCGCGTAGTGCAGCACGCAGGCATTGGCGCCGGCGGCGACGATCGAGGTGTAGGCCGGGAACTCGGAACCGGCGTAGCGGAACTCGTGCAGCAGTTCGGCTTCGATCTGGTATTCGGTCCTGCCGGGCGCCGACATGCGCATTGCGCGGGCATGGGCGCCGCCGGAAATCGTCGCGGCCTGGCGCATGAGCGCGATCTCGCTGGCGTCCTTGATCAGACGCATTTCATCGAGTAGCGGCTTGATGTCGTGCATCAGCGACGGCGCATCGACACCGCTGCGCGCCTGGCTGCGCACGCTGGCCAGCCAGCCGCGTACCCGGGCCTCGAACTTCTCGTCGCGGCCCACTGCATAGAACAGCGCCGGCACGTCCGCCATCAGCGTCGGCAGGGTAGCGTCGAGCGTGTCGATGCCGAACGCCTCATCGAAGCCGAACGCCGTGCGTGCCGCATCGGGACCGTAGCGAAAGCCATCCCAGATTTCCCGTTCGGCGTTCTTGTCGCGGCAAAACAGGATCGAGCGGCTGGTACCGTCTGCGCCGGCCGCCAGCACGATGACCGCCTCTGGTTCCTTGAAGCCGGAGAGGTAATAAAAATAACTGTCATGCCGATACGGATAGTCGGCATCGCTGTTGCGCATGGCTTCGCGCGCGGTCGGGATGATGGCGATGCCGCCTCCGCGCTGCTGCATCTGGGTGATCAGGCGGGCGCGGCGGGTTGCATGGGATGGCGTCACGTGGGGCTCCGGTGTGAGACTGCGTTCAAGGGGGCGTTCAGTGCGTCCAGCTGGGCCGGGGTACCGACGTTGATCCACTGTCCTTCGTAGAGGTCGCCGCCGATGCGTCCTTGCGCGGCATGGTCGCGCAGAATCGGGCCCAGCTTGGCACGGGTGCCCGGCTCGATGCCGGCAAACATTTCCGGACGGTAGACGCCGATATTGCCGAATGTATGAAGCGGGCTGCCCTCGCTGGCCTCATTGGCGATCGTAAAACTGTTCAGCGCAAAGTCGCCCTGCAGGTGATGCTTGGGGTTCGGCACCAGGTACAGCCAGGCAGTGTCGCGCAGGTGGGGCGGCAGCGGATTGCCCCAGATGTCATTCTCGACCAGGACGTCCTTGACCTGCTCGTAGTCGAAATGGGGGCAGTAAATGTCGCCGGAGACGGTCACGAACGGCGCGTCGCCCAGCAGGTGCAAGGCCTTGGCGATGCCGCCGGCCGTTTCCAGCGCCGTGCCTTCGGCCGAGTACCGGATCTGCGCGCCGAGCTGCGCGCCGTCACCGAGCGTGTCTTCGATCATCTGTCCGAGGTGGGCGTGATTGATCACGATCTCGGCGATCCCGGCGCGCACCAGGCCGAGGATCTGCCAGACGATGAGCGGACGTCCGCGCACTTTCAGCAGCGGCTTGGGACAGGTATCGGTCAGGGGCCGCATGCGCTCGCCGCGGCCGGCGGCGAGGATCATCGCTTTCATCGCCGCGTCCTCGCAACCGCGCTCAAAACGTGTACCCGACCTGCGGCGCGCTGTCTTCCAGCACGTCCAGCAAGCGTAGCAGCGGCTGCAGCGGCTTGTAGCGTCCCGCCGCCTTGCGGGTGTAGGCCATGACCAGCGGCAGATCCTTCAGGTAGGCATCCTTGCCGTCGCGGTGATACAGACGGGCGAAAATGCCCAGCACCTTCAGATGGCGTTGCACGCCCATGAATTCGAAATCGCGATAGAACGAATCGATGTCGGGCGCCACCGGCAGGCCGGCACGGCGCGCCCGCTCCCAGTAGCGGATGGCCCAGTCGAGGACCAGTTCCTCGTCCCACTCGACATAGGCATCGCGCAGCAGTGACACCAGGTCGTAGGTGATCGGGCCGTACAGCGCATCCTGGAAATCCAGAATCCCGGGATTACCCTGTCCCAGCACCATCAGGTTGCGGGAATGATAATCGCGGTGTACCCAGACCTGCGCCTGCGCCAGGTTGTTGGCCAGGAGCGCATCGAAGACCTTTTGCAGCTCGGCGTCCTGCGCTGGCGTCAGGGTCGCGCCCAGGTGTTTGCCGATGTACCAATCCGGGAACAGCATCAGCTCGCGCAGCAGCGTGGCGCGATCGTATTCCGGCAGGTCGGTCGGCGTGCTGTGGACCTGCAGTCGGACCAGCGCATCGATCGCATCGAGGTAGAGCGCAGGCGCGGTCTCGGCATCGAGTTGGTCCAGATAGGTCGTGCCGCCCAGATCCGACAGCAGCAGGAAGCCCTGCTCGGCATCCTGCGCCAGCACGTCAGGCACCGAGACGCCGGCGCTGCCGAACAGGGCGGCGACGTGTACGAACGGACGCACGTCTTCCTGCGGCGGCGGCGCGTCCATGACGATGAGGCTGCCGCCGGCTGTGGTGTCGACCCGAAAATAGCGGCGGAAACTGGCATCGGCCGAGGCCGGGCGCAGGGTGTCGGTCAATACCGGCACCGCTTTTTGGGTGGAAAGCCAGGCCTGAAGCAAGTGCAGGCGTGGATCGTGCGGAGACTCTGAAGACATGAAGCGACCTGGGAAAGCGGTTGAAGAAGGTGGGCGATGAAACGGACAATGAACCGGACAACGAAACGGTCGATGAAAACGGATCGGCCAACGGCTTCCCCTATAATAAGGGATTGGCCTCGAAAAATCGCCTGCCACTGTGCGCGACATGCCCAAATTTATCTTTTTCATGGCCTCATGACCCGGTCTTCCGTCCCCTCCCGTTCGCCCTTCCTGCTGTGTGCGCTCACGCGCGCCGTGGCGGCCACGCTGGCTTTTGTCGCGATGCCCGCCCTGGTGCACGCCCAGTCCCAGCCGAAGCCACCGAAGTCACCGAGGCCGCCCCGCATCGACGAATCAACCGCGCCAGTCAACCTGCAGGCCGAGCAGATGAGCGGCCGGCCGGACCGCGAGATCATCATGGAGCGCGATGTCGAGATCACCCGCGGCAGCACCGTGCTGCGCGCCGACCGCGCGACTTATCACGTGGTCGAAGATCAGGTCAACGCCAACGGCAACGTGCGCATGGACCGCTACGGCGACCGCTACACCGGCGACGAGGTGGAGCTGAAGATGGATTCGGGCCAGGGCTTCATCACCAACCCGACCTACAGGCTGCAGACCAACAATGCCCAAGGCAAGGCGCAGCGCATCGACTTCGCTTCGCAGGAAGAGGCGGTCGTCACCGAAGGCACCTACAGTACCTGCGAGGGTCCCGATCCGGACTGGTACCTCAAGGCGCGCACGCTCGACCTCGATACCGGCCGCGACATCGGCACCGCCAAACGCACCATCGTGTATTTCAAGGGGGTGCCGATCCTGGGTACGCCGTCGATGTCGTTTCCGCTCTCGGACGCGCGCAAGAGCGGGCTGCTGCCGCCGACCTTCGGCACCAGCAGCAAGGGCGGTTTCGAAATCCTGGCGCCGTACTATTTCAACATCGCCCCCAACCGCGACCTGACCGTGTACCCGAAGATCATCACCAAGCGCGGCCTGCAGCTGGGTGGCGACTTCCGCTACCTCGGTGATACCTACCGCGGCGAGACCCGGATCGAAGGCCTGGCCAATGACCAGCAGACCAAGACCAACCGCTATGCGGTGACCTCGACCCACTTCCAGAACCTCACGCCGGCGCTATCCTACAGCTGGGATCTGAACAAGGCCTCGGACGACAATTATCCGAGCGATTTTTCGCATACGATCACGACCAGCGCGCAACGTCTCCTGCTGCGTAACGTCAACGTGAATTACGTCGGCAATTTCTGGAACACCTCGATCCGCAGTTCGAATTACCAGGTGTTGCAGGACCCGGCCACGCCGATCACCCGGCCCTATGACCGGCTGCCGCAGATCAGCTTCAATGCGGCGCGCCAGGACATGGCCGGCTTCGACTGGAGCATCGATACCGAAGCGACGCGCTTCTACCATCCCGACCTGCAGCGCGGCGACCGCGCGGTGCTCAATCCGAAGCTGAGTTATCCGCTGATCGGTCCCGGTTACTTCTTCACGCCGCGCGTGTCGCTGCATGCGACCCGCTATCACCTCGAAGCCCAAAGCATCGATGCCGGCGCCGCAGCCGGCAGGCCGGGCTCGGTGCCGGTCACGCGGTCCAACGGCGGCGACCTGAGCCGCGTGCTGCCCATTTTTTCGCTCGACAGCGGGCTCGTGTTCGAGCGCGAGTCGCGATTGCTCGGCCCTGCCATGACGCAGACCCTGGAGCCCCGCCTATTCTATGTCCGCACGCCCTACAAGGACCAGAGCCTGTTTCCGAATTTCGATTCGGCCGATGCCGATCTGAGTTTTGCCCAGCTGTTTTCAGAAAACCGCTTCATCGGCAACGACCGCATCAGCGATGCCAACCAGCTCACCGCGGCGGTGACGTCGCGCTTCATCGAAGCGTCCGGCGCCGAACGGCTGCGCATGGCGCTCGGCCAGCGCTTCTATTTCACCGCGCCGAAGGTGACCCTGAACCCGGTCGCCAATCCGAGCCGCTCCGATCTGCTGGCCTCGCTCACCGGCCAGGTCACCGCCAGCATCGCGCTCGACGGCAACATCCAGTACAGCGAAAGCGCCAGCCAGGTGGTGCGCTCGAACTATGGTGTGCGCTGGCAGCCGGCGCCCAAGAAAGTCCTCAACGTGCTGTATCGGCGCGACGTGCCCAACAAGCTCGAGCAGGCCGAATTCTCGACCCAGTGGCCGTTCGCGCAGCGCTGGTACGGCCTGGCGCGGGTGAACTACTCGCTTCCCGACCGTAAGATCGCCGAAGGGCTGGCGGGGCTTGAATACAAGGCCGACTGCTGGGTATTCCGCATGGTCGGACAGCGCACGCCGACGGCGACCAACCAGACTGCGTCCTCGCTTTTCTTCCAGCTTGAATTGAATGGTCTGACCCGCCTTGGCTCCAACCCGAACGATGCGTTACGATCGGGGATTCCCGGGTATCAATCGATCAACCAGGCAGGTAACCTGTAATATTTTTTGCTCACTATGGATTGTTTGCACACCATGCGTAAATCGACACTCTCAACTTTCGGCCTGAAGCGCTCGCTGCTGGCGTCGCTCCTGCTGTCGGCCATGGCATCGACCCTGGTGCTGTCGCTGCCGGCTTCGGCCCAGCAAGCGACCCCGGCCAAGCTCGCGCCGGCCGTTGCCGCCGCGCCGAAGGCCCGGCCGGTCGACGCGATCGCCGCCGTGGTCAACAATGAAGTCATCACCCGCAACGACCTGAGCCAGCGCATCCGCATGGTCGAGCGGCGCATGCGCAGCCAGAAGATCGCGGTGCCGCCCACCGATCAGCTGGAAAAACAGCTGCTGGAACGCATGATCAGCGATCGCGCCCAAATGCAGCTGGCCGCCGAGCAGGGCATCCGGGTCGACGACCTGCTGCTCGACCGCGCCGTGGCCAAGCTGGCCGAACAGAACAAATTGACGGTCACCGAATTCCGTAACGAGATCGAGCGCGACGGCACGCCGTTTGCGCAGTTCCGCGAAGAGATCCGCGAAGAGATCACCCTGCAGCGTCTGCGCGAGCGTGAAGTCGACAACAAGATCCAAATCACCGAATCCGAAGTCGATGCCTACCTGAGCAGCGACACCGGGGCCCAGGCGCAGCAGGAAACCAATCTCGGCCAGATACTGGTCCGGATTCCCGAGAATGCCTCGGCCGATCAGATCGCCCAGCGCCGCGCCCGCGCCGAAGACGTGCTGCGCCAACTGCGCACCGGCGCCGATTTCGCCAAGACCGCCGCCACGTTTTCGGATGCCAACGATGCCCTCGAAGGAGGTGACCTCGGCTGGCGTAACGCCGACCGCCTGCCGCAATTGTTCGTCGAAGCCACCAACGACCTGAAACAGGGCGAAGTGTCGAAGATCGTCAAGAGCGCCAACGGCTTCCATATCCTGAAAGTGATCGGCCGTCGCGTGGCCGCTGCCGCCAAGGCCAGCGGCGCCACCGCGTCGGTGCAACAGACGCGTGTGCGCCATATCCTGATCAAGGTCAACCAGATCGTGACGGCGGCCGAAGCCAAGCGCAAGCTGACCGAACTAAAGGAACGGCTCGACAACAAGGGTGCAAAATTCGAGGATCTGGCCAAGCTGTTCTCCAACGACCTGTCGGCCTCCAAGGGCGGCGATCTCGGCTGGATCTATCCGGGCGATACCGTGCCGGAGTTCGAGCGTGCGATGGATGCCTTGAAGCCGGGTCAGGTCAGTGCACCGATCGAGTCGCCGTTCGGTTTCCATCTGATCGAAGTCCTGGAACGCAAGGCCGACGACGTCTCGAAAGAGCGTCAGCGTCTCATCGCCCGCCAGGCGATCCGTGAACGCAAGCTTGATGAAGCCACCCAAGACTGGGTACGCCAGTTACGCGACCGCGCCTATGTCGAGATCCGCAGCGATGACAAATCGTGATGCCGGGCTGAGCATGCGTCCTACGATTGCCATTACCTGCGGTGAACCGGCCGGCATCGGTCCGGAAATTTCGATCCGGGCCGCCTGGCAGTTGCGCGCCGACGTCAATTGCGTGCTGATCGGTGACGCGGCGTTCCTGGCCATGACCGCCGCTGCCATCGATCCCGCGATCCTGCTGGTGGCCGTCTCGATCGAGGCGGTGCGCAATGACGGCCTGCCGCAGTTCGGTGCCGGCCGCATCGTGGTGGTGGATTGCCCGTTGCATGCCCATGTTGTGCCAGGCGTGCTCGATGTCCACAACGCGCCGTATGTTTTGTCTTGCCTGGATATCGGCATCGAGGGCGCCCTGCAGGGCTGGTGGGAGGCGATCGTCACCGCGCCTTTGCAGAAGAGCATCATCAACGATGCCGGCGTCGCCTTCACGGGACATACCGAATACCTGGCCGCCAGGACCGGCACGCCGCTGGTGGTGATGATGCTCGCCGCCGGCGCTGGTGCTGGCAGCGGCGCGGCCGGCGATGGCACGCCGCCATTGCGCGTGGCGCTGGCGACCACGCATCTGGCGTTGAAGGACGTACCGGCGGCGATCACGCCGGAGCGCCTGGCGCACGTGCTGGAAATTTTGCACTACGACCTGCAGCGCAAGTTCGGTATCGCCCGTCCGCGCATCCTGGTTACCGGTCTCAATCCGCACGCTGGTGAACACGGCTATCTGGGCCGCGAGGAAATCGACGTCATCGAGCCGGTGCTGGCCGCGCAACGCGCGCTCGGCGTCGATGTGCGCGGACCGTTTCCGGCCGATACGCTGTTCCAGCCAAAATATCTGCGGGATGCCGATTGCGTGCTGGCGATGTACCACGACCAAGGCCTGCCGGTTCTCAAGTTCGCCAGTTTCGGCCGCGGCGTCAACGTCACGCTGGGCCTGCCGATCATCCGCACCTCGGTCGACCATGGCACGGCGCTGGACCTGGCCGCTGCCGGCGTTGGTCACGCCGACCACGGCAGCATGATCGAGGCGATCAGCCTGGCGGCGCAGATGGCCAGCGCCAGCCGCGCCACGTTCGCCACGCCGCCGGTCTGATGAAGCACGTTGCCAAGAAACGCTTCGGCCAGAACTTCCTGACCGACCACACGGTCCTGTACGACATCATGCGCGTCGTCGTGCCGCAGGCCGGCGATGCGATGGTCGAGATCGGGCCGGGACTCGGCGCCATGACGCGCATGCTGCTCGAGTCGCTCAAGCAACTGCACGTGGTCGAGCTCGATCGCGACCTGGTCAAGCGGCTGCATGCGAACTTCGACCCGGCGCGCCTGATCGTGCATTCGGGCGACGCGCTGCAATTCGATTTCGCCACGATCCCGGTGCCAGAGGGGCAAAAACTGCGGGTGGTGGGCAACCTGCCATACAACATCTCCAGTCCCTTGCTGTTCCATCTGACCGGGATCGCGCCGCTGGTGCAGGACCAGCATTTCATGCTGCAAAAAGAGGTGGTGGAGCGGATGGTGGCGCCGCCCGGCAGCAAGACCTACGGCCGGCTGTCGGTGATGCTGCAGTGGCGCTACAAGATGGAACTGATGTTCATCGTCCCGCCGACCGCCTTCGATCCGCCGCCGCGCGTGGAGTCGGCCATCGTGCGGATGATCCCGATCGCCCAGCCGCTGGCGTGCAACCAGCAGGCGCTCGAACAGGTGGTCCTGAAGGCCTTCTCGCAACGGCGCAAGGTGATCCGCAACTGCGTCGCCGGCATGTTCACCGAAACCGACCTGCGCGCCGCCGGCATCGATCCGACACTGCGTCCGGAAGCGGTGTCGCTGGAACAGTTCGTGGCGCTGGCCAATCTGCTGCCGCCGCAGGCTCTGATGCCGACGGTGGTGTGATAGGCTCGCAGGCCGGAATCACACATCACTGACGGGATCACCATGCGACTTCTTCACACCATGCTGCGGGTAGGCAACCTGCAACGCGCGATCGACTTTTACACCAACGTGCTCGGCATGACCCTGCTGCGCACGTCAGAGAATCCGGAGTACAAGTACACGCTGGCGTTTGTCGGCTACGGCAAGAATCCGGAGCACGCCGAACTCGAGCTGACCTACAACCATGGCGTCGATAGCTATGAGCTCGGCACGGCGTACGGCCATATTGCGATTGCCGTGCCCGATGCCGCGGCGGCCTGCGCCAAGGCCCGGGAGCAGGGCGGCAACGTCACCCGCGACGCCGGTCCGGTCAAGGGCGGCAGCACCGTCATTGCCTTCGTGACCGATCCCGA
>JACMRD010000222.1 GCA_014376645.1 Herminiimonas sp. | reverse complement strand
CCGCCCTCCCGCCGCGACCCGCGATGCGACCAGACAGTTCTTATCCGACCAACCAGTACAAAATTTCTAAAACCCGGCATGCGTTTTGCTATAAGATTCTAAAAATAAATGTTCTTCAAGCAACTACATTGTAGCCGCACGATGTCGGCGTGGCCACAATGATCGTCGGGCGGCAGTGGACGAGATGGAAACGGCCTTAAAGATCCAAAACCCGGTTTGTTCATTAAATGCAATCCTTTTCAATTGTCATCCACCAGGAGTTCGTTCGCATGTCTGCATCAAAATTGACCCTTAAAACGTCGGTACTGGCCGTCGCCGCCACTCTGGCGCCGTGCTTTTTGTTACCGTCCATCGCCTTTGGCCAGACCGCGCCTGCTCCGGCCAAGATGGAAAAAGTGGAAATCACCGGCTCGTCGATCAAGCGCATCGACGCCGAAACCGCGTTGCCGGTCACGGTCCTCAAGCGCGAAGACATCGAGCGTACCGGCGCCGTATCGACCGAAGAACTGGTCAAGCAACTGACGGCACTGAGCAGTGGCGGCAGCCTCACGAGCGCGGCGGGTGCCTCCGGTTATACCGGCGGCAATATCGCCACCGTGTCCTTGCGCGGCCTGGGCGGCGGACGCACACTGATTCTGATCAACGGCCGACGCACGTCGGTCTACGGCGGTGGCGCTGGCGCCGACGCCGGTTCGTCGGTAGACATCAATTCAATCCCGTTGGCAGCCATCGAACGGGTCGAAGTGCTCAAGGACGGCGCTTCGGCAATCTACGGCAGCGATGCGATCGCCGGCGTGGTCAACTTCATCCTGCGCAAGGATTTCACGGGCGTCGAAGGCACGCTCAACTACGGCCAGCCGATGCGCAGCGCGCATGGCGCTGACAAGCGCGCATCGGTCTTCGCGGGTTTCGGCACCCTGGCCGAGCAGGGTTTCAACATCAATTTCAATGCATCGGTGGAATCCATCACGCCGATCATCGGCCGCGAACGGGCCTACGCGACCCGCCTGAACCCGACGCAGTTCAACGACCTCACCTCGTCGATCACCTTCCCGGGCAACATCGTGCTGTACAACCAGCCTGGCGGCCGCCTGGTCAATCCGGCATTCCCGAATTGTGGGCCGATTTCGACCATCTCGCCCTTCAATCCGACCCGTTGCAGCTTCGACAACAGCACCTACGGCTCGATCCAGCCGCAATCCGACCGTGGCAGCCTGATGCTCAATGGCCGACTGGCGTTGGGTGCCAACACCGAGGCTTATTTCGAGGGTAATTACAGCCAGGACAAGACCACCACCAGCACGCAGCCGGTACCGATTTTTTCGACGACCCTGCCAGCCAGCAATCCCTACAATGCGGTCTTCCGCAACATGGTGGCGACCCAGTATCCGAATGCGGTGAAATATAACTTCGGTGCCGGCAACGTCCTGCTGCCACCGACCAGTCCTTACTATCCGACCGCCTTTGCCGCGGCCAACGGCATTGCCGGCCTGCCATTACAAGTGGCCTACCGCGATGCCGTCAGCGGCCCGCGCAAGACACGTGACATCGCCGAAGCAACACGCCTGGTCACCGGCCTGAAGGGTTCACTCGCCGGATGGGACTTCGACACGGGCATCCTGTACAGCGAAAGCCGGGTCAACGAAGTCGAGCTCTCAGGCTACACCCAGTACTCCAAGGGCTTGCCGATCTTGAACAGCGGCGTGATCAATCCGTTCGGACCGACCACCGACCAGAATGCCGTCGCCGCGTTGCGCGCCGCCGGCTTCACCGGCACCGCCTTCAAATCCCGTACTTCGTTACTGGGTGTGGATGCAAAAGCGTCGCGTGAACTGTTCAAGCTTCCGGCCGGTACCGTCGGACTGGCACTGGGCGTGGAAGCACGCAAGGAAACCTTCAACTACAGCCCGTCGCTGGCAATCCAGACTGGTGACATCGCCGGCATTGGCGGCAACACCTTGCCGGTCAGCGCCAAGCGTAGCGTCGAATCGGTCTACGCCGAGATCAACGTGCCACTGCTCAAGTCGCTGGAAACCGACTTCGCCGTCCGTTACGACAATTACGAGCGCGTCGGAAGCAGCGTCAATCCGAAAGCCTCGGTGCGCTGGCAGCCGACCAAGGAGATCCTGTTCCGCTCGGCCGTCGGCACCGGTTTCCGTGCCCCGTCGCTGACCGATCTGTATGCGGCGCAAGGTGGCAGCGTGGCTGGCAACGGTACCCGCGACCCGATCCGCTGCCCGGATCCAAAGACCGGCGCACCATCGGACTGCAGCTTCCAGTTCCCGACCGTCACCGGCGGCAATCCGAACCTGAAACCAGAGAAGTCATTGTCCTACACGATCGGCGTGGTGTTCGAGCCGACACGTGACATCTCGCTGTCACTCGACGCCTTCCGCGTCAACCTGAAGGATGCCATCGTCACGGGCGGCCTGAGCTACACCTACTTCCTCAGCAACGCTGCGCGCGCCAACCAGTACGCCAGCTTCATCAACCGTGGCGCACCGGACGGCAATGCCAGCGGCGTCGGCCCGATCGTCAGCATCCAGCAGACCAACGCCAACCTGTTCAAGAGCCAGCTGGCCGGTGTTGACGTCGATGCAAAGTACCTGTTGCGCCTGCCGGATGCGCAAAAGGCAACGTTCCGTCTGAGCGGCACCTACATGGGCAAGTACGATGTGCAGGGCCCGAACGGTTCCTACAACAGCATCCTGGATCAGGCCATCAGCGCCAGTGGTGGTGGTGTCGTATTGCGCTGGAAGCACGTTGCCAGCGTCACCTACGAAACCGGTCCGTGGAATGGATCGCTGGCCCAGAACTATCAGAAGTCCTACACCGACACGGCGGCCAACCGCGCGCCTGCCGGCACGCCGATCCGCAATGTCTCGGCGTACCAGACTTTCGATAGCCAGGTGGTGTATTCAGGCTTCAAGTCGACCAAGCTGACCTTCGGCATCAAGAACCTGTTCGACCGCGACCCGCCGTACACCAACAACGCCTCCAACTTCCTCGGTGGCTATGATGTGTCATACGCGGATGTGCGCGGCCGCTTCGGCTACATCACGGCGAATTACAGCTTCAAGTAACTCGCAGTCAAACAAGAAAGCCCGGCGGACCAGTGGTCTGCCGGGCTTTTTTCATTGGCGGGCCGGGAAAAATCTACACCATGCTGACGTGCGGCGGGAAGGTCGGTGTGCGCCGGTGCAGAGTGGCCTGTTCGAAGGCATAGGCCAGCGTGATCAGGCGCGGCTCGGCCCAGGCGCCGGCGACGAACGAGATACCGATCGGCAGGCCGGCGACATACCCGGCCGGCACCGTCACGTGGGGATACCCGGCCACTGCCGCAGCTTGCGAAAACCCGCCGCCGCTATTGTCCCCCTTGATGAAATCGGTCAGCCATGCCGGCCCGTTGGACGGCGCCACCAGCGCATCGAGCTTGTGGGCCGCCATCACCTTGTCGATGCCCTCCTCGCGCGAGAGTTTGCGGCAGCTTGCCAGCGCGGCCAGGTATTCCGGACTGTCGAGCCCACCCTTGGCCTGCGCCTGCAAAAAATGCTCCTGTCCGAAATACGGCATTTCGCGATCGCGATGGCGCTCATTGAAATCGATCAGGTCCTGCAGCGTGCGCATCGGCGCACCCGGCTTGCAGTCGGCCAAATAGGCGTTGAGCCCAGCCTTGAGTTCGTAGGTCAGCACCTCGGTCTCGGCCGCACCGTATTTGCCCGCATTCGGCAGCTCGACATCGATCAGGATCGCGCCGTGCGCCGCCAGTACCTTGAGCGCCTCTTCCACCACCGCCGACGCGAGGTCGTTGCGGCCGCCGAAGTTGGCCCGCACCACGCCGAGCCGGGCGCCGCGCAGCCCCCTGGCGTCCAGAAAGCGGGTGTAGTCCTGCGCCTGTCCGTCGGCAGCGGCCGTGACACCGTCGCGCGCATCACTGGCGGCCAGGACCGTCAGCAGCACCGCTGCATCGGCCACGGTGCGCGCCATCGGCCCGGCGGTGTCCTGCGATGCGGCGATCGGAATAATGCCGCTGCGGCTGACCAGACCCAGGGTCGGCTTGATGCCCACCAGACCGTTGGCCGATGCCGGCGAGACGATCGAACCATCGGTCTCGGTGCCCACCGCGATGGCCGCCAGGCTGGCCGCGATCGAGGCGCCGGAGCCAGAGCTCGAGCCACTCGTCGTGCGGTCCAGCGAATACGGATTGCGCGTCAGCCCGCCGCGCGCGCTCCACCCGGAGCTCGATCGCGTGGAGCGGAAATTGGCCCATTCGGACAGATTGGTCTTGCCCAGGATGACCGCGCCGGCCGCACGCAGGCGCGCGGCGATGAAGGCGTCGCGCTGCGGCCGCACCCCGACCATGGCAAGAGAACCGGCCGTCGTTTCCATCTTGTCGGCGGTGGCGATGTTGTCCTTCAATAGAACCGGTATGCCGTGCAGTGGACCGCGCGGGCCGCTCTTCTTGCGTTCGCGGTCAAGCTCGGTGGCGATTGCCAGTGCGTCGGGATTGAGTTCGATGATCGAATTGATGTGCGGGCCGCTCCGGTCGATGGCCTTGATGCGCGCCAGATAAGCGCTCACCAATGCGTGCGAGGTGGTGTGACCCGATTTCATCGCGGCCTGCAGCGCAGCCACGCCGACATCGACGATGGGCACACCTGCAGCCGTCGCTGCCTTTCTGGCTACTGCTTTTGTAGCGATTTTTTTCGCCGTCTTGACCGCCGTTTTTGCCGCCACCTTCGCCATCGCTTCTCCCGTACCTGCTGCTGTCAAGCCCATCAATGCGATGCGCATCATGTCCCTGCGATTCATCCTGTCCCCTCCTGCCCGTGCCGCTGTTTGTGACTCAGATCGTCACGCCGACGCTGGCGTGGGCAGCATAGGTCGGTGCGCGCCGGTGCCGGGTGGCCTGTTCGAATGCGTAGGCGAGCTTGATGAGCGTGCCCTCCGACCAGGCGCCGCCGACAAACGACACGCCCACCGGCAGCCCAGCCAGCAAACCGGCCGGTACCGTGACATGCGGATAACCGGCGACTGCCGCCGGCGACGAAAAGCTGTCGCCCGAATGATCGGCGTTGACGAAGTCGGTGAGCCAGGCCGGGCCGCCCGTGGGCGCGAACAGGGCATCGAGACGGTGTTCCTGCAATACCTGATCGATGCCCTCTGCGCGCGAGTAGCGGTGGTTATTGGCTAGCGCGTCGAGATACTCCTTGCTGTCCAGACCGCCCTTGGCTTCGGCGCGGAGCAGCAGTTCCTGGTCGAAGTACGGCATCTCGCGGCTACGGTTGTTGTCGTTGAAGGCGATCACCTGGGCCAGCGTGCGCGCTGGCGCGCCCTGCGCGAATTCGGCCAGGTACTTGTTCAGGTCCGCCTTGAATTCATAGAGCAAGACTTCCAGTTCCGAGTCGCCGTACTTGGTCATGTTGGGCAACTCCACGTCGATCAGGATCGCGCCGCGCGCCTTCATGGTTGCCAGCGCGGCATCGACGATCGGCTGCAGCCGCAGGTTGGAACCCATCGCGTTGCGCACGACACCGATGCGCGCGCCGCGCAAACCGTCGGCGTCCAGGAAACGGGTGAAATCGGTGGTGCGCCCGCTGCTGAAAGCGGTGGCCGCGTCGCGGGCGTCGATGCCCGTCATGGCGCCCAACAGAACGGCCGCATCGGCCACGCTGCGCGTCATCGGTCCGGCCGTGTCCTGCGAATGCGCAATCGGCACGATGCCGTCGCGGCTGAGCAGACCTAGCGTGGGCTTGATGCCGACCAGGCCGCAGATCGACGCCGGCGAGGTGATCGAGCCGTCGGTCTCGGTACCGACCGCAATCGCAGCCAGGCTGGCGGCGATGGCGGCGCCCGAGCCGGCGCTCGAGCCGCTGGTATTGCGGTCCAACGCATACGGATTGCGCGTGGGGCCACCGCGCGCGCTCCAACCCGAGGTCGAGCGGGTCGAGCGCAGGTTAGCCCACTCTGAGAGATTGGTCTTGCCGAGGATGACCGCGCCGGCCGCCCGCAGGCGCGCCGCGATGAAGGCGTCGCGCGGGGCCCGGGCACCGACCAGCGCCAGCGAGCCGGCGCTGGTCTGCATGCGGTCGGCGGTGGCGATATTGTCTTTCAGGAGAACCGGTATGCCGTGCAACGGACCGCGCGGGCCGCTCTTCTTGCGCTCGCGGTCAAGTGACGCGGCGATCTCGAGCGCATCGGGATTGAGTTCGATGATCGAATTGAGACGCGGGCCGGCGCGGTCGAGCGCTGCGATGCGCGCCAGGTACGCCTTGACCAGCGACTGTGAGCTGGCCCGTCCGGATTGCATCGCCGCCTGCAGTTCGGCCACGCTGGCGTCGATGATCGGCATACCGCCGTGTCGCGCGTCATCCGGGCCGCTTTTCCCCATGGCGTCGGCGCCACCGACGCCGACCGCACCCAACAAAGCCATTCGCATGAGATCTCGACGCTGCATATTTCACTCCATGTTAAAAGTTGCTTTAAAGTATAGCGTGAGGTTGGCACGAGCGTGAGCGGGCGCCGCGCATTTTTTACGTCCGTACGGCGTGCGACTTGCCCGTTCCGACCCGGATACTGTCAGAGCCGACAGCCGGAGGATTATCCCGGGCCGGCGACTGACAGATCGAATCCTTTGCTGTTACCATCGCAGCTATGCCGAAAATCAACCAAACTCCCTCAGACGCCGTGTCATTGACTGCCGACCTGCCGGTATCGGCCAAGATCCGTGCACGTGTAACGGCCGCGAAGAAGCGCTTCCACGCCAATGACAACATCGCTGATTTCATCGAACCGGGTGAACTCGATCTCCTGCTCGACGAAGTCGAAGACAAGATGCGCGGTGTTCTCGACAGCCTGGTAATTGATACGGTCAGCGACCACAACACCGGCGAGACCGCGCGCCGGGTCGCCAAGATGTACGTCAACGAAGTCTTCCGCGGGCGCTACGTGCCGCGTCCGGCCATCACCGAGTTCCCCAACGTCGAGCATTTGAACGAGCTGATGATCGTCGGCCCGATCACGGTGCGCAGCGCCTGCAGTCACCACTTCTGCCCGGTCATCGGCAAGGTCTGGATCGGCGTGCTGCCCAACGAGCACACCAACGTGATCGGCCTGTCTAAATACGCGCGCCTGGCCGAATGGGTCATGGGCCGGCCGCAGATACAGGAAGAGGCGGTGGTGCAGCTGGCGGACCTGATCCAGGAACGCACCCAGCCGGATGGTCTGGCCATCGTCATGGAAGCGAACCACTACTGCATGGCCTGGCGCGGTGTGAAAGACATGGACAACCGCATGATCAATTCCGTCATGCGCGGATCGTTCCTGAAGAATCCGAGCCTGCGCCTGGAATTTCTGTCGCTCATTCCACGAAATAAGTAATCTCCCTTCAAGAAAGAACTGACGCCATGCTGGTACGTTTACTGTATGTAAGCCGGGCAGTCGGCACGATCGCCGCTGATACCGACACGATTCTCGCAGCCTCGCGCAAGAACAACCCGCCGATCGGGATCACCGGCATCCTGTGCCATGGTGGCGACCTGTATTTGCAGGCGATCGAGGGCGGGCGCAATGAGGTCAACAAACTGTTCTGCAAGATCATGCGGGATCCGCGCCATGGCGACGTCGTGCTGCTCGACTATGAAGAAATCGTCGAACGGCATTTCAGCGGCTGGACCATGGGCCAGGTCAATCTGGCCAAGATCAACGCATCCATCGTGCTGAAATATTCGGAACTGCCGGTGCTGGACCCGTATTCCGTATCGGGCAAGGTATCGATGGCGCTGCTGGAAGAACTGATGGCCAGCGCCGCCATCATCGGCCGCGCTTGAGGTAGTATCCGCGCGGCGATCGGTTGATCGATTGCCAGATCCGGTTGCAGCGCGCTGGAATTAAACGCGCTGCCGGCCGCTCCGATCTCATGACCGATCACGGCTCATTCACCGGGGCGCCCCATCATGGAAGTCGAACTCAAGTTGCTGGTCGATGCGGCAGGTGCGCAGGCATTGCGCCGGCATCCTCTGCTCAAGCAATTCTCCCGCACCGCACCGCACACGCTGGCGCTCTCGGCCATCTACTTCGACACCCCCGACCTGCTGCTGCGCCACAGCGATGTCGGCTTGCGCGTGCGCCGCAACAACGGCATCTGGACGCAGACCATGAAGGCCGGCGGCAGCGTCGCCGGTGGCCTGCACAGCCGTCACGAATGGGAATCCGTCGTCCTGGGTGCGACGCCGGACCTGCCGGCGCTGCGGGCCCTGATGGCGCCAGACAGCCCCTGGGCGGCACTGTTGGACGGCAGCGAACTCGCGGCCTCACTGCAACCGATTTTCACCATGGAGATCCGGCGCACGGTCTGGACGTTGCTGATGCCCGAAGGTGACGAAGTCGAATGCGTGCTCGATCTGGGCCGCGTCGATTGCGGCGACGAACATGCGCCGCTTTGCGAGATCGAATTCGAACTCAAGTCCGGCGAGCCGCTGCGCCTCTACGATCTGGCCCTAGCGCTGCAGCAGGACATCCCCATGCGCATCGGTACCGCCAGCAAGGCCGCGCGCGGCTATGCCCTATACGCGAATGAACCGCGCATGGCGATCAAGGCCGAGCCGATCATCCTGTCGAAGTCCCTGTCGGTGGAGCAGGCCTTTGAGCAGGTCGTCACCGCCTGCCTGACGCAGGTGCTCGCCAACGAAGACGGCGTGGCTGATTCCGACGATCCGGAAGTCCTGCACCAGATGCGCATCGGGCTGCGCCGCCTCAAACTCGCTTTCAAGCTGTTTCGCAAGGTCGCGTTCCTGCCGCCAGCGCTGCAACAGGAACTGGCCTGGCTCGACCGCCAGCTCGGCCCGGCGCGGGACTGGGATGTATTGTGCCAATCGACCCTGCCGGCGCTAGCCGTCGCGATGGCGCCGGAGCCGGTGCCCGAGACCATGACGCGTGCTGCCCGCAAGCAGGCAGTTGACGCCCATGTGCTGGCGGCGATGTCGGTGGCATCGCCGCGCACCACCCGTTTTTTCCTTGAGCTTGGCCGCTGGATGCAGGCACGCAGTTGGCGCACCGAGACCGCGCCGGCCGTGCGCCAGCGGCAAGCCGGTCCGATTCGGCCCTTCGCCCACCGTACGCTGTTGCGGGCATTGGAGCGGCTGTGCAAGCGCGGCACTGACCTGCCGCATGCAAGCGCTTCGCAGGCACACCGGGCGCGCATCACCGCCAAGAACCTGCGCTATGCCAGTGAATTTTTTGCATCACTGCAGCCTGTCAAGGCCAGCCGGCGCTATCTGACGGCGCTGGCGAACCTGCAGACGACCCTGGGCGAGCGTAATGATGCCGTTGTCGCCGATCGGCTCTTGCACCAACTGGGAGAGCATGGCGGCACGCTGGCTGCCGGCAGCGCATTCGCGCGCGGCTATCTTCGCGGGCAGGAAGCAGACACCATGGCCGGACTTGGCAAGCAGTGGCAAAAATTCGCCGTCCTGCATCTGCCGCATTGATGCCGCGGCGACGCGCGCGGCAGTGACAGGCGGTCCGTTGATCCGACGTGAATGCGGCGGACCGCCTCGAGAACATTGCCTATCCGGGGATGCTGTCCGCTTGACCAGATATGGCGATTGGCGTACGGACAGCTGGCTGATCAGGAATGCGCCGACAACATGCAAAACGCACGCACTGAAAAGGCCAGGGAACAACCAGAATTAACGCAGGGGTGGTGCAAGGGGCTGGCGCGGCGTCCCGCCGCCACCGACGCTGGTCGGTGAGTTATTGTTGACGACGTACAGTGCCTGGGTGAGCTTTTGCACGTCCCGGGACCATGGCGTGTTGCTGTTGGCGCGCTGTTCGAAATTGATGCCCCAGTCGGACTTGAACTGGTCTGCCAGCGAACCATCGGGACCATTTTCGATCGCGATGCCGACGGCCGGCCCATAGGTGTCCTCGACGATGTAGGCCCCGTAGTTCTGCAAGGTCCAGGCCAGCTGCCGGCCGGGTTCACTCTCCAGGCCGAGACTGGCGATGTCGCGGAACGCCGGTATGGCCAGCAGCGCGCCCATCTTCATCGCATCGTTCGAGTTGTTGCCGTTGCTGCCGTAGAAACCGACCGCATAACTATCGGCATTGGTGGCCGGCCAGCGGAAGCAGTCCGCATAGCGCCCGCAGCGGTACAGCGACTGCCTGGCATAGACGTTGAGCTTCAATGCATGACGCGGTCCCTGGTCGTTCGGACGTAGTTCGCCGACCCGGATCGAGCCGCCCAGCACCGACAGTCCGGACCCGCCATGGGCGCCTGCCGCGCCGTCACCGTACAGATCGACCGGCTTGAACGTGACATAACTGGTGGCGGCACCGCCGGCATTGCAGCGTGCGAACGGCTGCATGTGGATCAGGTTGTGTCCGTCCGCATGCAGCACCACGGCGGCGCCGTTGGTATTGCTGTTCCGGCCGATGACGAAGTTACTCGGCACCGGCACGCTCAGCAACTGGCTGCCGGTCGGATTGCACCGGCTCTGGCCGCTCCAGCCGGCGCTGCTGTAGTACACCGGCGTGCTGGGGGCGGTCGGCTTGAGAATGATGATTTCATCGTCGCTGTAGGGCATCGGCGCCCAGGCATCGTTACCGGGCACGGCGGGCAGATTGGCGGGGACATATTGCGCGTTGCTACCGATCGGCATGTTCCAGATGCTGGTCGGGGCGAACGGCCATTTCAAGGGATCGCGGGTGGTGGGGAACGGGGTTGCGGAAAAGGCTTCATGGGCCGGGAGGATTGCTGTTACCCCTAGAACGAGACTTGCAACCAGTCGGGTTGCCAGCGGCGACAGTGTGTGGGCGAATGTAGCGTGTTTCATCGATAGTGATCTTTCAATAAATTAGGTGAATGGACGGATGCAAAACGATAGGACTCCTCCTCTAAAAACGAGGTAGGAGACCCACTGAAGAAGATTGGTTCGCGCAGAGTCCGGGAGTTTGTCGAGTTCGATCAAACCGCTGGCCATTGGCGTGAACATTTCGCCGACGGCGGGCACTCGGAACGACGTCCGTTACT
>JACMRD010000031.1 GCA_014376645.1 Herminiimonas sp. | reverse complement strand
GGCATGCTTGAAGACGTCGCCGCAACGGTCCACGCCCGGGCCCTTGCCGTACCATAGGCCGAAGACACCGTCGTACTGCGCGTTCGGGAACAGGTTGACCTGCTGCGTGCCCCAGACACTGGTCGCGGCCAGGTCTTCGTTGACGCCGGGATGGAACCTGACGTGATGCGCTTCCAGATGTTTTTTGGCCTTGGCTGCCGTCTGGTCGACGCTGCCCAGCGGCGAGCCGCGGTAGCCGGTGATGAAGCCGGCGGTATTCAACCCGGCGCGCACGTCGCGTTCGCGCTGCAGCATCGGCAGCCGAATCATCGCCTGCGTGCCGGTGATGAAAGCGCGGCCGCGCTCGAGGGTGTATTTGTCGTCGAGCGACACCTCTCGGGGTGTGGTCTCGTCGGGGCGATGCGGTGCGTTCATGTTGTCTCCGGGCCAAAAATTGTGTCTTTGGAGGCGATGGATTCGCCGTCAAACGTCTTGCCTTGTGGGCCAGCCGTCCTGCTTTTCTTGTATTTTAAACGTTAATGCGGCGAATCCATCCTGCGACGTCGCAGCACAAGTCTGCGGCGCCGATCGGGCGCGTGGTCAGGCGGGTCCCCGATCGACTTCCGTGTCCAGCAATGTGTTCGCCGGTAGCGCTGCCTGCGTTTGCAGACGCGCATAGAGCGGCGTGAAATCCGGCGCGGTGTCGGCAAACAACTGCTCGAAGCTGCGGATTACGAAATAGCTTTCCTGATACGAATCGATCTTGTAAAGCGTGCGCATGACACGCCCGGCGTTGAACGCGATGCGACGCGGTATCGCGCTGCGCAGGCACTGCTCGATCTCGCCGCCGGACGACAGCAGGCCGGCGCCGTAGGCACGCAATCCCTCGGCCGTTTCGATCAGGCCGAATTCGATCGTGTACCAGTACAGGCGCGCCAGGTAAGTCAGCCCGTTCAGGCGCATCGCTTTCAGGCCGCCCTTGCCGTATTGCTGCAAGTGATCGGCGAACACCGGGTCGAACAGCAACGGCACATGGCCGAAGAAATCGTGGAACACGTCGGGCTCGACGATATAGTCGAATTCATGCGGCTCGCGCAGCCAGACCGTGACCGGAAAGCGGCGCGCGGCGAGATGTTCAAAGAATGTTTTATCTGGTACCAGGCCCGGCACCGCCACCAACGTCCAGCCAGTCGCTGCCGACAGCAGGGCCGAGGTGCGCGCGAAATCGGGAATGCCGTCGGCCGCTTCCATCTGCGCCAGATTGGCGATGAAGGCGTCGCAGGCGCGACCCGGCAACAGCGCTGCCTGCCGGGCATACAAGTCGCGCCACAACGCATGCTGCGCCGGCGTGTAAGCCGCGCAATCCTGCCGCACCACGTAATCGGCATCGGCGTGCGTGTAATCGCCGCGCAGGCTGCCGCCATCCGATTTTTCGGCCAGCGACTTCAGAAAACGCGCCTGCTCGGTGTCCGGCGCATGGGTGAGATCGGTGAGGTCGGCATTCATGAAGCCGTGCTCTCGTCCTTCAGCACGCCCCGGCGGATCTGGTCGAGTTCGATCGACTCGAACAGCGCGCGGAAATTGCCTTCACCAAAACCCTGGTCGCCCTTGCGCTGGATGATCTCGAAAAAAATCGGTCCGATCACGGTTTGCGTAAAGATCTGCAGCAGCAGTTCACGCCGGGTGGCATCGCTGGTGCCATCGACCAGAATGCGCAGGCGGCGCAACTGTCCGAGGTCTTCGCCATGGCCGGGCAAGCGCCGGTCGATCAGATCGTAGTAGGTCTCGATCGTGTCTTGGAACGCGACCTGGCGTTCTTTCATCTGCTCGACGGTGGTGTAGATGTCCGCCGTGCCGAGCGCGATGTGCTGGATGCCTTCGCCGTGATACAGGTCGAGGTATTCGGCGATCTGCGATTTGTCGTCCGAGGATTCGTTGATCGGGATGCGGATCTTGCCGCAGGGCGAAGTCATCGCCTTCGATTTCAGACCGGTCAGCTTGCCTTCGATGTCAAAGTAACGCGCCTCGCGGAAATTGAAGAGGTTCTCGTAGAACTCGGCCCACTCCTTCATCCGGCCGCGATGCACGTTGTGCGTCAGGTGATCGATGTAGGTCAGGCCATTGCCGATCGGGTTGGCCTGGGCGCCTGGGATCGCAACAAAATCCACGTCATAAATGCTGATGTCGCCGATGGCGCCGGCGTCGATGCCGCGCGCCGCATCCTTGCCGCGCCAGCGATCGACGAAATAGATCAACGAATCACCGATACCCTTGATGGCGGGAATATTCAATTCCATCGGACCGTTCTTGTTGTCGAAGCCCCAGGCGCCGAGTTCCAGCGCACGCTTGTATGCGAAGGCCGCATCGTCGACCCGGAATGCGATCGCACAGATGGAAGGACCGTGATGACGGGCGAAACGCTGCGCGAACGAATCCTGTTCGGCGTTGATGATGAAATTGATCTCGCCCTGACGGTAGAGCGTGACATCCTTGTGGCGATGGCGTGCGATGGCGGCAAAGCCCATTTGCTCGAACAACGCACCCAGGGCTTTCGGGTCGGGTGCGGCGTACTCGATGAATTCGAATCCATCGGTCCCCATCGGATTTTCCCAAGGCTGGAAGTCCATCTGCGTCTCCTGAAGTGGCGGCTGGCAGCACGCCACCCGTAGTGTTGAGTGTACGGCGCCAGGCAGGGCAGTTAATTGCAAATGATTCGCAGGAACGCCACAATAGCGCAATAATATGGCGTCGCCACCATCCGCACAGGTCAATCATGCCTATCTTTGCACTAGATAAAACCGATCGCAAGATTCTCTCGATTCTGCAGGAGGATGGCCGCCTGTCGAACCAGGAAGTTGCCGAGAGGGTGAATTTGTCGCCGTCGCCCTGTCTGCGCCGCATCAAGCGGCTGGAAGAGGCCGGCGTGATCCGGCAGTACGTCGCCCTACTCGATCCGGACAAGATCGGCCTGGGACTGCTTGCGTACGTCAACGTCCGGTTGGAAAAGCATAGCGATGCTCCGCTGTCGGCGGCGATGCACGCGAATCTGCACGGAGCCTCGCCGCGCGCCGATTTCGCGGTGTCGGTGGCGCACTGGCCGGAAGTGGTGGCCTGCTATGCGATGACGGGGGAGATGGATTACCTGCTGCGCGTGCATGTCGGCGACATGCAGCATTTTTCGCGCTTCATGATGGAGACGCTGTTGCGACATCCGGCAGTGCTGGACGTGAAGTCGAGCTTTGCGCTGCAGCGGGTGAAGGATACGACGGCGCTGCCGCTGGTCTGACTGTGCACAATGCGCTGACTGCGCTGACTGCGCTGACTACTTCGAATCGTCCTTGAAATGCGGCAGGTGCGCCGGTAGTTGCGACAGCCAGCGCGCGGCGGCGCGGGTATTGGCGCGGATGGTGTACTCGAGCGAGGCGACCTGCTCTTCCACCGCTTCCTGCAACATGCTGGCCGGATTGGCCGGGTCGAGCTTCAGGAAGGCATCCGCTTCGCCATACGCACGGTGAATCTGCATGCCGGCTTTCTTGGCAATGTGAATCATGGTCTGGTTCGACGCCAGGCACTGCATGTACAGGGTATCGACGTCTTCGTTGCGGCAATGAATCGCAGCACGTTCGAAAAGGCGGGTGCCGATGCCATGCCCACGGGCGGTCGAGGAGACCGAGACGCCGAATTCGGCGATGCGTTCTTTCTCGGTGGCCGTGGTAAAGACGGGCTTGGTGTCGCACGGCACAAATGCCAGATGACCCACGCCCACAAGTTTCAAATCGGCATCAAATACGCCGAAGACGGTGTCGCGTGCGAAATCGAGGCGCTGTACATACCGGGTGACCAGCTCGTCCGGCAGGACGGTGCCGAAGCGCAGTAAGCGATCGCTGTCACCAAGCGCGAGAAAATGCATGAGCAAGCGGCGCCGGTCCCGTTCGGAGAGCTCCTTGACCCGCACCGATCCAAAATTGCGAGCTGGCTCCTGGGGGGGCATCTCGCTGCCTGAGAAATTCCTTTGAAGCACTTCGGACGAATTCATCACAACCCTTTCGTGACGCATTGCAACCAATAATGGTGCGCCGCACAACAGCATTGTAGGCGATCCGCGCAGGTTATTCCAGAACGCGTCACCTAATCCTGCGATTGGATAGAATATTGATAAAAATGTAATTAAATATTAAACCGTTAATGTGCCTGTTGGTCGCAAACAGGCATCACCGCGGCCACGCGGGCGGCCCGAACGGCATCATTGATCCTCTGTGGCTGACCGGGACTGGCCTGCGCCACATGTTTTGCCACGCTGCCGGCGTCGACACTGCGGGCCGCCTCGAGGACCGCGCGCCAGCGTGCGATCGGTGGGCTTGCGCTGGAAAATTGACCCGCCAGCGCCAGTGCCAGTGCCTCGAGCATCTGATGAAAGCGCGCCGGCTTGCGCAACGCATCGCAGCGCTCCAGCAGCGCCACCGCACCGGTAGCCAGACCAGGCCCGGTGCGGAGCGCCTCGCGTTCGCGCCCGGTCATGACCGCCAGATCACGGCAGTCGCCCGGCACCTTCAGACGCGCGCAGACGGCGTCGATCGCGGCGGTGTCGGTCGGCGTGGTGCCGGCTGCCTGTAGCAGGATCGCCAGCCGCACCGGCAGGGCCGCGCCGGCGCCAGCCGAGGCATCCAGTGCCGCCAGTACGGAATGGCCGCGCACCCCGCCGGTCAGCGTCCATACCGGCTCGAGCATCGGCAACATCCTTGCCAGCGCGCCGCAGTCGTGCAGCACTTCGAGCATCCGCGAGGGCATTGCCTCCATGAGGCCACGGGAGAATTCCTGCCAGACCCGCTCCGGTACAAGCGCATCGACTTCGCCATTCTCGACCATCGTGCGCATGAGCGCAGCGGTCTCCGGGGCGACCGTGAAGCGGGTAAAGCGCGCGGCGAACCGCGCCAGCCGCAGGATGCGTACCGGGTCTTCGAGAAATGCCGTGGAAACGTGGCGCAGGATGCCCTGCTGCAGATCGTGCTGGCCGTCGAAGGGATCGACCAGCGTTCCGTCCTCGGCCTGTGCCATGGCATTGATGGTCAGGTCGCGCCGCGCCAGATCCTGCTCGAGCGTGACGTCGGCGGCGGCATGAAAGGTGAAGCCGCGGTAGCCGGGCGCGGTCTTGCGCTCGGTGCGGGCCAGCGCGTGTTCTTCGTGGGTTGTCGGGTGCAGGAACACCGGAAAATCCTTGCCGACCGGGGTGTAACCCAGCGCCACCATCTCTTGCGGGCTGGCACCGACGACCACGAAATCGCGGTCCTGGACCGGCAGCCCGAGCAACCGGTCGCGCACTGCGCCACCGACCAGAAACCGCTGCATCGATCCCGACGGCATCAGCGCGCCGCTCAGTCCGGATAGTGGTCGTACTTGGGTGCGGTCTCGGTTTCGGCCAGGGCACCGGCGATCCATTGCGCCACCGCCGGATGCGCCGCAACCCGGTCGGCATAGGCCTGCAGTGCCGGCGCCAGCGAGACCTCGTAGGTGCGGAAGCGCATGACGACCGGCGCATAGAACGCATCGGCAATTGAAAATTCGCCGAACAGGAAATCGTTCGGACCGCAGCGCGCCATGCAGTCCTCCCAGATCTCGCAGATGCGGCCGATGTCGCCCTGCGCGCCGGGTGTGCGGCCCTTGCCCGGAAACTTCCCGCGGATGTTCATCCACATGGCCTGGCGCAAGTCACCGAAGCCCGAATGCATTTCCGCGCACACCGAGCGTGCCAGCGCGCGCTCGACCACATCGCGCGGCCACATGTTCTTTTCGGGGAACTGCTCCGCCAGGTATTCGCAGATCGCCAGGGAATCCCAGATCACGGTCTCACCCGCCAGCAGTACCGGTACCCGACCCGACGATGAATATTGCGCGATCAGGGTCGCGGTATCCGGCCGGTCCAGCACCACCCGGACTTCCTTGAACGGAATGTTGAAAGCGGTCATGGCCACCCAGGGTCGCATTGACCAGGTCGAATAATTCTTGTTGCCGATGACCAGGGTCAATCCGGCTTTCTCAGCCTGATCCAGCGTTTGGGAGAGGGTCGGATCAAGTTCGGTAGTTTGCATGAGCGGTCAGAAAAAAATGAAAGAGAACTACAGTGTTATGCAGAAAACGGCAGCATCGGACCGCCGGCGCAGTATGTTCAGATCTTGCGTCCCAGATACTGCGGCGCCACGGCCTCGAGTGCGGTCGGCGTGATCCCAAGCTCGGGTGCGATCGGTCCGGATGCAATATTGTCCTGCTTCATCGAGTCCAGATTGTCGCGACTCATTAGCGGGCCGCCCGGCATCCATTCCAACATCAGCGCCTGCAACCGCGCCAGCGGCGGCGGCAGTGCCAGTACCGGACGCGGATGGCCGCCCATCGCGCCGGCCAGCTCTACCAATTCCTTGAGCGTGTAGATCTTCGGTCCGGCCAATTCATAGGTCTTGCCAAAGGTCGCAGGATGTTCCAGCGCATTGACGAATGCGCGCGCCACATCGCCCACGAAGACCGGCTGGAAACGGGCATCCGCCCCGCCGAGGGGCATCACCGGGAAAAATTTCTGCAGCGTTGCGAACAGGTTCAGAAACTTGTCTTCCGGACCGAATACCACCGAGGGCCGGAACACCGTCGTCTGCAGACCGGGAGCGAAGGCGGCCGCTTCGCCGTCGGCCTTCGAACGCAGGTACATCGACGCGCCCTGGGGCAAAGCGCCCAGCGCACTCATGTGCAGGTAGCGTTGCACGCCATTGGCGAGGCAGGCAGCGACGATCTTTTTCGGCAGTTCGACATGCGCGGTGGCAAACGCCGGGCCGTACTTCGAACCGGCCGGCCCGCGCCCCGAATGCAGGATGCCGACCAGGTTGATGACGGCGTCGACTCCGCGCATCAGCTTCGACAGGACTGCGGCATCGTGCACATTGGCCTCGACCACTTCCACTTTGGGTAGCACGGAAAACATCCGCGAACGGCTGACATGTCGGGTCGGCACGATCACGCGGCGGCCGCTGGCGGCCAGTTGCGCCACCAGGTGGCTGCCGATGAACCCGGTGCCACCGATGACCAGTATCGAGGAGTAGCGCATCGCGGCGGCGTTAAGATCGATCATGAAGACATCCAGTCAGGGCAGTTCGGAAGCGACAAACCCCTTTGGCGCCACCCATCCCAGACGGGACTTCAGCGATTGCGGTTGGTTGTCGAACAAGGCAGCATAATACGTTGCATTCGACAAAACGTTTTTGACATAGCCGCGCGTCTCGGCAAACGGAATCGATTCGGCAAAGATGGCGCCTTCGACCGAGCGCGGCAGCGTCGCCCGCCAGGCACGTGGACGGCCTGGCCCGGCGTTGTAGGCTGCTGTCGCCAGGGCCTGCGATCCGTCCAGATCGGCCAGCACCATGCGCAGGTAGTTAGCGCCGAGCCGGATGTTGACCGGAATGTCGTTGACCTGGCTCGGCGTGAAGCTATCCATGCCGATCTTGCGCGCCACGAAGCTGGCGGTGGCCGGCATGATCTGCATCAGTCCGGATGCGCCCACATTCGAGCGCGCATTCATGATGAAGCGCGACTCCTGCCGGATCAATCCGTACACCCACGCCACGTCCAGTCCGAGCGGCGCCGCATTGGCGCGCATGATGTCGGCATACGGCGACGGAAAACGCTGGCTGAAGTCGACCGCCACCTGAGTGCGATCGGAAGTGTTGACCATGCGGTCGAGCAGATTGACCTGCCGCGCGTATTCCGCCGCAGCCAGATGCTGGCGCTCGTTCATGCGACGCAATTCCCAGTTCCACTCGCGGTAGCCCTCGAAGCGCAGGTTCATCTCGAAGAACTTGATGGCGCGCTTGAAGCCCGGATTCTGCGCCATCGGCGCCAGTTCCTCCGGCGTCACGGGCGCGGCGCGAGGTGGCAGTACGATTTTCTGGCCAAGTTCTTCGAGCGCCAGCTGACCGTAAAATCCGGGGATCGCGGAAATCGACTGGAAATGCAGTTGCGCATCCTGCGTGCGTCCCTCGATCCGCAGCGCACGCGCATACCAGTAGACCCAGGTGGTGTCGCCACGCAGCGCCACCGGCATCGCTTCGATTGCGCTCCTGACGAATTTCCAGTCGCCGGCACGCAGCGCCGAGCGCACCTGCCACTGATAGCCTTCCTGCGACAGCGATGCGCCCTGCGCCCGGCGCCAGTAGACCATCGCATCCGGCGCCAGCTTGATGGCCGCCTGCAAGGCGATCTGCGCCCAGCCGAGCGCACGTTCATCCGGCGTGAGTTGTTCGCCGGCCAGCAGCAGCGCGTTCGCAGCATCGGCGGGATTGTTGCGTGCACTGCGGCCGAGCGCGATGATGAATGCTTCGTGCGCGGTGCGTCCGCTCCCCACACCACGCGACAGCACGTCGGCCGGCTTGTCCAGTGCGCGCATGACCAGCGTCTCCGGCGCTTCGGCCAATAGCACCAGGCGCCGCACCACGACGGTGTTACCAGCCTCGGCCGCCAGCCGGACCTGGGCCCAGACGTCGGAAACCGAAAACTGTCCGCTCTGCAGCAAGGTCACCACCAGGGTCGAACAGGCATCACCGTAGCTCACGGTCGATGTCAGCAGGGTACGTGCATCGTCGGCCACCCGCTGGCCCTTGAGCGTCGCCGACAGCAGCGCGTAGCACTTGAGCTGGTGATCGTCATTGAGCACGAACTGGGGATACTGTTCATCGAACAAGGCCCAGTTGCGCGTGCGGCCGAGCTCCAGCAACCAGTCGTTGCGCATGCGGTCGCCGATGGCGGAACGGTCGTGACGGGTGAGGAAGGCGCGCACATCGTTGGGCGAGGCATCGCGCAGGCGCACCTTCAGTCGGTAGTAATCGATGTACGATCCGATCGTATAATTCGGCAGACGATCGGCAAGCGCCGCCGTCGTGGTCGCGTCGTCGCGCCGGACCGCCTCACGCAGCGCCAAGAAGGCATCATCGTCATTGGCGAACGCACTGCCGGCCCTCGATGACTGCGCCAGCACGGGCTGCGCTGCGGCTGCCGTCAGAACCAGCACAACGGTAAGCGCCGCAGCCGCCCGCATCAGATTACGGTAACTCATTGCTTTATTTTCTTTCAAAATACGAATGCCCACCAAACCGAGCATAGCACGCGAAAACGCCAATACTGTGGCGGAAAAGGCGCATATGAAACAGCGATCGAAACGTGATCTGCGCACCCACCTGATCGACGCCCGGTCCGCGCTGCCGGCTGCCGAGCGCAGCCTGCACGACGCCGCCATCGGCGCTGCCGTGCTGCGCTGGTTGGCGCGTCATCCAGTGGACTCCGTGGGGGTGTACTGGCCGATCCGGGGCGAGCCCGATCTGCGCATTCTGTATGCGCACCTGGCCGAGTCAGGCGTGCAACTGGCGCTGCCGCTGGTCATCGGCGCCGACACGCCGCTGGCGTTCGCTGCCTGGACGCCGGGTGACGCAGTCACGCTGAACCGCTGGGGCATCGGCACGCCCGATGTGGTCGTCCCCGTGTCGCCGCAGGTGCTGCTGATTCCCTGTGTCGGCTACGACGCAGCCGGGCATCGGCTCGGGTATGGCGCCGGCTACTACGACCGCACCTTGGCAGAGGGCGCGCCGCCGCAAGCGATCGGCATCGCCTACACGCTGTCGCTGGCCGAATTCGCGGTCGAGGCGCACGACCGGCCGATGGACATCGTCCTGACCGAAGCCACGCCAGTGATGCCCGGCGCGGGCGACGGCCATCACGACGGTGCTAGGCGGGGATGAGACGCTGCCAGATCGCGGTCGTGGCGGCTGCCTGGTTAAGTGTATAAAAATGCAAGCCCGGCGCGCCGCCGGCCAGCAGCCGTTCGCACAGCGAGGTGACCACATCGAGGCCGAAGGCCCGGATCGAGACCGCGTCGTCGCCGAAACTGGCCAGCTTCAGGCGCACCCAGCGCGGAATCTCGGCGCCGCACATCTCTGAAAAACGCAGCAGTTGCGTGTAATTCGTGATCGGCATGATGCCCGCCACGATCGGTACATCCACGCCTGCGCGCCGCGCTTCGTCGACGAAACGGAAGTAGGCATCAGCATTGTAGAAATACTGCGTGATGGCGGCGTCGGCGCCCGCCTTGACCTTGCCCACGAAGTGCTGCAGGTCGTCCTGGGGCGACTTTGCCTGGGGATGCATTTCCGGATAGGCGGCGACCTCGACATGAAACCAGTCACCCGTTTCGGCGCGGATAAACTCGACCAGTTCGTTCGCGTAACGGAATTCACCGGAAGCGAAATCGACCGCGCCATAACCGCTCGGCAGGTCGCCGCGCAGGGCCACCAGGCGCCGGATATCCTGCGCCTGGTACTGCGCCAGGATCGCCCGCACGCTCTCGCGCGAACTGCCCAGGCACGACAGGTGCGGCGCCGCTTCCAGGCCGTCGCGCCGAATATCGATGGCGGTATCGAGCGTGCCTTGCTGGGTCGAGCCGCCGGCGCCGAAGGTGACCGAAAAATAACGCGGCTTGAGCGCCGCGAGTGCCTGGCGCGTGGTGCGCAGTTTGGCGACCCCCTCGGGGGTTTTCGGGGGAAAGAATTCGATGCTGAAATTTTGATCAGTCATTTTTTTTCAAGAACAAGGCGGACAATGCCCATGAAATCAGGCTATAGAGAAATGC
>JACMRD010000221.1 GCA_014376645.1 Herminiimonas sp. | reverse complement strand
GAATGGTGCGGCGTTCATCGCGCTGCATAAAATCGAAGCCCGCGCCCGCGGGCGCTTCACTTGTGGTTGACTAAGCCCAGAAAGACGCGCAGGGCTTGCAGCTGCGCCGGTGTTGGTGCCGGCTGCGTCGGTTTTGGCCTGGCCCCGGCGGGAGGAGATGAGGGCTCTAGCTGCTTTGCGGGCGGGGCATCCGGTGACGCGTCTGGCATGCAGGCTCCTGAGGAACGAGCAGAGAGCTTATCGACGGTTTTTCCTGGCTGCAATACCTAAAACGGGTAATCGTCGAGAGTGCATCTTGAACCACGCTGTTTCGAGAATCGGAAACAGTCTTGATACCGCGTTGCGGAGTAGAGCGCACTCAGACCTGCTGTCGTGCATTGAAATAGCCGTCGCCGAATGTCAAGGGATTCCAAACGCTCCCCACTGTTGCCATAAAGTCATCAGTCGAACGTAATGCGACGTCCGGACATGCAGATAGTTCGTCCCTGTAGTTTTCAATCCCCTCGAGATATCCGATTTCGTCTGTCCCGACAGCGTTCCACAACAGCTCGAGCTACCTTTGTCGCACTGTCTCGTTAGCATCGGCTTTCGCGACAATTGGTACCAAAAAACGTCAATCCCTCGATTCACGGTCGTTCTAATCGCCAGTGATATGCCGTCGACGTGTTCGATGGCATATGAGTTTCTTGAGGAAAAGGACATCGCGTTAGGATACAAGCAGCGTTTCTTTTCGCGCTGCTTGTCTAATTCCGTAAACTGCTTCTTTGATGCGTTAAATCGGCAGTTGGCACTTCCAAACGAAATTATTTCGCCTAAAACGCCAGGGAAATTGCCATTTACAGATTTATTGAGAATGGATAATCAGCGTCAACGAACTACAGCGATTATTGTTCATCAAATGCCTTGCGCCAGAGCCTTATCGCCCACATATTATCTCTAGTGCGGAATTTAGTGGTTAGCTTAGCGATTTTTAATAATGGTGTAGGCTAAATCGACGCGACGACCGTTAACGCAACATGTGGATTTTGATATTTACCAAAGGAGAACAATCGTGATTGATAGTACATTTAGCTCAGCGAGCGTCGTTTCACGAACGACAGTTTTGCAAAACACTTATCGCCTGCTGTCTATGACGCTCCTTTGGAGCGCCGTCACAGCATATCTTGGCATGCTTTTTCCGGTTGGTGGCATCGGAATGCTCGGAATTATGGTGCTGGCATTCGGTCTGCTGTTTGCAACTCGTGCGTACAGCAACAGCGGAACAGGCGTGCTACTAGTTTTTGGATTCACGGGCCTGATGGGGTTCAGCCTCGGGCCGACGATGAATCATTATTTGAGCCTGCCAAATGGTTCGGAAATAGTTGGAACTGCACTGCTCGCAACCGGTGCGGCATTCCTCGGACTGTCCACATATGTACAGGTAACCAAAAAAGACTTTGAATTCCTCGGCGGATTCTTGATGGTTGCGCTCATAGGCCTTATCGTAGTAAGTCTGGTAGGCATGTTTTTCTCCACACCAGGCCTTAGTCTTTTGCTGGCATACGCCAGTGTCCTGATTTTCGGCGCCTATATTTTGTACGATACCAGTAGCATCATTGCTGGTCGCCAGACGAATTACATTATGGCGACTATTAGTCTGTATCTGGATATCCTGAATATGTTCATGGCGATGCTTCGGATTGTCTCGGGTGGACGTAACTGAGCGTTTTAAATATAGAATACTATTGATTTTTGTTTTATATTTCTGGCACTATTCGGACCCTTATTAATATCAATTGGAGATTGTATGACTGCTACTTATGCTGAAATCATAAAACAAATAGCTGAACTTCAGCGGGCTGCAGAAGAAGCTCGAAAAAATGAAATCGCTGAGGCAAAAGAAAAAATTGCCACCATAATGCAGGAGTTCGGTCTGTCTTTATCAGATTTGAATTCTTTAGGCAAAGTGCGAGCCTCTAAAGAAAAAGTAGTCGTCGCGCCTCAATTTAAGAATCCTGAGACCGGTGCGCAGTGGTCCGGGAGAGGCCGCGCCCCTCGTTGGCTCGACGGTAACGACAAAGAAAAGTTCCGCGTTAAGTTTTAATATCGTCAGACTTAGTTATTGTTGGTGAATTTCTTAAAGCCGCAAATAGCGGCTTTATTTTTTGATGAAAATCCAATCGTTCTTTTGCATCGTTTATTTGTGCTTTAGAGGAATGTATTGGCATCGTTGAGCTGGGCGAGTTCTTTTCATCGCGTTATCTGGAAGGATAAGTATCACAGGACTGTATGCACTTGCTCAAATCCGCAAGCCGTACATTTAAGCGGAATAACATCACCAAGCCCTTCCTTTCTGGCGTTTTCCTTTTCGTGCGCGAGGTGCAACAAGAGAAGCGACCACGTGAGAAAGCCAAGTAGCACGCTGGTGAATGACCACAAAACTATCATCCACTCGCTTTCCCAACCTGCTAATGACGTCTTCGTTAGTCAGTGTTGTCGCGATAATAGACCTGAAAGACGCTTGTGATTACGTTAAGGGCTATTACACTTATCGATGCATTTAGGCCACACAGCATATTTTGCGAGCTCGTTCTTGCAAACCGTTCTGAAGCCAAGGAAGTCTCGCCGGGATGTTGACGAAGTTGCTGTGGCGAGCGGCGAGACCGACGCTGTATTGAAAACATTCTGGTACCCAGCACCGTGGTACAAGGCATGGGCGGCACGCGTACGGCTGGTTACGTGTTGGCCAGCAGCAGAATCAAACGCGCTTGCCGTCTAGGTGCCGGCTTCACCTGCATGCTGCCGGCTGCGTCGTACTGTTCCTGACAAGAAGTGCTTCTTAACTGGTTTGACAGTCTTGCGTTTTGTTCCCACGATAGCCTGATAGTTAGAAATAAGTTCTGACTGGCGTCGTCCGCCTAAAACGGGTAGGGCTCGACCGCATAATTTGGCAGTAGTGGAATGGGTGCAGTTTTTCTCGGGAGCGGCACCCCGAGCGATACCAAGCAGCGCCGGCACCTCTTTGCTGCGACCTCATTGGTGTAGTAGCCACGGGACCAGCCGTTGCCGTTCTGTGCCGTCGCGTGGCAGAGCGGCACACGCAAATACTCAGCGGTCGGTCCAGTGTTGAAATGGATAATATTCATAAAGTCAACTTTCCGTCTGAAGTCTGCCGAGGTAGTTATTGGGTGTACTCATCGAGTCGCTGGAGTGCAGCTTTGATAGCAAGGTGCTTCGGGGAGCCGGTTCGGACTTTTCCAATGCCACAGTCGCTGTCTACCCAGGTCGCAGCGTTGCGCCTAAACGGTTGCGCCAAGACGGTCCCCTCGCATGGGCCTAGGTGGTTGTGATAGACCTCGAGGATGCCATGCCGCACGCGGCCGACCCATTGCCACGTAATGCCGTAGTCCAGGTCGTAACGCCGCAGGACCGCCATAAAGCGTGCAGTGGTCTGCGCGGCTGGCTCGTTGAGTAGAGGGGTGTTTATCGTGTTCATATTGTGCCTTCAGTTTTCGCGGCAACGGTTGCTGTCGTAAAAACGTATAGGCACCACACTCCCAGATAACTCTAGGCTTATTGCGGTACTGACAATAAATGCTCAGTGTAGGACAGGACAGTCGGTGATTTTCGAAGATTCAGAAGGGAAATCGAGGCAAAAAAAAATTTACGGACAATAAGGGAAGGCTTGTGTTTTAGAGCCGCCTGCGCAACGTCGGCGTATCGGGTGATGATTTTCCGAACAAAGATGAGCGCTTGCTGGTTTCATTGAAAAGTCGGTATTAAAAAGCGAAGCCCGGGAGGGGGGGGGGAGCGGGCGCGAAGCTGTTCCTGGCTTGGGAAAACCTGGCGACCGGCAGCCGGCGCGCGGCAGCGTACAGCGATGCCACTGGAATAACAACTCGCTCCGCTTTTTCAGGGTTTAGCGTTTCGGTGTCTGGTGTTAAAAGTGAAGCCCGCTTTCAATGTCAGGTGGCTAAAATAAGGCTGGCGGCTGCGGGCCAGCCTTATCTCAGATGCATCTCATGGCGGGAGAACATCACCCCTGCGTCGGTAGCGCGCCATGGAGTCGTTTATGAACTTCGTCACCATCCCATTGCAGCCAGCCAGGGCACCGGTGTCGCAGTGCGTAGTTAGTTTCGGGTGAGCTCGCTTGCTACACCGACATCCAAGGTTCCCGACTCAACATTTTCAGGTTTAGGGCGTCTTGCCCCTATTGAAAAAACATTGGATGGCAGTAATGGCGTCTGCGCTATCGCAGTATCCTGCAGCGCCCGCGCATTTAACCGCACCGCCTTCGCGCGTGCCTGGACGACTTGCGCAGACTCCGCATGGTGGTCAATCGGGAGCAACACACTTCCGGCGGGCGGCTCAGTCGCATCAAAGGCCTGGAAAATATCGTCTTCCATGACATGCACGTATTTCATGAGTTGGCCAACGGTTTTGTGCCCCGTAATTTTCATGAGCGCATGAACATTTTTTACACGCTTCGCATGACGCGTGGTGCCGACGTGGCGCGTGTCATGGAATTTCAAATCGTCGACGCCCGCGCGTATGCATGCCCGTCGCCAGGCCATGGTCACCGCGTTCGCCGACAGGGGGAACACGCGCGATTCGTTTGGTTCGCGTGGTAATCGCTGCAGAATCTGAACAGCGCGCTGGGTCAGTGGTACCCGGTTGTTGTCGCCGCTTTTCGTGTCGTACAGAAGCGCGATGCGCCCTTCGATATCGACGTCGCAGTAATTCAGTTTTAACAGGCTCCCGCGGCGCGAAGTGGTTTCGAGCGCGAATTCGAACAGCGGGAGCATAAACGGGTTCTCGCATTCGGCAAGCGCGAGACGCATGGCGTGTTCTTCGTCTGCGTTTAGCAGACGCTCGCGACCGGGCGCTGGTCTGGGCAGCTTCATTCCCTTCAAAGGGTTGACAAAGCTTGTCCAGTTCCATTCATTGATGGCCATGTTGAACGCATGCTTCAGAAGAGCCATCTCTTTCAGAGCGGTGCTGCCGCCGAGACCGTCCTTGGCCATTTGCGTCATAAATGTGCGCAATTTGTCGCTGCTGACATGCGATACCAGGGTACGGGCAAGCTCTGCGCGTAGCGCATTTGTCTTGGTGCGTTTGTCGAGTCGCATGTCACGGTGGTCTTTAAAGGCGTCTGGTATGCCGGCATCGACCATCGCCGGCGCGACTTCAAGAAGCTCGAAGCCTCCGCCGGGAAGCTCTTCACGGTGCAGGGTCGGCAGGCCGGCGGCGATAAGGTAGCGATTGATACGGTCCAACTCGGATTTGAAGCTTTTTTTGGTCACCGTATACTTATGCGCGTATTCCATCAGCGCACCGGCAAGGGTGACCCGGGACGGTCCACCCAGGACCGGCATGGCATTGAGTTTTAGGTCAGCTTCGGCCTGACAGGCCCAAGCCAGCGCAGCTTTTTGGGTCGCAAAATTCTTTTTGACGCGATTGTCTTTTGAGCCGACGGCCGCCTGCCACGCGTTGCGGTGCTTGTAGACGCTGGCCATCTTAGTATCCTCCCGCGTGGCGACGTGACGGGCACGTCCGGCGACGAGATGGGTCGCATCCAGTTTGGCCAGCAAGGCCGACCAACTGACATGCGATAGGGGTGTGACCTGGGCTGTGGCATCGTTTCATGTGTATCTCCATTTCGGTTGGGATACACGTGTAGGCATGACAGGTATATTTTCTTAGCCTTTTCCGAAAATATATTTGCACCGGCTGATTCGGCCGCCAATGACAGGGTGTTGGTACCCCGTCATGGGCAGTTGAACCGCAACTTAGGTGCCTCCCGAAGTGCCTCCCGAACGGACGATTGCGTTTGAGGGAGACGAAAAAAAAGGGCTCCCTTGCGGGAACCCTTGATTTCACACTGGTTATTCGTGGTAGGCCGTGCGGGATTCGAACCTGCGACCAACGGATTAAAAGTCCGCTGCTCTACCAGCTGAGCTAACGACCCGAAAGAAGAAGATTATAGTGAATATCGTTACCGGCTGTCAAATGGATCAGCAAATTTCTTCTTGGTCTCAACTGCAGGCAACTCGATTGCACTGCTGCACGAGACCTTCTGCTCAACCTGTGGCGTCGATGCGCCAGAGTTGGTAACGCGTTGCAACGACAGCGCCGGAGATGATGCCGCCGAGCGTCAGAATCGAGCCGAGCGACAGCATGGAGATCCCGGCGAGTCCCTGACCGATGGTGCAGCCAAGTGCCGTGATGCCGCCGAAACCCATCAGCACCGCGCCGCCAAGATGATTGCCGACGTCTTCGACATTGCCGAATCCTTCCCACTTGAATGCGCCTGTGGCGATTGCCACCAGGAACGAGCCGGCTACCACGCCGAGCGACGCGGCGATGCCGAAACTGACCGCCTTGCTGACATCGGTCCACATCATCAGCAGATCGAGCGTGTAGGCAAACGGCGCGACGAAGCTGAACGATTCCATGCGGCCGGAATTGGTGGTGACGAAGGCTTCCTGCAGCGTGTTTGGATCCTCGGCGACATGACCAATGCTGCCGGAGACAAACCACGCTGCCACGATGATGGCGCCGACCGCGAGTCCAGCCCACACGTTGACGACAATCGCTTCGCGGGCGCGGAATTCACGACCGGCAAAAACAAACACCATCAGCGCCAGCGCCACTGCGCCACCGATCGAAAGCTGCAGCAGCGGCAGCGATGCGCCGATGCCGGCGGCGATGCTGGGCAGGTCCTGACGGGTCGCAAGTGTAAGGAACTGGCTGTCGAGCAGCACCGTGCGCGGCACCGCCAGAATGCCTTTGAGTGTCATGAAGGCGCTCAGGCCGACGGCGATGAAGACAATCAGCGACTTCAGGTTGCCTGCGCCGATGCGTACCAGCGTCTTGTTCCCGCAGCCGCTCGCGAGCACCATGCCGAAGCCGAAGCAGGCGCCACCGACCAGGTGCGAAAGCCAATTCAGCCGCGCTGTCGTGTAGAGGCTTTTGGCCGGATCGATGCTGCCGGATGCGGCCAGCAAGGTGGTGCCGATGATGGCGACGGCCATCGCCAGCAGCCACTGCCGCATGCGGTTCCAGTTGCCCATGTAGACGATGTCGGTCAGCGCGCCCATCGTGCAGAAATGGGTGCGCTGGGCAGTCGCGCCGAACAGAATGCCGAGCGCAAAGACCAGCCACACCACCCGCGTACCCAGGGCCGAAAATTCAAGGGGCGTCACGTCAGCGCAGCGAAGGCAGGCGGTCTTTGGCGGTCCGGGCTGCGGTCGAGTCCGGATACTGCGCGATCACGGTATCGAGGGCGCGGCGGGCACTGACCTTGTCCTTGAGTTCGACATAGCAGGTTGCGATGTTGAGCAGGGCGTCCGGGGCCTTGGTGCTGTCCGGATAATTCTTGATCACGACCTGCTGGGACAAGATCGCATTGCGATAATCGCGCTGCGCGTAATACGCATTGCCGAGCCAGTACTGGGCCGATGCGGCATAGCCCGACTGCGGATAGCGCCGCAGAAAATCGATGAACGAACTGCTGGCACCCTTGTAGTCGCCGGCCTTGAACAGTTCGAGCGCCGCATCATAGGTGCGCTGCTCGTTTTGATCGATGCTGGTCTCGCGACCGTCGACGGTCACCTTCTGTGGCTCCAGCTTGCGCAGTCGGTTGTCGAGGTCGACATAGAAATCCTTTTGCCGCTGCTGCGCATTGGCCAGTTCGTTGGTCAGCACTTCCACCTGCCCGCGCAGTTTTGCCACATCGAGGCGCAACTGCTCGTTTTGTGTCGCCAGGTCGAGCAGGCTGCTTTTGTCCGCCTTGGCATCGAGTCGGCCGCCGACGTCGCGCTGCAGCGCCTCGATCCGGGTACGGGCATCGAGAATCGCACGGCGCGCTTCATCGTCATCGAACAGGCCGGCATGTGCTGCCACCGGCGCCAGGGATACCACGGCCAGGAGGGCCGCGGCTAGCAAGGAAGAGTTTGGTTTCATGTAAATTCAATAGACGATATCGGTACGGCGGTTTTCAGCAAAAGCGGCTTCGTCGCTGCCGGTGGCTTTCGGCTTTTCCTTGCCCAGTGTAACCGCTTCCATCTGCGACTCGGGAACGCCCAGCAGCGCCATCGACTTGCGGACGGCTTCTGCCCGCTTCTGGCCCAGCGCCAGATTATATTCTCGACCGCCGCGATCGTCCGTATTTCCCTGGATGATGACCTTGCGTGCCTTGTTCATGCCGAGGTACTTCGAATGGGCTTCGACGACTGGCTTGAACTCATCCTTGACGATGTAGCTGTCGTAGTCGAAGTAGACGCTGCGGCGCGCCAGAATTCCCTTCGGGTCGCTCAGCGGATCGGTGGTGCCAGCGTTGACGGTGGCCACGGAACGTGGATCGGCGGCGCCCGACTGTGTCGTGCTGGCTGAACGGTCCTCGACCGGCGGCTTGGTCTCGTCGAGCTTGGTAGACGAGCATGCGGCCAGCAGCATGGCCGATGTCAGGATCAGTGCGGGTGTGGTCAGCGAGTTGGTAAAGATACGCATGTTTTTCTCTCCTTGAGGGTGAACAAAATCTACTTCATGAACGGGCCCCAGGTGGGCTCCCGAATATCTCCGGCCTGCGTGCTCAGGCTGTGCCGTACCCGTCCGTCGACCGAGACCACGGCCAGTGCGCCGCGTCGTCCCGACGATTCTGTGGCATACATGATGTATTTGCCATTGGGCGAAAAGCTGGGCGACTCGTCCTTGGCGGTATCCGACAGCCGCAGTTCCTGGCCGTTGCCGAGGTCCAGCGCAAAGAGCTGGAAGCGGCCGTCGCGGCGCGAGATGTAGGCCAGCGTCTTGCCATCGGGTGCCACGCGCGGACTGATGTTGTAGTTACCGCCGAAAGTGACGCGCTGGGCCTCGCCGCCATTGACGCCCATCTTGTAGATTTGCGGGCCACCGCTACGGTCGCTGGTGAAATAGATGTTCTTGCCGTCGGCTGAAAACTGCGGCTCGGTGTCGATGCCGTTGGTCGTGGTCAGGCGGCGCAGGTTGGTGCCGTCGGCATTGACGACGTAGACCTGGGTCAGGCCGTCGCGCGACAGCGCCACCGCCAGACGGCTGCCGTCTGGCGACCACGAAGGCGCCGAATTGCTACCCTTGTAGTTGGCGACGACGGTGCGCTGCTTGGTCAACAGATCCTGTACGTAGACCACCGGCTTCTTGGCCTCGAACGAGACGTAGGCCACCTTGGTGCCGTCGGGCGACCAGGCCGGCGAGATGATCGGTTCGTTCGAGCGCAGTGCCACCTGCGTGCCTTCGCCATCGGCATCTGCAATTTCCAGGCGATAGTCGCGGCCGACCTTGGTGACGTAGGCGATGCGGGTTGCGAAGGCGCCGCGGGCGCCGATCAGTTTTTCGTAGATGTCATCGGCGATCTTGTGCGCCGATACGCGCGTCAATTGAGGCGGCGCGGCCTGGGCGAGTGCCGAGAGCTGCGACGATTTCACGGTGTCGAGCAGTTTGTAGCGCACGTCGAAGCGGCCATCGGCCAGGCGCTGGACGCTGCCGACGACCAGTGCATCGGCGCCGCGCGATTTCCAGTCGCCGTAATTGATCGCGGTGGTCTCCGAAATGGGACTGCTGACGTCGATGATCTTGAAGAAGCCGCTGCGGGTGAGGTCGGCCTTGATGATGGCGCTGACCTGTTGCGGCGCGATGGATTCATCGGCAAACGCGGCGATGGCGATCGGAATCTGGTTGGCGCCGACACCGGAGATTTCGACCCGCAGCTGGGCCTGGGCCGTACCGAGGGTGGCGAGAACTAGCGTCGCGCCAAGCAGGCAGCGCGGGCGCAGCAAGGAAGGAATTCGCATGGTCATTGATCTTTCGGTTTGTACGATACGGTAAAACTGGCCGGTGCAGAACCGGATTTGTCGGACGGGTAGGGCTGCGATTTCTCGATCGCCCGTTCCACCGCTTCGTCGAAGCCTGGCACACCAGAGGCTTTGATCTTGCGGATGCGGCGCGTCGATCCGTCGGGCAGCAACTCGACCGCGAACTCGACTGGCGGATTGCCGGACAATTGATCGGCGCCGTTGAAAATGGTGTTCGACTTGATTTTCGCGCGCACCTTGTCGATGTAGCTGGCGTCGGCGCGCGCGCCTTGGGACTTGGCCGCGTCGCCGTTGCCGCCGCTGCCGGTGACCGGGCTGGCGCTGCCGGCCAGACGGCGCATTTGCGCCAGCTGGTCTTCGCGGCTCGCAGCCAGCTTCTGCGACTCCAGCAGATCCGTGCGCTGCTTGTCGGCGTTCAGTTTCTTCTGTTCGGCGGCGGCTGCAGTCTTCTGTTTTGCCAGCGCATCGGCTTGCTGCTGTGCCTTCTGCAGTTCCTCGCGCTTCTGTTCGGCCTTGAGTTCGGCTTTCTGTTCGGCTTTCTGTTCAGCTTTCAACGCTGCTTTCTGCTGCTGCAGCTTGTCGGCCCGCGCCTGCTCGGTCGCCTGTTTCTGCTTCAGTTCCTGTTCGCGTTCCTGTTCACGGCGCACCTGCTGCTGCTTCCGCTTCTTTTGCTGTTCCAGCGCGATCTGCGCATCGCGGTCTTCGGCCGACTCCGGTGGCGGTGTCGGTTTGGCCACTTCACGCGGGGCGGGGCGGGGTGGCGGCTGCACGGCAGGCTGCGGCTCCGGTTCCGGCAAAGGCTTCGGTGCCGCCTCCCGGGCCTGTGGACTCCATACTTCCGCTTCCACGGCGACCGGCGTGTCGTTTTGCCAGCTCACGCCGAACCACAACAGGGCCAGCAATGCCGCGTGCACCACCGCGGCCAGCACCATGGCCCGCCAGCGACCGGGTTCCCTGGGGACGCTATACGGTGCGCTATCGGTCATGGCGTCAGTGGCTGGGCTATCGGGTTGCAAGTCCCACCCGATCGACCCCGGATTTCTTGGCTTCCGAAATCATCTGGATCACTTCATCGTACTTGATGTCCTTGGCTGCCGAGATCATCACGGGCATGTCCGGATTGTCGTCGTGCAGCTGGCGCAGGCGGGCGAGCAGATCGCGGCGATTCGCCATGGCTTCGGGTTTGGCGCCGGCAGCACCGGCGCCGCCCAGGCCGATGCTGGCGGCGGTATTCGGCTGCAGCATGATCTGGATGTAGGACTTTGGCGGCAGACTCGACTTGCCGGCCTTCGGCAGATCGATCACGCCCGGGTTAGCCAGGGGCGCTGCGACCATGAAGATCACCAGCAGCACCATCATCACGTCGATGTATGGCACGACGTTGATCTCCGCCTTGAAGCGGCGAGTGCGCCCGCCCCGCATCGATGTCGAGGAAGTGCCCATCAGCGTGCCTGACGTTGAAGAATGTTGGAGAACTCTTCGACGAAACTCTCGAACCGGATCGCCAGGCGATCGATGTCGTGCGAGTAGCGATTGTAGGCAACGACGGCCGGGATCGCGGCGAACAGACCGATGGCCGTGGCGATCAAGGCTTCAGCGATGCCGGGGGCGACAGCCGCCAGGGTCGCCTGCTGCACATTGGCCAGGCCGCGAAACGCATTCATGATGCCCCACACAGTGCCGAACAGGCCGACATAAGGCGATACCGAACCTACCGACGCCAGGAATGCCAGGTGCGATTCAAGGCCGTCCATCTCGCGCTGGTAGGCAGCCCGCATGGCACGCCGTGCGCCGTCGAGCAGGGCGCTGGCGTCGAGTGGTGTCTTGCCGGCCGATGCGCGAGCCTTGGAGAATTCGCTCATGCCGGCCTCGAAGATGCGTTCCAGCGCACCGGTCTTGCCGGCACTCTTGCGCCGGTTCGACATGGCGTCCTGGTACAGGGTCGCCAAGTTGCCGCCGGACCAGAAGGCGCGTTCGAATTCCTCGGTCTGGCTCTGGGCACTGCGGATGGCGAACATTTTGCGGAAGATATAGGTCCAGCTCATGACGGAGACGCCGAGCAGGAGTGCCATCACCAGCTGGACGATCACCGAGGCATTGGTGATCAGGGTGAGAAACGATAGGTCCTGAGTGACGGTCATGGAAGAGTTAGCCTAGTCAACATGGTTGGATTGTATGCGGAAAAATATTGCCTTTTATGCATTTTTCATGAATGGTTGCATTTGGTTGCACTTTATCAGCGGGTCGTTGCGTGCGGTAGATCGTGGCGGTCATGGCAATCGCGACGGCCTGTGCGCCAAAACGCGCGCATGGGAACAGTGCGCCGACGAAAGGGATCAGCACTATTACGTCAGATGCAACCCTTGATGAATGCCAATACCTGGGCAGGCATCGCGCGGGGACGCATGTTGTGCCGGTCGACACAGGCAACCTTGATTCGGCCGGTTGCCAGCAGTATCGGTATCGCACCGTGCGCGGCATCGGCGCTGCCGGTATCGACGCGCCAGGCCTGTTGCTGAAATTCTACCGAAGCCCGGCCAAGCCTTTCGACTACGACCGTCAGTTTCAGTTCATTATCTAATTTCGCTGGCGCATGGTAGTCCACGGCCGTGCTCATCACGACGAACATCACGTCGTGGGTGTCCGCCAGCAGCGATTGGTTGATGCCGCCGCTGCGCAGCCATTCGGTGCGGGCGCGTTCAAAGAACTTCAGGTAGTTTGCATAGAACACCACGCCGCCGGTATCGGTGTCTTCGTAGTAGACCCGGACCGGCCAGGCAAATGCCTCGCGCACGACGGCCAGGCTCAGGTGCGCTTGACGGACAGCGGACCGAAGCCCTGGCAGGTCGGCATCATCTCGATATAGTTGATGTTCACATGCGCCGGCAGCGTTGCGACCCAATACGCCGCTTCGGCGATGTCGGACGCCGTCAATGCCTTGGCGCCGGCATACACTTTGGCCGCGGCCGCATCGTCGCCTTTGAAGCGCACGTTGGAGAATTCGGTGCCGCTGCATAGGCCTGGCGCTATGTTCGTGGCGCGCACGTTGGTGCCTACCAGATCGGCCCGCAGGTTGAGCGTGAACTGGTCGACAAAAGCCTTAGTGGCGCCATACACGTTGCCGCCCGGATAAGGCGTATTGCCAGCGATCGAGCCGAGATTGATGATCATGCCGCGGTCGCGCGCGATCATGCCTGGCAATAGCATATGAGTCATCGTGACCAGGCCCTTGCAATTGGTGTCGATCATGGTTTCCCAGTCATCGAGCAAGGCTTTTTGCGCCGGTTCGACGCCGAGCGCCAGACCGGCGTTGTTGATCAGGACGTCGATTTCCTGCCAGTCGGCCGGCAAGGCAGCCAGCGCGGCACTGATCGAGCTCTTGCTGGTGACGTCCAATTCGCACGGTAGCAGGTTGCTGCCGAGTTCGGCTGCCAGCTCGGCGAGCCGGTCGGCGCGCCGGCCGGTTGCGATCACACGGTGGCCGTGACCGATGAATGTGCGGGCCATTTCGGCGCCAAAGCCGGCGGTTGCGCCAGTAATCAGAACGATCATACGAATCCTTGCTCGAAGAGGGGGAGGTGGCAGAATTGTAGCCCATAGCAACCGGTCATCCGATCAACAAGCCGGTTCAGCGCTGGAAAACCTGCCCGATGAATGGAATTGGGGCACCGTGCGACTTGCCGAAAAGTCTGCGCTGCCGTAAAATTTGGAACCATTTCGTCTCACGTGACTGGCGAAAAGCGGCCCGCTGCAGCCCAATTAGGACCTGCGGTAATGGCCGAAAGGTGGAGTTCCACCGGGAAGCGTGAGATTTCAACCGCCGTGCGCCTGGGTAGCCAAGATGGAAATTACGTTTGAGGCTGCCCGTACTCCCTTGATTTTCCTGGCCCTCATTCGATCCTTCCTTAAATAGAATCGATTGGAATACACATGTTCATGAAATCCCATACCATCGCTAATGTCGATCCGGAATTGTGGTCGGCCATGCAGCTGGAGACCAGCCGTCAGCAGGATCACATCGAGCTGATCGCCTCCGAGAACTACACCTCGCCTGCCGTCATGGAAGCCCAAGGCTCGCAGCTGACCAACAAGTATGCCGAGGGCTATCCGGGCAAGCGTTACTACGGCGGCTGTGAATTCGTCGACATCGCCGAAACCCTGGCCATCGATCGGGTCAAGCAGCTGTTCGGCGCGCAAGCGGCCAACGTGCAGCCGAACTCCGGCTCGCAGGCCAACCAAGGCGTGTTCTTCGCCATATTGAAGCCAGGCGACACCATCATGGGCATGTCGCTGGCAGAAGGCGGTCACTTGACGCACGGCATGCCGCTGAACATGTCCGGCAAGTGGTTCAACGTGGTCTCGTACGGTCTGGACGCCAACGAAGCGATCGACTACGACGCCATGGAGCGCCTGGCCCACGAAAGCAAACCGAAACTGATCATCGCCGGCGCCTCTGCTTATTCGCTGCGCATCGATTTCGAGCGTTTCGCGGCGGTCGCCAAGGCCGTCGGCGCGTATTTTCTGGTCGACATGGCGCACTATGCCGGCCTGATCGCCGCCGGCGTCTATCCGAATCCGGTGCCGCATGCCGACTTCGTCACCTCGACCACGCACAAGTCGCTGCGCGGCCCGCGCGGTGGCATCATCCTGATGAAAGAGCAGCATGCCAAGGCCATCAATTCGGCGATTTTCCCGGGTATCCAGGGCGGCCCGCTGATGCACGTCATCGCCGGCAAGGCTGTCGCGTTCAGGGAGGCGCTGACGCCGGAGTTCAAGGTCTATCAGCAACAGGTCCTCCTTAACGCCGACGCACTGGCCAAGGCTCTGATGTCGCGCGGGCTGCGGATCGTCTCCGGACGGACCGAGTCGCATGTCATGCTGGTCGACCTGCGGGCCAAGAACATGACGGGCAAGGAAGCCGAAGCGATCCTGGGATCGGCGCACATGACCTGCAACAAGAACGGCATCCCGAATGATCCGGAAAAACCGTTCGTGACTTCCGGTATCCGCCTGGGTAGCCCGGCCATGACGACACGCGGCTTCAAGGAAGCCGAAGCGACCAAGGTCGGTCACCTGATCGCCGACGTGCTCGACAATCCGCATGATGCAGCCACCATCGAACGCGTCAAGGTCGATGTCAAGGTCCTCACCGATGCCTTCCGCGTCTACGAGTAGGTCGGCGCCACGTCATGAAATGCCCGTTCTGCCAGCATGTCGACACCCAGGTCCTGGATACCCGCATCTCCGAAGAGGGAGATTCGATCCGGCGCCGGCGCCGCTGCGGCAGTTGCGACAAGCGTTTCACAACCTATGAGCGGATCGAACTCATCATGCCGGTGGTCGTCAAGAAAAACGGCAACCGCACCGAGTTCGCTCCAGCCAAGATGCGCGCCAGCCTGCAGCTGGCGTTGCGCAAGCGCCCGGTGTCGGCCGAAGCGGTCGATGCCGCGGTCCATCGGATCGAAGAATTGCTGCTCTCCAGCGGCGCGCGGGAGGTCCTGTCGGGCCACGTCGGCGAGCTGGTGATGCAGGAACTCATGCGCCTCGACAAGATTGCCTACATCCGTTTTGCCTCGGTCTACAAGAGCTTCGAGGACGTCACGGAATTCCAGGATGCGATTGCCGAAGTCGGACGCGAGCGCAAGTCACCTCCGGGCAAATAGCATCCCGCACCATCCAAGCCCGCCACCGAGAACCCCGTGCTTCCTGAAGAATTCACTGACGCCATCCTGAGCGACGAAGATGGCATGGCGCTCGCCCTGGCGTGGGCGGCGAAAGGGATGTACACGACCAGCCCGAATCCGCGCGTCGGCTGCGTGATCGTGCGCGACGGGCAGGTCCTGGCGGGTGGTTTTACCCAGCCAGCCGGACTGGCGCATGCCGAAGTCCACGCGCTGGGGGCTGCGCAGGCTGCCGGTATCGACGTGCGTGGAGCAACTGCCTACGTCACGCTGGAGCCGTGCAGTCATTTCGGCCGCACGCCGCCGTGCGCCGACGCCCTGATCGCCGCCGGCGTCGGGCGGGTAGTGGCCGCGATCGCCGACCCGAATCCGCTGGTGGCGGGACAGGGCCTGGCAAAGCTGCAGGCGGCTGGCATCGCCACGCGTTGCGACGTGCTGGCCGACGCGGCACGCGAGATGAACATCGGATTTTTTTCACGCATGGAGCGCGGGCAACCCTGGGTACGCATGAAGAGCGCGGCGAGCCTGGACGGCCAGACCGCTCTCGCCGATGGACGCAGCCAGTGGATCACGGATGCACTGGCGCGCGCCGACGGTCACGCCTGGCGGGCACGTGCTTGCGCAATCCTGACCGGCATCGGTACCGTGCTCGAAGACGATCCGCAACTGACCGTGCGCGCAGTGGAAACACCGCGCCAGCCGCAACGCATCGTCATCGACAGCCGCTTGCAGATCGCGCCGCAAGCAAAAGTTCTGGCTGGTGGCGGCACGCTGGTGGTGGCGGCCCGATCCGACCCGACGCGCGAAGCGGCATTGCGCGCCGTCGGTTGCGAAATCCTGATCCTGGCCAATGAACACGGCAAGGTCGATTTGCCGGCGCTGCTGCTCGAACTCGGGCGGCGCGGCATCAACGAGCTCCATGTCGAAGCCGGCGCCAAGCTGAACGGTTCGCTAATCCGCGAGGGCTGCGTCGATGAATTGCTGCTCTACCTGGCACCGAGCCTGTTGGGGCAGGCGCGCGGCATGTTCGAGCTGACGCCGCCGGACCAGCTGTCCGATGCCACGCAACTGGAATTCCACCGCGTCGAGCAGATCGGGCGCGATATGCGTATCCTTGCACGCTTCAGGCGAGCAGATCGATCGGATTGAACAGCGTGCGTCCACGATCACCGTAGCGTTTTCCTCCACCTCTCATTTTTCCCTCACCATCATGTTTACCGGAATCGTCGCCGCCGTTGGCCGCATTACCTCCCTTAGTTCACTCGGCGCTGCCGACAGCAACGCTGGCTTGCGTCTGCACGTCGATGCCGGGTCACTGGACCTGTCCGATGTCGGGCTTGGCGATTCGATTTCCCTGAACGGCGCCTGCATGACCGTTGTGGTCAAGCATCCGGGCGCCTTCGAAGTCGATATCTCGCGCGAGAGCCTGAATTGCACCGCGGGGCTGGATGCGGTCGGCGAAGTCAATCTCGAGAAAGCGCTGACCCTGGCCGAGCGGCTTGGTGGGCACCTCGTTTCCGGCCATGTCGATGGTCTTGGCGCGGTGCAGCGTTTTGAAGCAGTGGGCGAATCGTGGGAACTGGTGGTCGAGGCGCCGCGCAGTTTGGCGAAGTATCTGGCGTTCAAGGGCTCGATCGTCGTCAACGGCGTGTCGCTGACCGTCAATCGGGTGGTCGATACGGCCAGCAGCTGCGAATTCTCGATTAACGTCATTCCGCACACGATTCAGGTCACGACCCTCAGGCATCTGCAGGCCGGACACAAGGTCAATCTGGAAATCGACCTGATCGCCCGCTATGTCGAGCGCATGCTGTCGCCAGAGGCGCAATAGGGCGGCAAACTTCCGGCCCGGGCTCCGCCAATCCTGAAAGTCCCGCCACATTGGGTCTTTGGAGCGTCTGAATTCCATTAAAATACGGCCTCAAGAGGAATCAATCATGTCGATAGCAAGTACCCTGGACATCGTCGCCGAATTGCGTGCCGGCCGCATGGTCATTCTGGTGGATGAAGAGGATCGGGAAAACGAGGGCGACCTGGTCATGGCGGCCGAATTCGTCACCGCCGAGGCAATCAATTTCATGGCGCGCTTCGGTCGCGGCCTGGTTTGCCTGACGCTCAACGAGGAACGCTGCGAGCAGCTGAACCTGTCCATGATGACGACCCGCAACGGTACGTCGTACGGCACCAACTTTACGGTCTCGATCGAAGCCGCGGAAGGCGTCACCACCGGGATCTCGGCGGCGGACCGTGCGCGCACCGTGCAGGTGGCGGTGGCGCGCCATGCGACTCCCGCCGACATCGTGCAGCCCGGCCATATTTTTCCGCTGAAGGCACAGAAGGGTGGTGTGCTCATGCGTGCCGGCCATACCGAAGCCGGCTGCGACTTTGCCGAGCTGGCCGGTCTGACGCCTGCCGCCGTGATCTGCGAGATCATGAACGACGACGGCACCATGGCGCGCCTGCCCGACCTCATCGAATTCGCGCGCGAACACAAGCTCAAGATCGGTACGATCGCCGACTTGATCCATTACCGCAGCCAGAACGAATGCATCGTCGAACGGGTCGGCGAGCGGGCACTGCGCACACCACATGGCGAGTTCCATGCCGTGGCCTATCGCGACACCCCGAGCGGCAGCGCCCATCTGGCGCTGGTGCGCGGCACGCCGCAGCCGGAGCTGGAAACGCTCGTGCGGGTGCATCAGCCGATGTCGATCCTCGACTTGCTCGAAGTGCGCACCACGACCCATTCATGGAACATGGCGGCGGCGATGCAGGCCATCCACGATAGTGAGCGCGGCGTGATCGTGCTGCTCAATTGCGAGGAGTCGGCCGAGCAGATGTTTGCCCAGTTCGCCGCCCTGTCGCAGCCGGCGACGCGTCCGCAACAGCGCGCCGCCAGCATGGATCTGCGCACCTACGGCATCGGCGCCCAAATCCTGCGCGACCTGGGCGTGAGCAAGATGAAATTGCTCGCCAGCCCGCGCAAGATGCCGTCGATGACCGGATTCGATCTCGAGGTGACAGGTTACGTGGCGCCGGACAAGCTGTCTTCCGCGTCCTGAACCTGCACCTCCACTCAAGAACCACACATACGGTGCCATTGCGCACGAAGGAAATATCATGACAGTCGGAACCCTGGAAACCAATCTCGTCGGCGCCGGTTTGCGCATCGGTATCGTGCAGGCGCGTTTCAATGAAGATGTCTGCCACGGGCTGCTCTCGGCCTGCCTGGCAGAACTGCATCACCTGGGCGTGGCGGACGAAGACATCCTGCACGTGACCGTGCCGGGCGCGCTGGAAATCCCGCTAGCCCTGCAGAAAATGGCCGATACCGAACAGTTCGACGCGCTGATCGCGCTCGGTGCCGTGATCCGTGGCGAAACCTACCATTTCGAACTGATCTCGAATGAATCCGGCGCCGGCATCACCCGCGTCGGCCTCGACTTCGGTATCCCCATCGCCAATGCCGTGCTGACCACGGAGAACGATGAACAGGCTGAAGCCCGCATGGCGATCAAGGGTGCTGATGCAGCGCGGGTGGCAGTCGAAATGGCAAATCTGGCAATCGCGCTGGAGGAGCTGGCCGATACCACCGAGGACGAGTGATACCGCTCTTTACTGCATTTCCATTTCGATCCTCCGGCGTATCACCGGATAACCAGGCCGGCCCATCATGAACACAAAAACACCCCACGCCAACCCCTCCAAGAGCCGCACCCCGCGCCACCGTGCGCGTGAGTTTGCCTTGCAGGGTCTGTATCAATGGCTGCTCAATGGCGAAGACGCCGGCGCGATCGAAGCGAACATACGCGAGGCGCACGGCTTCGACAAGGCTGATGCAGAGCATTTCGATGCGCTTCTGTACGGCAGCATCAAGCAGGTCGCAGCGTTGCGGGCCGACATCGCGCCGTTGATCGACCGACCGCTGGCACAGGTCTCGCCGGTCGAACACGTGGCGCTGCTCATCGGTACCTACGAGCTGAAGAATCATCCGGAGATTCCCTACCGCGTCGTGATCAATGAAGCGGTCGAGCTGACCAAGTCGTTCGGCGGGATCGATGGTCACAAGTACGTCAATGGCGTGCTCGACAAGCTGGCCGCGCATCTGCGTGAAACCGAAGTCAACGCCGGTCGACGCTAAAGCAGATTGGCCGCACCCATGGACTATTCGCAGCTCGCTTCCCGCCTCGATAACATCGCTCCCTTTCACGTCATGGAGCTGGCAAAGATGGCGGCGACGCTGGAGCGGGAGGGGCGCGACATCATTCACATGGGCATCGGCGAGCCCGACTTCACTGCTGCCGCGCCAGTCATTGCCGCCGCTGCGCAGGCGATGGCAGACGGGCGCATGCAGTACACATCAGCTACTGGTCTACCCGCGCTGCGGGAAGCGATTGCCCGGCATTACGCCGCTGTCTACGGGCTCGCGATCGACCCCTCGCGCATCATTGTCACCGCCGGCGCATCGGCTGCACTGTTGCTGGCCTGTGCGGCGTTGGTCGACAAGGGCGCCGAAGTCCTGATGCCCGATCCGTCGTACCCCTGTAACCGGCACTTCGTGGCCGCCTTCGACGGCGTGGCGCGGATGATCCCGAGCGGGCCCGAACACCGTTTTCAGTTGTCCGAAGCGATGGTAAAGGAACACTGGGGTGAGGCGACCCGTGGCGTCTTGCTGGCGTCGCCATCGAATCCGACCGGCACCTCGATCCCGCAAGACGAGCTGCGCCGGATTCATGCGCTGGTCAAGGCGCGCGGCGGATTCACCATCGTCGATGAGATCTACCAGGGACTGACCTACGATGCGGCGCCGTTTTCGGCACTGTCGCTGGATGACGACGTGATCGTCATCAACAGCTTCTCCAAATATTTCAACATGACGGGCTGGCGTCTCGGCTGGCTGGTCGTGCCGCCGGCGATGGTGGCGCCGATCGAAAAGCTGGCACAGAATCTGTTTATCTGCGCCTCCAGCATCGCACAACACGCGGCGCTGGCCTGCTTTGAACCGGAGTCGATTGCGATCTACGAAAGCCGCAAAGCGGAATTCAAGCGCCGCCGCGATTACCTGGTGCCGGCATTGGTCGGGCTGGGCTTCAAGGTGCCGGTGCTGCCTGATGGGGCTTTCTATGTCTACGCCGATTGCAGCGCGCTGGACGCCGATGCCGACCAGCTCACCCTGGACATGCTCAACGATGCCGGTGTGGTGCTGGTGCCGGGCTTGGACTTCGGTCCGTCTACCGCCCACGGCTACATCCGCGTGTCTTATGCGACCTCGATGGCGAACCTGGAGCAAGCGATCGAGCGCCTGGCAGCCTTCTTCAAGGACCGGCCGCGGCCCACTTCACCCGTATCTCGCACATGACAACGGCGCCTCATGAGGCGCCGTGAGTGCACACGGATCGTCGTGCCGTCGGTTAAAGGGCAGCGACCTTGTCCGCCGGGTTTGTAAGGGTCTGGCCTGGCGCAGCCGCAGCGTCTTCGGACACCGGTGCGGCAGGCGCTTGCGCAGGTCGCTCGACGACACGGGCCTTGGCGGTATAGGCAGGACCGGTCAGTGGCACCTGACGCCCGGTTGCGACATCTTTGAGGCGGCGGTACTCGGCCAGCACGCGTGAGCCGTAACCGAAGTCAGTATCGAACGCAGCAGCGCCTACGTACAGCTTGAGGCCAGCCTCGACCGAGCCGCCCTGTGTGACGTAGTTCTTGAGAATCAGCGAGCCGACCTGGATGTTGGCTACCGGGTTCAGGGCTGCCTTGAGGCCGCCGAGCTGGCGGAATTTCTCATGGTGGACCTTCGACATGACCTGCATCAGGCCCTGCGCGCCGACCGGGCTTTCGGCAAAGGGGTTGAAACCTGATTCGATCGCCATCACCGACAGGATCAGCAGCGGATCCAGCTTTATTTCCTTGGCGGTGACGTAGGCGGCCGAGACCAGCATGTCGGTGGCGTCGCCGGCGACGCGATATTTTTTCGCCAGCCACTGGGTGACCAGTGCCTGCTGGTGCTGGGTGGCGCTCGGAGCCACTGACGGGTTGCCGCTTGCGAAAGCGATGGTGCCGGTGCTGGCGCCGCCGAAGCGGTTGGCCGGAACGCCGAAGCGGCGCGCTTCGATGATGTCGTTCGGTTCCGCTGTGCCTGTCCCGTCGTTGAAGCCCGGCAGAGACGATGATTCTTGCGCATTGGCGATGGTGAAGGGCGACAGGGCCTTCAGATGGTCGGTGATGTCAGGACGCACGAACATCAGCGTCAAGGCGCCGATGGCGGTCACGCCGAGGATCATGAAGGTATGGTGCGCGGTGGTCATGAAGCCGCTTGCGGTATCGCGAGCAAAGACGACCCAGGCCGTCGATTGGGTTTCGGTGCGGCGGGCGAAATCACGCGACGCCCGGACAATACGATTTAACATGCAAACTCCTGATGTGCCGTGGCAAGGAAAAGAGCCCACTACACGAAGCAGTAGAACCTTGGTCTTGCCGTCAAGCATGAACATCGATGACCGTGGCAGTACGTGCGGTCGGTCATCATCGGAATCATCTGTCGGGGCTGCCCGCAGCCAGTGGGCGCGGATCCAGTGACAGACAACTTTTTTCGGGGGGAAGGCTGACGCCTTTTGAAAACACTCCATAAAATGTCATGTGGGACCCCGGTCCCGGTGAAATGATGTGAGCCGAATTTGTGTTGCCGATGCTCCAGGGGCAGCACTTTTCATCAAGTTGGCCGGATTGTAGGAGTGGGTTTATATCAAGTCAATACTATAAAAGAAAGAAGCTATTACTTTTAAATATGATATTTTACGCTGCAGTGCAGCAAACATTAATAAAATCAAACACTTGAGCGTATTATTTAAATTGCAAGCTCCAAAGTTCACTTCTCATAAAAAACGATGAAATATCATGATCTACGGGATTTTATTGCCCAAATGAAAACTATCGGCGAACTCAAGCACGTGTCCGTGCCTGTTTCGCCATATCTGGAGATGACCGAGATCTGCGATCGCACCTTGCGAGCGGCCGGGCCGGCTCTTTTATTCGACCATCCGACCGGTCATTCGATCCCGGTGCTCGGTAATTTATTCGGTACGCCACGGCGTGTAGCGCTCGGCATGGGCGCCAGCGAGGTCAGCGAGTTGCGCAAGATCGGTCATGTGCTGGCCATGCTGAAAGAACCCGAGCCGCCCAAGGGCATGAAGGATCTGCTCGGCCTGGGCTCGCTGGTGAAATCCTTGTGGGACATGGCGCCCAAGGAACTGCGCGGCGCGCCGTGCCACGACATCGTCTGGGAGGGCAACGATGTCGACCTGGCGCGCCTGCCGATTCAGCATTGCTGGCCGGGTGACATCGCACCGCTGATTACATGGGGCCTCGTCATTACCAAGGGCCCGCACAAGAAGCGCCAGAATCTCGGCATTTATCGCCAGCAGGTCCTGGGGCGCAACAAGGTGATCATGCGCTGGCTGGCGCAGCGCGGTGGGGCGCTCGATTTCCGCGAGCACGCGCGCGCCAATCCGGGTCAGCCGTATCCGATCGCCGTGGCGCTGGGCGCCGATCCCGCCACGATCCTGGGCGCCGTCACGCCGGTGCCGGACAGCCTCTCGGAGTACCAGTTCGCTGGCCTCCTGCGCGGCAGTCGGACCGAACTGGTGAAAGCGATCGGCAGCGAGTTGCGGGTGCCGGCGTCGGCCGAGATCGTCCTCGAAGGACACATCTACCCCGATGACAACGACCCGTCCGGATTCGAGCATGCGCTGGAAGGCCCGTTCGGTGACCATACCGGCTATTACAACGAGCAGGATCGGTTCCCGGTATTCACCATTGACCGCATCACGATGCGTCGCGATCCGATCTACCACTCCACGTATACAGGCAAGCCACCGGACGAGCCGGCGATCCTCGGCGTGGCACTGAACGAAGTCTTCATTCCGCTGTTGCAGAAACAGTTCTCTGAAATCCTGGATTTTTATTTGCCGCCGGAAGGATGCAGCTACCGCATGGCGATCGTGCAGATGAAGAAGGCCTATCCGGGCCACGCCAAGCGGGTGATGTTCGGCGTGTGGAGTTTCCTGCGGCAGTTCATGTATACGAAGTTCATCGTCGTGGTCGATGAGGATGTGAACATTCGCGACTGGAAGGAAGTCATCTGGGCCATCACCACCCGGGTCGATCCGACCCGCGACACCATGCTGGTCGACCAGACGCCGATTGACTACCTGGACTTCGCCTCGCCGGTCAGCGGGCTGGGCAGCAAGATGGGGATCGACGCGACCAACAAGTGGCCGGGTGAGACCAATCGGGAGTGGGGCAGGACGATTGCGATGACGCCGGCGGTGAAGGATCGCGTCGATCAGATCTGGCAAAGCCTGGGCCTGTAGGAGGACGAAAGATCCGCGAAAAATTCGCGCTCGGATTCGCGTGACCCCGGGATCAGTTTGCTGTTAAACTCGCTCCCGGCGGGCCCCTGCGCATTGTGGCACGGCCAACCTGGTCAGGTCGGGAACGAAGCAGCCACAGCCGTTTCCCATGAGTGCCGTAGACAAGGCTCGCCTTCTTTTTTTTCTTGTTTTACTTGTTTTACGCTCCCCTTGTCATCCCCCCGGCAAAGTCCTGAAAAGGATGCCAACCGTCAGGTAAAATGCATCGCATACCTCACCGTCGGTACCCCTATGT
>JACMRD010000220.1 GCA_014376645.1 Herminiimonas sp. | reverse complement strand
TTGCTGCGATTGCTGCGGTTGCTGCGGTTGCTGCTGTTGGATGCTCCGGCTATCACGCAGACGCTCTTGCCGCATTGCCTGTCGCTGCTCGCGCACCTCGTCGCGGTTGTTGCGCCTTTCCCCGTCGCCGGCGACCGCACCGCCGGCCGCAAAGGCCAGCAACAGTGCAATGCTTGTAGTCCAGGTTGAATTGATGCGCATGGCTGCTTTCGTGGTGCGAGTACGATGGGGACGGAATCGGCCACACCCACTCGTTTGATCACAAAGTGTAGGCTGCTTCATTTGAACCCCGAAGACGATTGACGTAAAGTTTGTAACACTTTGTAATGCTCCTGGGGAACCCTTTGTGCATCAACTTTCGGAAGTTACCATAGCAGCATGAACACGACAAACACACCTCTCCCCCCCTCTCCCGCCATCGGCGGCAATCACCAGGCGAAGATCCTGGTCGTCGACGATGATGTGCGATTGCGCGACCTGCTGCGCCGGTATCTGACCGAGCAAGGCTTCAACGTGGTGACGGCAGAAAACGGCCAAGCCATGAACAAGCTGTGGATCCGGGAACGCTACGATCTGCTGGTGCTGGACCTGATGCTGCCGGGCGAAGACGGCTTGTCGATCTGCCGGCGCCTGCGCGGTGCGGGCGACATGACGCCGATCATCATGCTGACGGCGAAAGGAGAAGACGTCGATCGCATCGTCGGCCTGGAAATGGGCGCCGACGACTATCTTCCGAAGCCGTTCAATCCGCGTGAGCTGGTGGCCCGCATCGGCGCCGTCCTGCGCCGCATCGGTCCCGACGAGATTCCCGGTGCGCCTTCCGAGACGCCGCAGTCGTTTACGTTCGGCGCTTTCGTGCTTGACCTCGCGACCCGCACGCTGAAGAAAAATGGCGAATCGGTGCCGCTGACGACCGGCGAATTTTCAGTACTCAAAGTCTTCGCCCGTCATGCACGGCAACCGCTGTCGCGTGAGAAGCTCATGGAACTGGCGCGCGGACGCGAATACGAAGTCTTCGACCGCAGCCTGGACGTGCAGATTTCCCGCCTGCGCAAATTGCTGGAGCCCGACCCGTCCAATCCGCTCTACATTCAAACGGTGTGGGGTTTGGGATATGTTTTCATACCCGAGGGTCAGCTGCGCTAGGTTCACGCCGTGACTCGTATCGAGGTTGACAGAGACGCGCCGGACGGGTTGCGCATCAGCCGTCTGAGCAACCGATTCGCTTGGGCGCGCAGCGGTCTGTTCTGGCGTACCTTCCTGTTTCTGGCACTGCTGATCGCTTCCAGCATGGCGGCATGGATCGTCAGCTACCGCTTCGTCGAACGCACGCCGCGCGCAACCCAGCTTGCGGCCCAGGTAGTGTCGATGGTGACCATCACGCGCGCCGCCCTGGCCCATTCCGCACCCGACCTGCGGCGCGAACTGCTGTTCGACCTGGCCAGCAACGAAGGCATCCGCATTTATCCGCTGGAGGACAGCGACCGCACCGAGCCGCCGCCGGACAGCGTGCTGCTGCCGCTGTTGCAGCAGACGGTACGCGACAAGCTGGGCGCCGATACCCGCTTTGCCGGCACGGTCAACGACCTGCCCGGTTTCTGGGTCAGTTTCAAGATCGATGACGACGATTACTGGCTGCGCCTGGACCGCGACCGCGTCGACCGCACGTCCGGCCTGCAATGGCTGGGCTGGGCTGGCGTGACGCTGTCATTGTCGCTGATCGGCGCCGCCATCATTTCACGATTGGTGAATCTGCCGCTGGCGCGCCTGACGGCGGTGGCCCGCGCCATTGCCAAGGGCCGTCAGCCCGATTTGCTGCCCGAATCGGGGCCGACCGAAATCCGCGAAGCCAATCACAGCTTCAACCAGATGGTCGACGATCTCAACCGCGTCGAGTCGGACCGAGCAGTGGTCCTGGCCGGCATCTCCCACGATTTGCGCACGCCGCTCGCGCGCATGCAGCTCGAAGTCGAAATGGCGCACCTCGATACCAGCGCCCGCGAAGGCATGCAATCGGACTTGCGCCAGATGGATGCGATCATCGGCCAGTTCCTTGATTACGCCCGGCCGACCGACAGCGCCACCTTCAGCGCCATCGACCTGTCGGAGCTGATGCAGGACGTCGCACAGGATGCGACGCGACGCAGCGACGTCCGGCTCGCCACCAGGATCGAACCGGGCATGACGATCATGGGCAATCCGGTCGACTTGAAGCGGGTTTTCAACAACCTGGTCGAAAACGCTCGCCGCTACGGCAAGGCCGACGGTGAAGAGGTGGTTGCCATCGAACTCGTGTGCCGCCTCCACCAGGGTCGCGCCCACGTCGAATTCGGCGACCATGGCAACGGCGTGCCGGATGACCAGATCGATCGCTTGCTGCGCCCATTCACCCGGCTCGACACGGCGCGCGGTCAGGCAAATGGATCAGGATTAGGGCTGGCCATCGTCGAGCGTGTCATCAAGCGCCATTTCGGCACCCTGCGCGTGAGTAATCGCGCACCGCAGGGACTGCAGATCGCAATCTCGCTGCCGCTGGCGCAAGTGCGCCACTGAACTGCGGACAGCACCAACTGCATCACAGCCCGAGAATGTCGGGTTCCGACACCACCAGCAGAACCACCGCTTCGGCCGCAATCCCTTCCTCGCGGCCCAGATAACCGAGCCGCTCGTTGGTCTTGGCCTTGACGTTGACGCATCCCGGATCGATCTCCAGGTCGGCGGCGATGTGGTCCACCATCGTGGCAATGTACGGCGCCATTTTCGGCGCCTGGGCGATGATGGTGGCGTCCACATTGCCGACGGTGAAACCGGCCGCGGCGATCAGCCGTCGCGCCTCGCGCAACAGCACCCGGGAATCGGCGCCTGCGAAGCGCGGATCGGTATCCGAAAAATGCCGCCCGATGTCACCCAGTGCCGCCGCGCCGAACAGCGCATCGGTGATGGCATGCAGCAGCACGTCGGCATCGGAGTGTCCGAGCAGGCCGGTCGGATGTTCGATGCGCACGCCGCCGATGATCAGCGCACGGCCGGAAACCAGCGCGTGGCAATCGTAGCCCTGGCCTATTCTGAAAGGAAAAACTGGAGTCATGTCGATATGGATTTGGTTGCGTTGATCAGGATACGTCGAGATAAAGTCCGGCCAGCGCGACGTCGGCCGCCATCGTCAGCTTGAAATTGCGCGCGCTACCCATCACCAGCTTCGGCTGCAGGCCGAGCCCCTCGATGGCGCTGGCTTCGTCGGTAAATTCGCCCGGCAATCCCAGCGCCTGCCACAGTACCGCGTAGCGAAACATCTGCGGCGTCTGGGCGGTCCACAGACCGTCGCGTGGGACGGTGCCAGCACTGCGGCCATCGGCACTGGCACGCTTCAAGGTATCGACCACCGGCAGCGCCAGCAGGCCACCCACGGCGTCGTCAGCCAGTTCGGCGATCAGATGCTCGACCAGCGCCACGGTCAGACCGGGCCGGGCGGCGTCGTGCACCAGCACCCAATCGTCGTCAGCCACAAGCGAGCGCATGGCCTCCAACCCGTTGCGCACGGAGTCACGCCGTGTCGGACCACCGACGCGCAGGATCGTTCCGGCCTGTGCCAGATGCGGCGCCTGCGCCATCATGTCCTCGATCATGCCGTCGTCCGGCGAGACCACCACGAAGCTGTGGGCGATGGCTGCCGTCGCGGCGAAGGTGTCGAGCACATGTCGCAGGACCGGCTTGCCGGCGACCTGCAGATATTGCTTGGGCCGGGAGGCGGCCATCCGGGCGCCGACGCCGGCAGCCGGAATCAGGGAATAACAGGCGGCCATTTTGTGCTTTGAGAATGCTTCGGGTGGGCTTCGACGCTGCCTGAAGCGTACGTCGAAAATAGTCGAGGACCAGGACCATGACGCCCGGAGAACCGGGAGGTCGATGGGCAACTGCCCGATCCGGGAGGTTGGTTTATAATCCCACCAACCATTTTCACTGTCAATCGGGCAAATAGCGTGTGCAAGCCACACCCTCGATGCACGATCCCGGCCCTGCCGATGCAACCCCCTTTTTTCTCCAGGACAGGCCAGCTGTCGGACCCTCGATGTCATTCGATTTAACTAAAGTCCTACCCAAGCCCGCTACCCGCTTCGCGCTCCCGGCCGTCCATGGTTCCTCGGATGCATTCGCACTGGCACAGGCGGCCGTGGCGCTCAAGTCGCAGCAACGCATGCTCGCCATCGTGGTCGCCAATGCCGCCGACGCGCAACGCCTGCTGAGCGAAATCCCCTGGTTCGGCGACACCGCCGAGACAACGCTGCGCTGCCACTTGCTGCCGGACTGGGAGACCCTGCCCTACGACGCCTTCTCTCCGCATCAGGACCTGGTCTCGGAGCGCCTGGCGACGCTGTACGAAGTGCAGAACGGTCAATGCGACGTGCTGCTGGTGCCGGCGACCACTGCGCTGGTGCGCATGGCGCCGCCGTCGTTCCTGGCCGCATACACGTTCTTCTTCAAGCAAGGCGAAATCCTCGACGAGGCGCGCCTGAAAACCCAGCTGACCCTGGCCGGCTACACGCATGTGGCGCAGGTCATGTCGCCAGGCGAATATTCGGTGCGCGGCGGCTTGATCGATCTGTTTCCGATGGGCTCAGCGCTGCCTTACCGAATCGACCTGTTCGGCGACAGCATCGAGACCATCCGCACCTTCGACGCCGACACCCAACGTTCACTCTATCCGGTGCGCGAAGTGCGGATGCTGCCGGGTCGCGAGTTCCCGATGGACGAGGCGGCGCGTACTGCTTTCCGCAGCCGCTGGCGCGAAATGTTCGAGGGCGATCCGACCCGCTCCGCGATCTACAAGGACATCGGCCACGGCATCGCCTCGGCCGGCATCGAGTATTACCTGCCGCTGTTCTTCGACGGCACCGCGACCCTGTTCCAGTATCTGCCGCAGGACGTGACGTTTGCCCTGATCGGTGACATCGACGGCGCCATCAAGCGGTTCTGGAGCGATACCCAGTCGCGCTACAAGTTCCTGAAGGCCGACCGCGAACGGCCATTGCTGGCGCCGGAGTCACTATTTCTGAGCGACGAGGATTTCTTCACCCTGGCCAAGCCGTACGGCCGGTGGGTAGTCCGGCATGACGACGCGCCATCCGAGATTTCGGCCGCGCTGCCCAACATCGCCGTCAACCGCCGTGCCGACGACCCCCTGATCAACTTCCGCACCTACCTGCTGGCCAGCGCCAAGGCTGGCCGGCGCGTAATGATCTGCGCCGAATCAAACGGCCGCCGTGAGACCTTGCAGCAGTATTTCAACGAATACGCCCTGACCACCGTCGGCTGCGAAAGCTATGCCGACTTCGCCACTGGCAGCGCGCCGCTGATGCTGGGCGTGGCGCCGCTGCACGATGGCTTCGCGCTG
>JACMRD010000219.1 GCA_014376645.1 Herminiimonas sp. | reverse complement strand
GTTAAATAAACAGTGACTCACAAAACAGCAATGTTCTCTTAAAGAAATTTAAGTTACTCTCAAGAAATAATAAGGATCACGCCGCTCCAGCGTGAGCCGTGGTGCGCTGCCACACCGGCGCCGGCGGCAGATCCGGCATCCTGCCGTTTCTTATCTTTGAGCGAGAGAGCATGTATTCACCCGACGCGATTCGTACCGAAACCGGCCTCCCGAAGCGAGCGAAAGCGATACTCCGCGCCCTCTCGACTGCACAGCGCACGGTGATCGCCGGCGTTTTGAGCGTCTGCCTGGTGGTGGTGTCCGGTGCCGCCGTCGCGCCCGCCCGCAACGCAATGAACTTCGGCGCCGGTGGTTCGCAGGTCAGCCAGGCAATGGCTAGTACCGGTGTGCCGGCCACCACGCAGGCCGACGGCGCAGCGCTGCTTGAATCCGTATCGGTACCTTTGCGCATGACGGGACAGAATCGCTTGCTGCCAACCCAGATGGCGTATCTGGGTGAAATCGGCTCGGAGTTCAATTTCAGGAATGATGGTTTGCTGCCGACTCCCAACGCGGAGGCCGGCAGCGAGGACGGCGACGACGCGCCGTCGGCCTCTCCGGCAGTCTCCGGCCACTATGGCGCATTCGGCGCGCCCGGCAACCAGCATGGCGCTGCCGGCACGATGGGTGGGGCGTGGATTGGCGCGGCAAGCGGCGTCGCCGGTCTTGGTACGACAGGTCCTTCCCGCAGGACGCCGGCTGTGTCCGACTCAGCCAGTGCCAACAGCGAAATCTGCGCCGCCGGCGCCGCGTGTGCAGGGTCAGCACTGATCGCGGCGAACGAAGCGGTGACCATGGTTGAACGCGGCAACGACCCCCGCCAGTTGGTCGCCACACCGCCACCAGCAACGACAACGGCAACGACACCAGCATCGGCACCAAAAACGGCAGCAGCACCAACAACAGCACCAGCACCAGCACCAGCACCAGCACCAGCAAGGGCAACGGTAACGGCACCAGCAACGTCACCGGTGCTGGCGGCACCGATCGTTCCCGCCGCCAGCATCCTACCGCCGGTCGCATCGCTGACGATCGACGACCTGGCGCTAACGAACAAGCCTCCTGCGGTCATCCGGGTCGCCACTGCCGACCTGCCCCCGGCAAGCATCCCGGAGCCTGCTTCGCTGGCGCTGCTGAGCGCCGGAGTGGCCCTGCTTGTGTTCTTCCTGCGCCGCCGCTCGAAGCACCCCTCGTAAGCCATCGTCCGTCGCCGGCGCATGCCGGCTGCGGACGACCCGATTCAGTAAGTACCGGGTATCAGGATGTCCTTGCTGACATCGCGCACATCCTTCAGGCCGCAAAAAGCCATCGTCAGATCGAGCTCGTTGCGGATGATCTCCAGGCATTTCGTCACGCCCGCCTCGCCCATCGCCCCCAGTCCATACAGGAATGCCCGGCCGATATAGACACCGTGCGCACCCAGTGCCAGCGCCTTGATCACGTCTTGTCCAGACCGGATGCCGCTGTCGAGATGGATCTCGATCTGCCCACCGACTGCGTCTACAATCGCCGGCAAGGCCGCGATGCTCGAGAGCGCCCCATCGAGCTGACGCCCACCATGATTCGACACGATCAGCGCATCGGCGCCGCTACGCACTGCCAGGCGTGCATCGTCGGCATCCATGATGCCCTTGATGATCAGCTTGCCGCCCCAGCGTTCCTTGATCCATGCCACGTCATCCCACGACAGCGCCGGATCGAACTGCTGCGCAGTCCACGACGACAGCGATGACATGTCGGACACATCGCTGGCATGGCCGACGATATTGCCGAAGCTGCGGCGCTTGGTGCCCAGCATGCCCATGCACCAGCGCGGTTTGGTCATCATGTTGGCAATGTTTGCAATCGTCAGCTTCGGCGGTGCTGACAGACCGTTCTTCAGGTCCTTGTGCCGCTGGCCGAGAATCTGCAGGTCCAGTGTCAGCACCAGCGCCGAGCACCGCGCCGCCTTGGCGCGGTCGATCAGCCGGTTGATGAAATCGCGATCCTTCATCACGTACAGCTGGAACCAGAACGGCGCGCTCGTATTGGCGGCGATATCCTCGATCGAGCAGATGCTCATGGTCGACAGCGTGAACGGAATACCGAATTTTTCAGCTGCCTTGGCCGCCAGGATCTCGCCGTCGGCATGCTGCATGCCGGTCAGTCCGGTCGGTGCGATCGCCACCGGCATCGCCACCGACTGGCCCGCCATGGTAGTGCGCAGGCTGCGGTTCTCCATGTTGACCGCGACCCGCTGGCGAAATTTCATGCCCGCGAAATCGCTGGTGTTGGCCCGGTAGGTCGACTCGGTCCAGGAGCCGGAATCGGCGTAGTCGTAGAACATGCGCGGCACGCGTTTTTGTGCCAGTACGCGCAGGTCTTCGATCGTGGTGATGACGGACATGATGGTTTCTCCTCGGGGAATCAGTGCGATGGCTCGCATCGTTTTGTTCTTTACTTTAGCTCGTGATGATGCCGGCCCCGGCCAATATTGTAATCCAACAAAGCCTTGATGGAATCGATGGATGAAACGGCGATGGATCTGGGCGTTCTGTTCAAATGGCTCGATGCCGAGTCAACTTACAAGAACATGTACGCCAAGGCCTATCCAGGCGAAGCCATCGACAACAAGACCGTCGCGAAAAGTCTGGCCTCGTTTCAACGCACCGTCAT
>JACMRD010000218.1 GCA_014376645.1 Herminiimonas sp. | reverse complement strand
TCATGGAGAGCACACAATCACCCCTAAAAACATCACGCGCAGTGCCATCGCCGGCGGCGTCCTGGCAGCATTCGTGGGTGGCTATGCCGGTTTTGGCATCACCCATTTCGGTCCGGTCCAGGCGGCCATGGCCGACATGGCGAACCAGCCCAACGACGAGAGCCAGGACGGTGAGACCGACCCGCGCGACCCGTTCTCGCAATTCTTTCGCCGCTTCCCCGTACCGCGTGGGCCGCGTGACGAAAACGCGGCCGAGACCCACGCGCTCGGCTCCGCCTTCATCGTCAGCGCCAACGGTACCATCCTGACCAACGCCCATGTCGTCGATGGTGCCCAGAAAGTGATCATCAAGCTCACCGACCGGCGCGAATTCAAGGCCCGCGTGGTCGGCTCCGACAAGCAGAGCGACGTCGCCGTGTTGAAAATCGGCGCCACTGACCTGCCGGTGGTCAAGTGCGGCAATCCCAGTGCCACCCGGGTCGGCGACCCCGTGCTGGCGATCGGATCGCCCGATGGTTTCGACAACACCGCCGCCTCCGGCATCGCCAGCGCCAAGCCGCGTACCCCGCCGGAAGGGACCTACGTGCCGTTCCTGCAGACCGACGTGGCGGTCAATCCAGGCAACTCGGGCGGTCCGCTGTTCAACCTGCAAGGTGAAGTCATCGACATCAATTCGCAGATCTACAGCCGTACCGGCGGTTTCCAAGGTCTGTCCTTCGCCATTCCGATCGACGTGGCTGCGAACGTCGAGCAGCAGCTGGTCAAGTCCGGGAAGGTCACTCGCGGCCGGCTGGGTATCGGCATCCAGGAATTGAACCAGTCGCTGGTCGACTCGTTCGGCTTGAAGTCGGCACGCGGCGCCACGGTCAGCATGGTGGAAAAAGACGGTCTGGGCGCCAAGGCCGGCCTGCAGGCGGGCGACGTGATCACGCGCGTGGGCGACCAGGAAGTCAACTCCTCCAGCGACCTGCCTGCCCAGATTGCCATGATGATGCCGGGCACCGCGACGCGCCGGCAGGTCATTTGTGCCGGCAAGGCGGGCGCCCTCGACGTCGCCATCGGCGAAGTGCAGGACAAGGCGGTAGCGAGCATGAACCCTCTGGAGCACTCACGCGGCCGGCTTGGCGTCGCAGTGCATCCGCTGGCGCCGCAGGAGCAGCGCCAGGCCGGCGTGCCGTCAAGCCAGCTGGTCGAGCAGGCGAGCGGACCGGCAGCGCGGGCCGGCATCCAGGCGGGCGACGTGATCATTTCGGTCAACGGCACCGCGGTTTCCACTGTGGGACAACTGCAGCAGATCGTCGGCGGCAGCGGCAAGAAGCTCGCGTTGCTGGTGCAACGCGACAGCGCGTGCATTTTTGTGCCGATCGATCTCGGGTAGGCCGCTGCGCGGCGGGTCGGCGTTTTCCGCTACCATGGGGTTTTGCTAACGAGGAACCGCAATGTCGACTGCAACCCCCTTCCGCGCCATACTGTTGAGCCGTGATGCCGACGGCAAAACCGACGCGGCGCTGACCGAACTGACCGAAGCGCAATTGCCTGCCGGTGACGTGACGGTGCGCGTCGATTATTCGACGATCAATTACAAGGACGGCCTGGCCATCACCGGGCGCGCACCGGTCGTGCGGTCCTGGCCAATGGTGCCAGGGATCGACGGGTCGGGCGAAGTCATTGCGTCGTCGCATCCGCAGTGGCAGGTCGGGGATGCATTTATCCTCAACGGCTGGGGCGTGGGCGAAACCCACATGGGCTGCCTGGCGCAGCGGGCGCGACTCAATGGCGACTGGCTGATCCGGCGTCCGGCCGGCATGTCGGCGCGCACCGCGATGGCCATCGGCACGGCCGGTTACACCGCCATGCTCAGCGCGCTGGCATTGCGCAACCAAGGCGTGCAACCGGGTGACGGCGAGATCCTGGTCACCGGCGCCTCCGGTGGTGTCGGCAGCGTAGCCATCGCCATCCTCTCCGGATGGGGTTATCGGGTGGTGGCGTCGACCGGCAAGCTCGATGAAGCCGACTACTTGCGCAGTCTGGGTGCGAGCGACGTGATCGACCGCGTCACGCTGTCGGCGCCGGGCAAGCCGATGCAGAAGGAACGCTGGGCCGGCGTGGTCGACTCAGTCGGCTCACATACGCTGGTCAATGCCGTCGCACAGGTCCGTTACGGCGGCACCGTGACGGCCTGCGGACTGGCGCAAGGACTGGATTTTCCGGCATCGGTGGCGCCCTTTATCCTGCGCGCCGTGAAATTGATCGGGGTCGACAGCGTCATGGCATCGCATGCCGCCCGCGTCGCGGCCTGGTCGAGCCTGGCGACCGATCTGCCCGCAGCGAAGCTGGACCTGATCACCCGCGAGATCACCCTGGCGCAAGCAGTCGACGTTGCGCCCGATATCCTGGCAGGCAAAGTGCGCGGTCGACTCGTGGTCAACTGTAACGCCTGATCTCCGACGCCGGCACCGAGCCGGCCTGCTGATGTGAAGAGGCGTGAAGAGGCGTCAATGACGGTGCCGCTTCGACCGTTTTTCCGATTCCAGACGCTCCCTCCGCACTCCACCTGTGACGGCTGCATCTACCGCTGTCGTTGCCCACTCGGCCGGCCAAGAGCGGTCAGCGCGATGGACTTTCCGTTGGTCCACTTCTTGCAAGTGACTATCTAGTATTAATCCCTTGCACCAATGTTACGCGCAGCTATGTTTTAATGCGCATGACGGTTCCGACTCTTTTTCGTGACGTGGTGGAGATGCCTGACGCGGCCTCCTCCAATGTTGCCTTTCGAAGGTGGTGTATGCACTGGTTCAGCGTTGTAGAAGTTCCCGCTTGCGGGCTTGTTGGTGTAGCGGCATGAGCGTACTACTCGAAGTACGTGATCTGACGACCCGCTTCAGGGTCGATGGTGGCGAGTTCACGGCCGTCGACGGTGTCAGTTTTTCGGTGGAGGCCGGCAAGACCCTTGGCATCGTCGGCGAATCCGGCTGCGGCAAGAGCGTCACCTCGCTGTCAATCATGGGTTTGCTTCCCAAGGGCCAAGGCCGCATCGCCAGCGGCAGCATTGTCTTCGATGGCGTCGACCTGACGCAGTTGCCAGCCGCTGCCATGCGTGCCCTGCGCGGCAACCGGATCGCGATGATCTTCCAGGAGCCGATGACGTCATTGAATCCTGCCTTCACGATCGGCGATCAGTTGATCGAGGCGATTCGCTGTCACCGGCCGCTCGACGCAGCAACTGCCCGCGTGCATGCGATCGAGATGCTGCGCCGGGTACGCATCCCGTCGCCTGAGCAACGCATCGACGCCTATCCCCACAAACTCTCCGGCGGCATGCGCCAGCGGGTCATGATCGCCATGGCGCTGGCCTGCGAG
>JACMRD010000030.1 GCA_014376645.1 Herminiimonas sp. | reverse complement strand
CTAGCTCGGCTGGCCGGCCAGCGGGGTCACGGTGACACTCACGTCGAGACCCTGGCCGCCGCCGCCGAGTACCGTGCCACGCATCGGCGTGACATCGCTGAAATCGCGACCCCAGCCCAACGTGATGTGCTCGTCCTGCACCAGGCGCCGGTTGGTCGGGTCGAAATCGATCCAGCCAGCCTGGCTGCAGTAGACCGATACCCAGGCATGCGAGGCGTCGGCGCCGACCATGCGCGGCTGGCCTGGTGGCGGCGTGGTGAGGATGTAGCCGCTGACGTAGCGTGCCGCCAGTCCGAGCGAACGCAGGCAGCCGATCATCAGGTGCGCAAAATCCTGGCATACGCCGCGCCGCCCGGTCAGCACTTCATGGAGCGGTGTCGAGATGGTGGTCGCTTCGTCATCGAAGTCGAAGTCGTGATAGATGCGCTGGGTCAGGTCGTAGGCCGCTTCGAGCAGCGGTCTCTGCGGGGTGAAACTCGGTGCGGCGTAGTGCGCCAGCTCGGCGCTGCAGGTCACGTGCGGCGACTCGAACATGAAGCGGGAAGGTTCCAGTGCCTGTCCGCGTACCCGCAAGCGGGCCCGGGTGCTCTCCCAGGCCGGCGAGGTGACCAGCACGCCGATGTCGGGCCGGTGCAGCAGCGCCACCGTGGCCGAGCCGCGCACGATCAGTGTCCGGTGCGGCGTGATCAGCGTGAAGCTGCGGCTGATGTTACCGAAGTAATCGATCTGTCCGGTCCAGTCCTGCGGCGCCGGATCGACTTCGATGGCGTGCTCGATTACCTGCTGCCAGGCGAACGCGCGCGGCGTCATATGCAGCATCTGCTGCGACAGGGTCACGCTGCGCTGGTACTGGTGCCGGGTCTCGTGCAGGACGTGGTACAGCACGGGAGGGAACTCACTTTGAGAAGGCATCGGTGATGCGCTCAAGGGGTGAAACTTGCGTGATTGACATCGCCGGTATAGCTGAAGAAGCGCTGGCCCAATTGCTCGGAGACGGCGGCGCCGGCACTGCCCAAGTCACGCAGCAGCTGGATGAGTACGGTGCTACCGGGCAGAAAATGCTGTTGTGGATCGAGTCTGAGCAACTGCGCGTGCAGCGATGCCAGGCGCGCGGTACCGTCGCCGGCGCCGTCCTCGCTGCTCAGGCGCGGCAGGAATTGCAGCAAGCCGTTGAGCTGGAAAACCAGCGAGCGCGGATTGCTCTCGTCGAGCAGCAGCAGGTCGAGTACCGGCAGCCATTCCGGCTGGGCCATGTAGCGGGCCCGGTACGTGACGATGCTGTCGGTAATTTCCAGCAGCCAGTCGAGATTGCCGTCGGCCGGCATGGCCAGTGCATGATCCAGCGCCTTGCCGATGAACTGCATCCGTTCGAGGCGGCGGCCGACCGACATGAAGCGCCAGCCTTGATCGCGTGTCATGCCGTCGAGCGCGAAACCGGACAGCGTCATGAGCGAGGTCAGGGTGTCATTGAGCATGGTGATGGCCGCGGCCAGCGTCGGCCGCTGAGCCAGGCCCGGATGGCGCTGCGCCAGCCGGTTCAGCGTGTGCCAGTTGTCGACCGAGAGCCGCTCCCGCAGGTGACTGGCGACACGGTAGACGCGCTGCAGATTGCCCACCAGCCCATGACCATCGATGGCGATGACGGCGTCGAGCAGGCCGTGTTCCACCAGCAGGTCGTCGGGCACCGTCGGTTCGACTGGTACGCGTACCGCACCACTGGGTGTGGACTCTTCGTCGTCGTCATCCAGCTCGATTAGTCCAGCCCAGGCACAGAAGGCCTGCACCGTCGGCCATTCGCTGCCGCGCGCGTCCGGCGTGGTGTGCAGCAGGAATTCGAGCGCGGTACGCAAGAGCCGCGTGATGTCGTCGCAACGCTCGCAATAGCGGCCGTACCAGAACAGGTCTTCCACGATTCGTGACGCCAGCCGGGTGTCGCCACGGATCAGATTGTCAGCCGTGATCGAGCGCGGCAGCACCGGCTGTGCTGGCGGCTGGTGCACCGCCTGGATCCAGGTGTCCTTGCTGGCGCCGCCGCGCTGCATGGCGATGACGCGGGAGTCGGGACCGGTGGCCACCCGCGTCAATGCGCCGGGCATCACGACATAGCCGGTCGGCGTGGCGCAGGCAAACACGCGCAAACCGACAGCGGAGGCAGCGATACCGGCATCGGACTGGCCACGGTGGCGCCAGACCGGCGCCTGCGAGACGCGTACCAGCTCCTGTGCGACGTAATTCTGTGGCCGCGCGCGCAGTTTCGCGATGAAATCCGCGCGCTGGCCGGCATCGAGATCCTGGCCGAACACCGGCGCCTGCCGCAGTTGCGGAAAGGCCGGCTTGATGATCAGGTGATCCAGTTCTTCGATGACTTCCTCCAGTGCTGCCGGTTCGCCGCACCACCAGGTAGCCACCGACGGCATGAGCAGCGACTCGCCGAGAAAGCGCCGGCACAGTGCCGGCAGATAGCCGAGCAGGGCACCCGATTCCAGCAGGTTCGAGCCGAGCCCGTTGGCGATCACGACATTGCCGCGCCGCGCCGCGTCCGTCAGGCCGACCACGCCGAGGGCGGAATCCGAACGCAACTCCAGCGGATCGCAGAAATCATCGTCGACCCGGCGCAAAATGACGTCGACCCGCTGCGGTCCCGACAAGGTCTTGAGCCAGACGATACCGTTACGCACCGTCAGATCGCTGCCTTCGACCAGCGGAAAGCCGAGGTGCCGCGCCAGGTAGGTCTGTTCGTAATAGGTCTCGTTGAACTGTCCGGGCGTCAGCAACACGATCAGCGGCAGGGCATCGTTGGCCGACGCGTTGCTGGTGCGCGAGCGGGCGCGATGGCGTGCGGCGCATTGGCGGCCCCAGTGGGTCAGACTGTCACGCAGGGTATCGAAGTAGCCGGTGATCGGCTGCACCTTCAACTCGCGCAACAGATCCGGGAAAGCGCGCGAAATCACGCTGCGGTTTTCCAGCGCATAACCGGCGCCCGACGGTGCCTGGGTACGGTCGGTGACGACCCACCAGCGGCCGTCCGGCGAACGCGCCAGATCGACCGCGATCATGTGCAGCGCCACATCGTCGATCTGCTGGATGCCGTGGCAGGGTCGCAGGAAGCCGGCATGCCCGTGCACCAGTGCCGGCGGCAGCAAGCCTTCGCCGAGCACGGTCTGGTCGCCGTAGATGTCGATCAGGATGCGGTTGAGCAGGGTGGCGCGCTGACGCACCGCGGCTTCGATCGCGGCCCACTCGTCAGCCGGGAGGATGAACGGCAGGACGTCGATTTCCCAGGGCCGCTGCATGCCCTTGGGGTCGGCGTAGATGTTGTAGGTCACACCGTTTTCGTGCACCTGCCGCTCGACCGACTCGACCCGCTGCCGCATCGCCTCGGGACCTTCGGCGCCGAGGTGATCGAGCAGCGGCGCCCAATGCGCACGCGCCTGCCCGCCTGCTTCGAACATTTCATCGTAGCCATGGAGCACGGCAGGATAGGGTACGAGCAAAGAATTGTTCATTGGATCTTCAAGCGAGCAAGTGAGGCGATAACGCTAATCCGGTTGCCAGCGCAAGTCGAGCGTGAACGGAAACGACGGATTCAAATCCCCACTAGCAATCTTGACCGGACCCGGGGTATGGCCATGTGCGACGAAACGAGCGAAACGGCGTGCCTCCGCTTCATTGGCATTGACCGGAAATCCTTCGTAATTGCGGCCGCCGGGATGCGACACATGATACACACAACCGCCGATGGCCCTGTCGCTCCAGGTATCGACCAGGTCGAATGTCAGGGGTGCCTGGACACCGATGCTCGGATGCAGCCCGGACCATGGGCTCCATGCACGGAAGCGCACGCCGGCCACGAACTCGCCCGGCACGCCGGTCGGATGCAGCGGCAGCGGCCGGCCGTTGCAGGTGACCACGTGGCGGCTGTCGGTCAGACCGCGCACCCGCAACTGCATCCGCTCGACCGACGAATCGACGTAGCGCGCGGTGCCGCCGGTGCTGACTTCCTCGCCCAGCACGTTCCATGGTTCGATGGCCTGGCGCAGTTCGAGCTCGACGCCTTCGTACGTGACGGTGCCGTAGCGCGGGAAACGGAATTCGATGAACGGATCGAACCAGTGCTGCTCGAAGGCATAGCCGGCACTGCGCAGGTCCTGCACCACGTCGCGCATGTCGGCGGCGATAAAATGCGGCATCATCCAGCGGTCGTGCAACTGCGTGCCCCACGGGATCAGCTTGCCCTTGTACGGCGTGCGCCAGAAACGGGCGACCAGTGCCCGCAACAGGAGCATCTGCACCAGGCTCATGCGCGCATGGGGTGGCATCTCGAAGGCCCGGAACTCCACCAGCCCGAGCCGGCCGGTCGGCCCGTCCGGCGAATACAGCTTGTCGATCGAAAATTCGGAGCGATGCGTGTTGCCGGTCAAATCGACCAGCAGATTGCGCAGCAGCCGGTCTACCAGCCACGGCCGCTTGCTTTCTTCAGTGCCCGGCAACGCATGTTCCATCTGCTGGAATGCAATCGCCAGTTCGTAGAGATTGTCGTCGCGCGCCTCGTCGACCCGCGGCGCCTGGCTGGTCGGTCCGATGAAGGTGCCGGAAAAAAGGTATGACAGCGCCGGGTGATTCTGCCAGTACGTGATCAGGCTGCGCAACAGGTCCGGCCGGCGCAGCATCGGACTGTCGGCGGCGGTGATGCCGCCCAGCGTGGCGTGGTTGCCGCCGCCGGTGCCGGTGTGGCGGCCGTCGAGCATGAATTTCTCGGTGCCGAGGCGGGCCTGGCGGGCTTCTTCGTACAGGGTCGTGATGTTCGAGGTCAGTTCGTTCCAGCTCGAAGCGGGATGGATGTTGACTTCGATGACGCCCGGGTCGGGTGTCACGCTGAGCATCTTGACGCGGGCATCGCGTGGCGGCGGGTAGCCTTCCAGCCAGAGCCGCAGCGACAGTTCGGCGGCGGTCTGTTCGATGACCGTGACCAGCGCCAGATAATCGGCGATGTGCTTGAGCGGCGGCATGAAGACATGCAGGCGGCCTGCGCGTACCTCGATTGCCAGTGCGGTGTGGATGACTTGGCGCGGATCGGGTTGGTCGGCCAGGTCGGTGCTGCTTGCCGGCGCGGTGAGCGGTGCCGCCGGGTCCGGCAGGGCACCGATCGCGGCAAACGGATCGACATCGAATTCCGGCTCGATGTCCTCCGGCAGCACCCACGGCAGGGTATCGAGCGGCAGACGCAGGCCGAGCGGTGAATCGCCGCCGACCAGATACAGGTGCTCGCGCTTCAATGGCCACTTGCTGGTGCGCCAGCCGATGGTGTGCGCCGCAGCCGCCAGCGGCTCGGTGGGCACCGG
>JACMRD010000217.1 GCA_014376645.1 Herminiimonas sp. | reverse complement strand
CGAACGCGGGCGCGAAGTCTCTGAGTTCTGCGGAGGAGAGTCCGACGTCTGCCGCCAGGGCCACGTTGCGCCACTGCCTGACGGCCGCGACCACCTCCGCCAGCACCGCGGTCGCGTCGTGCGGATGAAGCTGGAACCGGGTGGCCTGCCCCAGTAGTTGTGCCACCGTAGTGATGGGTCCAGTGTCTTCGCTCAGCCAGGTCTTCGACTCCCTGTCCTTGTCAGGAAAGGGATTCAAATCAAAGGCAGGCGACAGCTGCCATTGATTGTTGTTCACATACAAGAAGCCAATGTTTTGCAGATGATCGTCGACATTCGTAACCAAAAAATTGAACACCAGCCTGCGCCAGAGCTGTCGGGCCTGGACGCTGAAATCGATGCACGTCGAGCGCATCGCGTCCACGACTTCCGTGTAGGAATGCTCTTCATTTCGGCTGGACTGCAGCAAGGTTGCCCCGGACAGGTAGGGGATGCGGCCCTGGTTCGGTGTTCTGTCGAACCGGCGGATGATGGCCACCGGATCACCCTGGACCATCACGATGCGCGCGTGCGCCGTCTCAATCCCTGCCAGCTTTGCAAGGCGCATGGCGAGAACCTCGCCACGAGTCACACTGCGCTCGTCACCAACGCTAGGAAATTTTCCCAAGGCGATCGTGCCGTCTGCGTCAAGTACAGTGCATTTGGGCCGCATGCCGCCCAACGAGGTGCCTTTTCCCTGGAGGTACTCGAGATCTTCTGCCGTCTCTTTGCTCAACTCAACGGCGCGTGAGGCCGTCATCATTTTTTCGAGCTCCAGCAATGGCGGCGTGGCACGCTTGCCTTCTTCGATCGTGCGCAGGGTGGTGTGCGCCGCGTCGCGCAACCGAAGTGCGCCGATGCGGCTGAAATCATCCACTGCGCAGAGATAGTCCAGCTCTGTCAATGCGCGCAGCGCAGGGTCACGCTGACGCTCCTTGGCGTGGGCACGTGCGATGACGCGGCGTCCCCAGCTGTCCGGTTCAGTATCGGCGAGCGCAAGAAAAAAGCATGAGTCGTCCCTGGACGGCGCCTTGCGCAACTGGTGGCCGAGGATACGGAACAAATCAGGGGAGATGTCGAACGCGGCAGGGCTCGCTAACCATTCGCCCCGGTAAGCGAACTGTGAGAACTCACGAGGGCCATCCTTGACGTAAATGAGTTTGCCGACAGGTGCACCGGCTTGCCCCAGGCAGACGTCCAATTCGACTTTAGAGGCCGCGCCAGCGGTGACTCGTTTTTCAGTATGCCTGGTGGCCATGACGACTTTCTTCGGCTATACCAAGCCGCTCAAAATGCGCCAGGCTCGCGGGTACGGCGCGGGGTACGAATCCGTTGCGGCAGGTTCTCGTCCATCATGGCCATGCCCACTGAATCCTGCGCCGTGTCCATGAGCTGTTCGAACTTGTCGAGTTCTCCGAAGACCTGAAGCGCGCGGGCAAAGTATTGGAGGGCTGTGCCTGGATGGCCATCTTCCATGCGCCTGACCGTATTGACGGAGGCACCGATACGCTCAGCCAGGGCTTCCTGGGACAGGTGTCTGCGCCGTCGGGCCAAGCCGATGCTTTGGCCGACCCTGAGCAAGGCGCGTTCGACAGGAAGGGGAATGGGACTGCTTTGCATGATGTTCGCCCAAATAAGGATGCCCCAATCTGCTTGGCGCCCAAATACGGTTGATTATCGTGCGACCGCAGCCACTTATCAAGTTTTTCTTGATTGGCGCTCATATTTGGACGATAAAATAGATTAATCGTCCATATTTGCGTGTCTATTTGAATCGATGGGAGCTAATTTCCGAGATGCGTGGCGGCCTGCTGCTTGCACGAATCCGCCGACGACTCAGACTTCCGCCACCTGCAAGATCAGCTTCCCGAAATTCTTCCCTTCAAACAGCATCAACAGCGTTTCCGGAAAATTCTCCAATCCCTGGACGATGTCTTCGCGGGTCTTGAAGGTGCCGGCCTGCATCCACTTCGCCATTTCTGCCACTCCAACGCTGTAGCGGTCGGCATAGTCGAAGACTACGATCCCTTCCATGCGTGCTCGGTTCACCAGCAGCGAGAGGTAGTTGGCCGGGCCCTTGACCGGCGTGGTGTTGTTGTACTGGCTGATCGCGCCGCAGATGATGATGCGGGCCTTCAGGTTGATGCGGGTCAGGACCGCGTCAAGGATCTCGCCGCCGACGTTGTCGAAGTAGATGTCGACGCCTTTCGGGCAATGCTCCTTCAGGCCATCCTTGACCGAGCCGCCCTTGTAGTCGATGCAGGCGTCGAAGCCGAGTTCATTGACAACGAAGTCGCACTTGTCCTTGCCGCCGGCAATGCCAACCACGCGGCAGCCTTTGTGCTTCGCGACCTGGCCGACGGTCTGACCAACGGCGCCGGCCGCGCCCGAGACGACAACCGTCTCGCCGGCCTTCGGCATGCCGACTTCGAGCAAGCCGAAGTAGGCGGTCATGCCGGGCATGCCCAGCGCATTCAGGTATTTCGGCAGCGGTGCGCGCGAGGTATCGACCTTGTAGAAGCCGGCGGTCTTGTCGTCGGCTGCGCCTTGCCAGTACTGCTGCACGCCGGTGCCACCGCAGACCATGTCGCCCGCTGCGAATTTCGACGACTTCGATTCGACCACTACACCGGCGCCGCCGGCGCGCATGACTTCGTCGATGGCGACCGGGCGGATGTACGATTTGCCGTCGTTCATCCAGCCACGCATGGCCGGGTCGAGCGAGAGGTACAGGACCTTGATCAGGACCTCGCCATCGGCCAGTTCGCGCACCGGCGTCGTGGTGCAGCTCCAGTCGCCCGGCTTGGGCATGCCGACGGGACGGGCAGCAAGGCGGAATTGCTGGTTCATGAGGGAAGTCGACATGGGAGAGCTCCTGAATATAGGAAGTAGGGGGCGAACCCGCTGCGCTGGCGGGATGTGGCACGGCACCGGACTGGTGGTGCGGCGACTATAGCGCATGGCGGTACGGTCGTGCTTTTTTAAAAATGTAACAGTGCCGGAACTTTATGAACTTACTGTAGACCAATCGATGCGCTGCAGAATTCTGCACGCCGTCCTGGAAGCAGACAGCAGTCTTCCAGTCTGTATTCGTCGGGCGCACTGTGCGGCACAAGGGCCGATTCCACGCAGCCCATGTACCGTCGGCGCCCACTTCGTCCGACATCGATATCGTCGTCGTGTCACTGCACCATGTAACAAATTTAAGGGAGATACCATGCTTCGATCCGAAACGCTTTTTGGCAAGCGCGATACACCGAATTCACCAAGTTCTCCGCTCAGCAATGGCAGCCCATTGCTGCAGACCGGCGCCGGCGGCTTGCCGAAGGTCGCCACCCCCGCAGAGCGCAATGGCAGCAGCACGAGCAGCACGCCGACACCGCCGGTCGACACCTCGCAGCACAGCACCAACGAAGTCGGCAGCAAACTGATCGTCGGTCCGAACATCAAGCTCAAGGGCGTCGAGATCAGCGACTGCGACACGCTCGTGGTCGAGGGCCGGGTCGAAGCGACGATGAATTCCCGCGTGATCCAGATCGCTGAAATGGGCGCCTTCACCGGTTCGGCCGAAGTCGATCTGGCGGAGATTCGCGGTGACTTCGAAGGCGAACTGACCGTGCGTCAGAAGCTGGTCATCTTCGGCACGGGCAAGGTATCGGGCAAGATCCGATATGGCAAGCTGGTCGTGGAAGAGGGCGGTCAACTGTCGGGTGACGTGCAGTCGGGGGGCGTGGCGAGTGCGCCGCGTTCGTTGTCGGTTGCGAAGGCGGCGCT
>JACMRD010000216.1 GCA_014376645.1 Herminiimonas sp. | reverse complement strand
TGCAAAGGAAAATCGCCTCCGACATGCGCGACATCTGGGCCATGCAACCGCGCTTCGAGCGCCGGGTCGGCAAGGCACCCTACAAGCTGTTGGAACATGTGCGCCTGCGCGCCGGTTATGACTTCCTGCTGCTGCGCTGCGAGTCCGGCGAGATCGATGCCGAAATCGGCGAATGGTGGACCGACTTCATGAATGCCGACACCGCCGGCCGCGAAGCGCTGCTGGAGAAAAAACCGGGTGCCTCCGACCCCTCCGGCAAGAAGCGTGTGCGCCGCCGCAGCGGCCGTGGCAAAGCGCCCGGAGCCGCACCGGCCGACCATGTCGACAATGCCGAGTAAAGACACGCCGGCTGACGGCGCTGCTGCCGCTCTGGCGGTGCGGGCCTACATCGGCATCGGCGCCAACCTCGGCGACGCCAAGACCACTGTCGAAGCGGCCTTCGGCGCGCTCGAGACGCTGCCCGGCACATGGGTGGTCGAACGCTCGTCGCTGTTTCGCACCGCGCCGATGGACGCCGGCGGCGACGATTACGTCAATGCCGTCGCCGCGATCGACACCACCCTCTCCGCCGCCGCGCTGCTCGACGCGCTGCAGGCGATCGAGAACCGGCACGGGCGCGTACGGCCATATCCGAACGCGCCACGCACCCTCGACCTGGATATTCTTCTGTACGGCCAGCAGACGGTGCAGACGCCCCTGCTGACGATTCCGCACCCGCGCCTGTCGCAGCGGGCCTTCGCGCTCATCCCTCTGCTGCAGATCGCACCGATGATCACGATTCCCGGTGAAGGCCCGGCGCATGGGTTCGCGCCGGCCGTTGCCTTGCAGGTGATCCAGCGGATCGCCGCCTGACCACAGGGTGCACCGTGCACTCTACCGAACCCTTCATTCCAATCAGGTGAACAATGAATTTCGATACTTACCGCTATGTCGTCGTCGAAGGTCCGATCGGGGCCGGCAAGACCACCCTGGCCACCAAGATCGCTGCCCGCTTCGAAGCCCAGACGCTGCTGGAACATCCGGCCGATAATCCGTTCCTGGAGCGCTTCTACCGCGACTCCGCGCGCTATGCGCTGCCGGCCCAGATGACCTTCCTGTTCCAGCGCGTGAACCAGCTGCAGGCGATGGCGCAGACGCATCTGTTCGATGCACAGGTCGTGTCGGATTTCTTGCTCGACAAGGACCCATTGTTCGCCCGCCTGACGCTGGCCGAGGATGAAATGGCTTTGTACCAGCAGCTCTATGACCACATGCATCCGCAGGCGCCGACGCCGGACCTGGTGATCTACCTACAGGCCTCGCCCGAGACCCTGATCGAGCGGGTGCGCAAGCGCGGCGTGTCCATCGAAAGCGGCATTTCTGAGCCCTACCTGAACCGGCTCTGCGAAAGCTACAGCCGCTTCTTTCATGAATACGAACAGGGCCCGCTGTTGATCGTCAATACCGAGTACCTGAACCCGATCGAGCGCGACGAAGATTTCGAGCTGCTGCTCAACCACATCAAGAACATGCGCGGCAAGCGCGAATTTTTCAGCCGGGGAGAATGACATGGCAGGATATCTTCAGGATGGCGGTGCGGCCGGTACGCGCCTCAAGGCGGTCACCATTCCTGCCCTGACCGCACTGCGCAACACCGGTGAAAAGATCACCATGCTCACTTGTTACGACGCCAGCTTCGCCGCGCTGATGGACCGCTGCGGCGTCGAGGTACTGCTGATAGGCGACTCGCTCGGGATGGTCTGCCAGGGCCACGACTCGACGCTGCCGGTGACGGTCGCCGACATCGCCTATCACACCGCATCGGTTGCACGCGGCAACCGCACGGCGCTGATCGTGGCCGACATGCCGTTCGGTAGCTACGGCACACCGCAAACAGCCTACGCCAACGCGGTGCTGCTGATGCAGGCCGGAGCGCAGATGGTGAAGATCGAGGGCGGCGCGTGGCTGAGCGAGACCGTGCGCTTCCTGACCGAGCGCGCCATTCCGGTGTGTGCGCATCTGGGCCTGACGCCGCAGTCGGTGCATCAGCTGGGCGGCTACAAGGTGCAGGGCAAGACACAAGCCGGCGCCGACCTGCTGCGTGCCGACGCGTTTGCGCTGCAGGTTGCGGGCGCCCAGTTGCTGGTGTTGGAAGCGATTCCGGCAGCACTTGGCCAGGATGTCACGGATATGCTGGCAATTCCGACCATCGGTATCGGCGCCGGTGTCGATTGCTCGGGCCAGGTGCTGGTGATGCATGACATGCTCGGCACTTTCCCGGGTCACAAGGCACGCTTCGTGAAGAACTTCATGGAGGGGCAAACCAGCATCGACGCCGCGGTGCGGGCTTACGTCGCGGCGGTCAAGGACAAGCGCTTTCCAGCGCCCGAACACTGCTTCTAATCGGTATTTTCAAACCTCGACAGGCCTTGCGCCAACATTGGTGTGAGTTCGTCGAGGGAGCTGACGGTCATTCCGAGATCGTGCAATAACCCATCCTTCAGGCCATAGACCCAGCTGTGGATTGTCAGCGGCTGCTCACGCTCCCAGGCGTCCTGGACGATGGTGGTCTGGCACAGATTGACGACCTGCTCCAGCACGTTCAATTCACACAGACGCTTGTGCCGGACTTCAGGCGCCAGTACCTCGCCCAGGTAGCGCTCGTGCTTCTGGTGTACGTCCTGTACGTGTCGCAGCCAGTTGTCGGCCAGCCCGACGCGGCGCCGATTCAATGCCGCATGCACGCCGGAACAGCCATGGTGGCCGCAAACGATCACATGCCGCACCTTCAGCACATCGACGGCGAACTGCAGCACCGACAGGCAGTTGAGGTCGGTGTGGACGATCACGTTGGCGATGTTGCGATGGACGAAGACGTCGCCCGGCAGCAGTCCCAGCAGTTCATTGGCCGGCACCCGGCTATCGGAACAGCCGATCCACAGGAACTCCGGACTCTGCTGAGCGACCAGCTTGTTGAAGAACTCGGGGTCGCGGGCGGTGGTAGCAGCGGCCCAACGGCGGTTGTTCTCGAACAGTCGATCGAGTGCGCGATCTTCGCTGTAGGGTGCGGTCATGAAAAACTTTCGAGGCAGTGATGTTTAGTGCGGAAGTGCGGCTGTGTCGCTCTGCAACGGTTTGCCGCTGCAGTGACGCAGCCGGCAATTCTACAGAAGATCATGGCGCGTAAAAAAACCGCTGCGCCGATCGGGCATCGGCAGGCAGCGGTTCAGGTGCCGAGGGGCACTGATGGGGCGTGTTACTCGAAAAACTCCTTGACCTTGTCCTTCCAGGACTTGGTCTGCGGGCTGTGCTTGGCGCCGCCCTCGGTGGTCGAGCGTTCGAATTCACGCAGCAGGTCTTTCTGCTTCTCGGTCAGCTTGACCGGGGTCTCAACCACGACGTGGCAGAACAGGTCACCCGCAAAGCCGGAACGCACGCCCTTGATGCCCTTGCTGCGAAGGCGGAACGTCTTGCCCGATTGCGTGCCCTCTGGAATCGTGAAGGAGGCCTTACCGGACAGGGTCGGCACCTCGATCTCGCCGCCCAAGGCTGCACGGGTGTAGGAGATCGTCATCTCGCAATGCAGGTCGTCGCCGTCGCGCTGGAAGACGCCATGCGGCTTGATGTGGATTTCCACGTACAGGTCGCCGGGTGGCCCGCCGTTCATGCCGGGTTCGCCGTTGCCGGAGGAGCGGATGCGCATGCCGTCGTCGATACCGGCCGGGATCTTCACTTCCAGCGTCTTGTTGCGCTTGATGCGTCCGGCGCCGGCGCACGTGGTGCAGGGCTCCGGAATGATCTTGCCGGTGCCGTGGCATTTCGGGCAGGTCTGCTGGATGCTGAAGAATCCCTGCTGCATGCGTACTTGCCCGTGGCCGCCGCAGGTCGGGCAGGTGGTCGGTGCGGTACCCGGCTTGGCGCCGGAACCGTGACAGACTTCGCAGGCGTCCCAGGACGGCACCCGGATGGTGGTGTCGAATCCGTTGGCGGCCTGCTCCAGCGTGATTTCCAGGTTGTAGCGCAGGTCGGCGCCACGGTAGACCTGCGGACCGGCATTCGGACGGCCACCGCGGGCACCCGCGGCCCCACCGAAGATGTCACCGAAGATGTCGCCGAAAGCATCGGCGAAACCGCCGGCGCCACCGCCGAAACCGCCACCGCCGCCACCGCCCATGTTGGGGTCGACGCCGGCATGGCCGTATCGGTCATAGGCATCCCGTTTCTGCGGATCAGACAGCATCTCGTAGGCTTCCTTGGCCTCCTTGAACTTGTCTTCCGATCCCTTGCTGTCCGGGTTGCGGTCAGGATGGTGCTTCATTGCGAGCTTGCGGTATGCCTTCTTGATCTCTTCGTCAGAAGCATTCTTCGCAACGCCCAGAATCTCGTAAAAATCGCGCTTTGCCATGTCGTAGGCACTTTCTCAAATCACAGCAAAAACGCCGAGCGAAGCTCGGAACTGCACATGGACGCTCAGGTAGGCCTGACGGCGTTCATGGCAGACCGGTCATCGACTCGGCTGGTAAGGACGGCAGTGGGCGTGTCAGGCCGCCTGCTTACTTGTTTTCTTTGACTTCCTTGAAATCGGCGTCGACGACGTCTTCTTCCTTGGCCTTGGCTTCGGCGCCACCGGCCGCACCCTGACCACCCGCTGCGGCACCATCAGCCGCCGCACCGGCGGCCTGCTGTGCCTGCATGTCGGCGTACATCTTTTCGCCCAGCTTCTGGGCTGCCGCCGACAGCGCTGCGGATTTGGCATCGATGACCGACTTGTCGTTGGCCTTCAATGCGTCTTCCAGCTCCTTGATGGCGGCTTCGATCGCGGTCTTTTCAGCTGCGTCGATCTTGTCGCCATATTCGGTCAGCGCCTTTTTGGTCGAATGCACCAGTGCATCGCCCTGATTGTGTGCTTCGGCCACTTCCTTCAGCCGCTTGTCTTCTTCGGCATTGGCTTCGGCGTCACGCACCATTTTCTGGATCTCTTCTTCCGTCAGGCCGGAGTTGGCCTTGATGGTGATCTTGTTTTCCTTGCCGGTGGCCTTGTCCTTGGCGCCCACGTGCAGGATGCCGTTGGCGTCGATGTCGAATGTCACTTCGATCTGCGGCGTGCCGCGGGCCGATGGCGGAATGCCTTCGAGATTGAACTCGCCCAGGCCCTTGTTACCGACGGCCATTTCGCGCTCGCCCTGATAGACCTTGATCGTCACGGCCGGCTGATTGTCGTCGGCCGTCGAGAACACCTGGCTGAACTTGGTCGGGATCGTGGTGTTCTTCTGGATCATCTTGGTCATCACGCCACCGAGCGTCTCGATACCGAGCGACAGCGGGGTCACGTCCAGCAGCAACAGATCCTTGCGGTCGCCCGAGAGCACCGAACCCTGGATCGCGGCGCCGACAGCGACGGCTTCGTCAGGGTTGACGTCCTTGCGCGGGTCCTTGCCGAAGAATTCCTTGACCTTTTCCTGCACCTTCGGCATCCGGGTCATGCCGCCGACCAGGATGATGTCGTCGATTTCCGTGACCTTGACACCGGCATCCTTGATCGCCATGCGGCAAGGCTCGATGGTTTTGAGGATCAGTTCCTCGACCAGCGATTCCAGCTTCGCACGGGTCATCTTCAAGTTCAGATGGACCGGTGCGCCGTTGGCCATGGCGATGTACGGCTCGTTGATCTCGGTCTGCTGCGATGACGACAGTTCGATCTTGGCGCGCTCGGCCGAAGCCTTGATGCGCTGCAGGGCGATGGCGTCCTTGGACAGGTCGAGACCGTTGATCTTCTTGAATTCGTCGATGATGTAATCGATGATGCGCTGGTCGAAGTCCTCACCGCCCAGGAACGTATCGCCATTGGTGGAGAGGACTTCGAACTGCATCTCGCCATCGACGTCGGCGATCTCGATGATCGAGATGTCGAAGGTACCGCCACCGAGGTCATAGACCGCGATCTTGCGGTCGCCCTTGCCGGTCTTGTCCAAACCGAAAGCCAGTGCGGCTGCGGTCGGCTCGTTGATGATCCGCTTGACGTCCAGACCGGCGATACGGCCGGCATCCTTGGTCGCCTGACGCTGGGCATCGTTGAAGTAGGCCGGCACCGTGATGACAGCTTCGGTGACTTCATGGCCGAGGTAGTCTTCGGCGGTCTTTTTCATCTTGCGCAGGATTTCAGCCGAGATCTGCTGCGCCGCGAGCTTCTTGTCGCGCACCGAGATCCAGGCGTCGCCGTTATCGGCCTTGACGATCTGGTACGGCATCATGCCGATGTCTTTCTGGACTTCCTTCTCGTCGAATTTGCGGCCGATCAGGCGCTTGACTGCGTACAGGGTATTTTTCGGGTTGGTCACCGCTTGCCGCTTGGCCGGCGCACCGACCAGGATCTCGCCGTCTTCCTGATACGCGATCACGGACGGCGTGGTGCGCGCGCCTTCCGAATTCTCGATCACTTTCGGCTTGCCGCCTTCCATGATGGCGACGCAAGAATTGGTGGTGCCCAGGTCGATGCCGATGATGATGCCCATGATGATTTTCCTTAAATAACGATATTGAAAATTGACTTGCAGGTGATTATGGGAAAAATAATTCCCGGTGATCCAGATATGCGGAGATAAATATCTCTTTCAACCATGTCCGATAAGTTTTTTGATCCGACCTGCCTCAGCCTGCCACGGTCACGAGCGCCGGCCGCAACAAGCGATCCGAAATCATGTAGCCCTTTTGCAGGACGGTGACGATGGTATTGGCTTCCTGCGCCGCCGGCACCATCGAGATGGCCTGGTGCTTCATGGGGTCGAGCTTGTCGCCCGGCTGCGGATTGATTTCCATGAGACGATTCTTCTCGAAGGCCGACGTCAGTTGGCGCAGCGTGGCTTCCACGCCTTCTTTGTAAGAATCGACGGAGGGCGTTTCGACCTTCATGGCCATTTCAAGGCTGTCCTTGACCGGCACCATGGCTTCGGCAAACCCTTCAATGGCAAATTTATGCGCCTTCCCGATGTCTTCCTGGGCCCGGCGGCGTATGTTGTCGCCCTCTGCCTTGGCACGCAAGAACGCGTCCTGCAGGTCCCTTGCCTTGGCATCGGCAATCGCCAGTTGCGCTTCCAGTGCAGCGACGGGATCAGTGACCGAGGAAGCACCCGCGGCGCTTTCGGCTGCGGCATTGTTGATGGCATCGTTGCCCGACTCGGGCGGTACGCCGGTCGCGGATTGTTTTTCGTGATCTTGCATTAATAAATCTCCCAAAATCAATGACTTAAGGTTGTGAAGTTCTATGTGAGGAATGAAGTGGGGCTTTCCCACATTATTTCAAGGGGTATTGAGGCAACGAGTAAGGAAAGTTTGGTTGAACTTTTCATGACCGGGGCAAATACTGAGGCTACATTCTTTCCGGGAAGTAATTTTTTGTTACAACCGTTACGCAATAGATGCTCACAGGCCAGACAAGCGGTTTTACGCTAACGGCTTCCCGATCGATACTGAGAAACCCCGCGACATGACTCTACCCTCCAGCAAGCTTTCCCTGATCTCCGCCACCGTCCTGGCGTATGCCGCCCTGTCCGCAGCAATCATTTGTTACGCCGGTCTGTTTGCGTTGTACTGATCAGTTCAGGGCGCCCAGCGCTTTGGCATGTATTGCCGACTGGCGAGCCTGCTCGGCCCGGGCCGCGGATTCCGGCGCGTCGCGCCGGGTGGGCCAGCCGCCCATGTGTTGTTCCGCGATGTCGGCCAGCGCCGAGATGCCGGCAGGGGCTTGATTCAGGCAGGGGATGTAATGGAAGTCCTTGCCGCCCGCTTCCAGAAAGTCATGCCGCGCTTCCATGGCGATTTCCTCCAGCGTTTCCAGACAGTCCCCTGTGAAGCCCGGGCACATCACGTCGACCCGGCCCACGCCTTCGCGTCCGAGTTTCTGCAAAGTCGGCGCAGTGTACGGCTGCAGCCATTCGGCACGGCCGAAACGTGACTGGAACGTGACCTGCCACTGCTCCTGGCTCAGACCGAGCGCGGTCGCCAGCAGCCGGGCCGTTTTGTAGCACTCGCAATGGTAGGGATCGCCCATCATCAGGCTGCGTTTCGGGATGCCATGAAAACTCATCACCAGCTTGTCCGGACGGCCGTTCTTTTGCCAGTAGGCGAGCACCGATTGCCGCAACGCCTCCACATAGGCCGGATGATCGTGATAGTGCTTGATCACGCGCAGCTCCGGCATGTTACGCACGGCACGGTAGTGTCCGAACACTGCGTCGAAGATCGAGGCGGTCGTGGTCGCTGAATACTGCGGATACGCCGGCACGATCAGGATGCGCTCGCAGCCGTCTGCATGCAGCTTGTCGAGCACGCTGTCGACCGACGGACTGCCGTAGCGCATCGCATATTCTACTTCGACATCGTGACCGCGCTCGCCCAGGTAGCCGCGCAGCAGAGTCGCCTGTTTTTGCGTGTGTACCTTCAGCGGCGAGCCCTCGTTGGTCCAGATCGAGGCGTATTTCTGCGCCGATTTCTTGCTGCGCAAGGGCAGGATGATGCAGTTCAGGATCATCCACCACACCGCCCTTGGAATCTCGACCACCCGCGGATCGGACAGGAATTCCTTCAGGTAGCGCCGCACCGCCGACGAGGTCGGTGCATCGGGTGTGCCGAGGTTGATCAGCACGATCGCGGTCTTTGGCAGCGTGCCGTGGGTGTAGGGCGGTTCTTTATGAAAAGACATGATGGGTCCGTTGCTCGTTGATCAAGGTAATGAGGGAAAACTGACCGGCTGGCTTGCGTCCGACGGCACTACATGCGCCCGCCGTCACGCCGCTCTGCCCTTACAGCGCCAGCAATTCACGCGCATGCTTGCGGGTAGTGGCCGTAATCTCGAGTCCGCCCAGCATGCGGGCCACCTCTTCCACCCGGGCCTTGGCGTCGAGCACCTGGATGCGCGATACCGGCTTGCCGTTGCTGCTGGCCTTGCTGACTTCGAAATGCTGGCTGGCCTGGCTGGCTACCTGCGGCAGATGGGTCACGCACAATACCTGGCGATCCTGACCCAGCCGCTTGAGCAGACGGCCGACCACCTCGGCCACGCCGCCGCCGATGCCGCTGTCGACCTCGTCGAAGATCAAAGTCGGCGTGGCGGTGCTGGCCGAGGTGATCACGGAAATGGCCAGCGCGATGCGCGCGAGCTCACCGCCAGAGGCAACTTTTGCAAGGGGTCGCAGGGTGGTGCCGGCGTGACCGGCCACCATGAACTCGATCTGTTCGATACCGGAAGCGCCAGGCTCGCCCGGCTGCAGCGCCACCGAGAACCGGCCACCGCTCATGCTCAGGTCCTGCATGGCCGCTGTAACGGCGGTACTCAGGGCGGCGGCTGCCTTGGCGCGCGCCTTGCCGAGCTTGGTGGCCAGCGCCATGTAGGCATCACGCGCCTGGTCTTCCTGGGCCCGCAGCGACGCCATGTCGGTGGCCGCCGCCAGTTGGCGCAACTGCGCCGACAGGCTGTCGAACTCGGCCGGCAGATCTTCCGGCTGGACCCGGAACTTCCGGGCGGTGACGTGCAGGTCCGACATCCGCGCTTCGACGCTGCGCAGGCGTGCCGGGTCCAGCTCGACCTTCGACAGATAATCGTTCAGGCCGTACACCGCTTCCTGCAACTGGATGCGCGCCGGCTCGAGCAATTCGATGATCGGCTTGAGGTCGGCATCGATCCCGGCCAGCTTGTCGAGCTTGGAGTTCAGCGACATCAGCTGCGAGAGCATCGGCTGGTCGGCTTCCGAAATCGCGTTCAGGGCTTCCTGTGCGCCGTCGATCAAGGCGGCGGCATGCGACAGGCGGCTGTGTTCGGTGCTGACCTCGCTCCACTCGCCGGGCCGGGCCGCGAGCTTGTCGAGTTCGCTGACCTGCCACTCGAGCCGTTCACGCTCGACCAGCACGTTCTTGGCATTGCGCTCGAATTCCTCGCGCTGCCGGGCCAGGGCGCGCCAGCTGCGATAGGCGGCGGTGACGGCCTTGACCTGTTCCTGCAGGCCGGCTTGGGTATCGAGCAACTGGCGCTGGGCGTCGGTTTTCAACAGCGACTGATGGGCGTGCTGGCCGTGTATGTCGACCAGCATCTCGCCGAGTTCGCGCAACTGGGTGGCGGTGGCGGCGATGCCGTTGATGAAGGCCTTGGAGCGGCCGGCGTTGTCGATCACCCGGCGCAGCAGCACCCCGCCCTCCTCGACCTGGCAGGCATTGGTGACCAGCCAGCTCTCGACTTCCGGCGAAGCGGCGAAATCGGCCGTGATGTCAGCGCGGGCAGCGCCCTCACGCACCACGCTGGCGTCACCGCGTCCGCCCAGCGCCAGCGCCAGCGCGTCGATCAGGATCGACTTGCCGGCGCCGGTTTCGCCGGTGAAGACCGAAAACCCCGCGGAAAATTCAAGCTCGATGACGTCGACGATGACAAAGTCGCGGATGGAAAGCGTTCGCAGCATGCAGCAGTTCTAAAGTAAGCGGGAGGCGCCGCAGAAAACGTCGGCCGGGTTGCGCCGAAGCGGATTATCGAAGTTGATTATTTTAACCGACCTTCCACCGACGGATATTCGTTCCAGTGCAACTTCTCGCGGAGGGTATCGTAGTAGCTCCAGCCGTGCGGATGCAGGAACGTGATGGCATGCGCCGAGCGCTTGA
>JACMRD010000215.1 GCA_014376645.1 Herminiimonas sp. | reverse complement strand
GCGTTGATCATCGGCTCGACCGTGAAGATCATGCCTGCCACCAGTTCTTCCAGCGTGCCGGGCCGGCCGTAGTGCAGGACCTGTGGCTCTTCGTGGAAGACGGTGCCGATGCCGTGGCCGCAGAATTCGCGCACAACGCTGTAGCCGGCTTTTTCGGCATGCTGCTGGATCACGAAGCCGATGTCGCCCAAGTGGGCGCCCGGCTTGATCTTCGAAATGCCCAGCCACATGCATTCATAGGTGATGTCACCCAGGCGCTTGGCCAGGATCGACGGCTCGCCAATGTAGTACATGCGGCTGTTGTCACCGTGATAACCATCCTTGATCACGGTGATGTCGAGATTGACGACGTCGCCGTTCTTGAGGACCTTGTCGCCCGGGATGCCGTGGCAGACCACATCATTGACAGAAGTGCAGATTGCCTTCGGATACGGTGTGTAGCCCGGCGGGCAATAGTTCAGCGGGGCCGGGATGCTGCCCTGGACGTCGGTCATGTATTCGTGGCATAGGCGGTCGATCTCGCCTGTGGTCACGCCTGCCTTGACATGCGGCGCGATAAAATCGAGCACTTCCGCAGCCAGTTTGCCGGCGACGCGCATGCCGGCGATGTCTTTTTCAGTCTTGATTGGGGATGCCATGGGGGTAAACCTATTACGGCCGGAGCGGTGTTGCGCTGGGGGCCTGAGTGAATGAGCTGTTCTGCAGATTATAAACGAGCTTATCAGCAGGGGCTTCGGAGCTTGTAATGGAGCTTTCAACGAAGCCTCTAACGGCGGGCTGTGGGCCAGCGCCGCAAGATGCGCTGCGCAAAAGCCTGCCGGACTTGAAGGAAGGGTACGTTTTAGGGTAGAATCTCGGGTTAGCTTGGAAAGTAATCACGCTAATTGTTTTTAAAATCGCGAGTCCGCCCCATCAAGGGTGCCCGTCCGATGCCAGCGCAGCCATCACCCGGATCATGTTTTCCGGGAGCAACGCAAAGGCTGTCGGCCGGTGTAGCTGGGCGGATTCCAGACCCAACCCTGGAGAAATCATCATGTCAGTCACAATGCGCGAAATGCTGGAAGCCGGCGTTCACTTTGGCCATCAAACCCGCTTCTGGAACCCGAAGATGGCGCCGTACATCTTTGGTCATCGTAACAAGATTCACATCGTCAACCTGGAAAAAACCCTGGCCATGTACCAGGATGCGATGAAGTACATCCGCCAGTTGTCGTCGAACCGCGGCACTATCCTGATGGTCGGTACCAAGCGCCAGGCGCGCGAAACGATCGCAGCCGAGGCAGCACGTGCCGGCGTGCCTTTCGTCGACCAGCGCTGGCTCGGCGGCATGCTGACCAACTTCAAGACGATCAAGACATCGATCAAACGCCTGAAGGAAATGGAAGCCTCGATCGAAGACGGTTCGGTCGAGAAGCTGTCGAAAAAAGAAGGCCTGATGTTTCAGCGTGAAATGATCAAGCTGCAAAAATCCATTGGCGGCATCAAGGACATGGGCGGTATCCCTGACGCGATTTTCGTCGTCGACGTCGGCTATCACAAGGGCGCGATCACCGAGGCGGCCAAGCTCGGCATCCCGGTCATCGGCGTGGTCGATACCAACCACTCGCCGGAAGGCGTGACGTACGTAATTCCAGGTAACGACGACTCGTCGAAGGCAATCATGCTGTACGCCCGCGGTGTCGCTGACGCGATCCTCGAAGGCCGCGCCAGCGCGACCAATGAACTGGTCGACGCCATCAAGAGCGGCGCTACCGGCGACGAATTCGTCGAGGTCAGCGAGCAGTCCTGAGTCTTCGCCTCTGACGACAGCGTGCTTCGGAGGTGAAGCAGAATTGGGGCACCATGGGTTAGCCCCTTTTTTTCGATCCGTTTTTATTACATGATTTTGCAGCATCGGTCCGAGCGGACGGGTGCTGATTGAGGAGATTGATATGGCGACAATTACCGCTGCAATGGTCGGCGAACTGCGTGCAAAGACCGACGCGCCGATGATGGAATGCAAGAAAGCACTGACCGAAGCCGATGGCGATGCAGTCAAGGCCGAAGAAATACTGCGTGTGAAACTGGGCAGCAAGGCTTCCAAGGCCTCGTCGCGTGTGACTGCCGAAGGCGTGGTCGCTGCTTACATCCAAGGAAACGTCGGTGCTTTGGTCGAGATCAATTGCGAAACTGACTTTGTCACCAAGAATGATGAGTTCCTGGCCTTGGCCCAGGCTTGCGCCAAGCTGATCGCCGAGAAGAACCCGGCCGACCTCGCTGCCTTGGGCGCCTTGCCGATGGATGGCAAGACGGTAGAAGAAAAGCGTGCCGAACTGATCGGCCGTATCGGCGAAAACATGTCGATCCGCCGCTTCAAGCGCTTCGACACCGGCGCCAAGCTGACCTCGTACCTGCACGGCACCCGTATCGGCGTCATCGTAGAATATGAAGGCGCCGAAGAGCAGGTCGCCAAGGACGTGGCGATGCATGTGGCGGCAATGAAGCCGGTCGCACTCACCAGCGCCGACGTGCCAGCCGAATTGATCGAGACCGAGCGTTCGGTTGCAACCGCCAAGGCGGACGAAGACCGCAAGACCGCCGAAGCTGCCGGCAAGCCGGTGCAGTCGGCTGAAATCGTTGCCAAGCGCATCGATGGCGGCGTCCAGAAGTACCTGAAGGAAGTCTCGCTGTTCAATCAGACCTTCGTCAAGAATGACAAGCAGACCGTCGAGCAGATGCTGAAAGCGACTGCGACCGCGGTCAAGTCGTTCACCATGTACGTGGTGGGTGAGGGCATCGAGAAGAAGCAGGATGACTTTGCTGCCGAGGTGGCAGCGCAGGTTGCGGCGGCCAAACAGGCATAAGCAACGACAGGCAGGACCATCGGGCCGAAAGGCCCGTTTTTCATACTGAGCACACCGTACCCGACAGGAGTCCTGACATGACCAAAGCAGCGTACAAGCGCGTCCTACTCAAACTCTCCGGTGAAGCGCTGATGGGCGACGATCCCTATGGCATCAACCGCGTGACGATCGACCGGATGGTATCCGACGTCGCCGAAGTCGCGGCGCTGGGCGTCGAGCTTGCGATCGTCATCGGTGGCGGTAATATCTTCCGTGGCGTCGCGCCCGGCGCCCAAGGCATGGATCGCGCCACCGCCGATTACATGGGCATGCTGGCGACCGTCATGAATTCGCTGGCGTTAGCCGATGCCATGCGCCAGGCCGGCATCACCGCCCGCGTCATGTCGGCCATCGCCATCGAGCAGGTGGTCGAGCCCTACGTGCGGCCGAAGGCCTTGCAGTACCTCGAAGAGGGCAAGATCGTGGTCTTCGCCGCCGGCACCGGTAACCCGTTTTTTACCACCGACACCGCCGCCGCCTTGCGCGGCTCGGAAATCGGTGCGCAGATCGTCCTAAAGGCAACCAAGGTCGATGGTGTCTACAGCGCCGATCCGAAGAAGGACCCGACTGCCACCCGCTACTCCACCATTACCTTCGACGAAGCCATCGCCAAACATCTGCAGGTCATGGATGCCACCGCGTTCGCGCTGTGCCGCGACCAAAAACTGCCGATCAAGGTATTTTCGATCATCAAGCCGGGCGCATTGAAGCGCGTGATTTTGGGTGAGGACGAGGGTACACTTGTGCACGTTTGAATCCGGTCATGAATCCGGTCGTGCATCCGGGTGCCGGGCCTGACCACATGGCCCGTGCGGACCCCGACATCGCACACGCATTGAAAACCGATGCATTGAAAACCAACTGTCTTACAGGAGAGCGGCATGACCATTGCTGACGTCAAGAAGAATACCGATCAACGCATGAACAAGTCGATCGAGACGCTCAAGGCGGACCTGGCCAAGGTTCGTACCGGCCGCGCCCACATCGGCATTCTCGACCATGTCCATGTCGACTATTACGGCAACCCGACGCTGCTGTCGCAGGTTGCCAATGTGACGCTGATCGACGCTCGCACCATCGGTGTTCAACCCTTTGAAAAGAAGATGGTCGCCGGCGTCGAAAAAGCGATCCGCGATGCCGACCTGGGCTTGAATCCGTCCACCCAGGGAGAGATGATCCGCGTCCCGACACCACCGCTGACCGAAGAGCGGCGCAAGGAGATGGTCAAGCTTGTCAAGAGCGAAGCAGAAGATGCCAAGATCGCGATCCGGAACATCCGTCGGGATGCCAATGAAGGTTTGAAGAAAATCCTCAAGGACAAGGCATGTTCGGAAGACGACGAGCGGCGTGCACAGGACGAGGTACAGAAAATGACGGACCGTTTCGTGACTGAAGTCGACAAGCTCGTCGCTGACAAAGAAAAAGAAGTCCTGACGGTGTAGGCATCGATTGCCCATGTCTGCCACCCTTTCACCCAGAGTCGGGAACATCACTTTGCGTCGTGCCATTTTCTCGGACTCTCAGCCATGAAGCCCGCTAGTTCGACTCAGGTCGTGCCACCGGGCACGACCGTTCCACGCCATATTGCGATCATCATGGACGGCAACGGGCGCTGGGCGACGAAACGCTTCCTGCCGCGCGTGGCCGGACATGTCAAGGGCGTCGATGCCGTACGCGGCATGGTAGAGGCCTGTGCCGAACGCGGCGTCGAGTATCTGACCCTGTTCGCGTTCAGCTCCGAAAACTGGCGCCGGCCGGCCGATGAAGTGTCGTTGCTGATGCGGCTTTTCGTCACTGCGCTGGAACGGGAAGTGGCAAAAATGCACCTTAACGACATCCGCCTGAAAGTGGTCGGCGACCTGTCGCGCTTCGATGTAAAACTGCGCGCCATGATCGCCGACGCCGAGCGTCGCACTGCCAACAACACCAGCATGACCGTTACCATTTGCGCCAACTACGGCGGGCGCTGGGACATCACGCAGGCAATCAACAAGATGGTTGCGGCCTCGGGCATGGAGCCCGGCGCTTCGCCAGCGTTCGAGGAGACCGACCTCGAGCCGCACCTGGCGATGGCCTACGCGCCGGAGCCCGACCTGTTCGTGCGCACCGGCGGGGAAGAGCGCATTTCCAATTTCCTGCTTTGGCAGCTCGCCTACACGGAGCTTTATTTCACCGATACCTTCTGGCCAGATTTCGACGATGCCCAGTTGGGACTGGCCATCGACTCGTTCCGGCAGCGCGAACGCCGGTTCGGCCGCACCAGCGAACAACTGGTCAACCAGAAGAAAGCTTCCTGATGCTCAAGACGAGGATCATCACGGCGGTCGTTCTCCTTGTCGGACTATTGGCGCTGCTGGCGTCGAATTCGATCTTGGCCGTGGCGATTGCTGCCGGCGTCTTCCTCGCAGCCGCTGTATGGGAAGCGGCGCGGCTGTTCAAGAGCCGGGTCGCCGTTGTGGTGGCGGCTGGGTGGGTCGTGCTGTTCGCGATTGCGGTCTCGCGCCAGGCCTTCACCAATCCGCGCGTACTGCTGACGCTGATGTCGCTGTGCGTGCTGATCTGGGCAATCCGCCTGGCGCCCTCGCTCAAGCTCGGTTTGCCACCGATCGATGGCGTGGGTAACAGCCTGCTTGGCGGGATCTACGGACTGGCGATTCTTGGCTGCTTCGTGTCCATCCTGGCGCTGTTCGCGCATTCGCCGCTATACCTTCTGTCAGTGATGGCGATCGTCTGGATCGCCGATATCGGCGCTTATTTTTCCGGCAAGGCACTCGGCAAGCGCAAGCTGGCGCCGACGATTTCACCGGGTAAGTCCTGGGAGGGTGCAATCGGTGGCTGGCTCGCCGTACTTGTTCTGGCGGGCGTCTCGACGCAGGTGCCGGCGCTGCATGACACGTTCGCAGCGCATGTGCGGGCCGCGCGCGGTTGGCCGACCCTGATTGTGGTGCTGACCCTGATGACTGCCGCCAGCGTGATCGGCGACTTGTTCGAATCGATGCTCAAGCGTCGCGCCGGCGCCAAAGACAGCAGTGCGCTGTTGCCAGGCCATGGCGGGGTGCTCGACCGGATCGACGCCCTGATCCCGACTCTGCCGCTAGCGTTGCTGGTGGATGCCTTCCTTTGACCGCAGCAGCGGCAATCAACCGGACGATGACAATGCAGCGCATTACGATTCTCGGAGCCACCGGATCGATCGGTGTCTCCACGCTCGAGGTGCTGGCACTGCACCCCGACCGCTACGCTGTGTATGCGCTGACCGCGCACTCGAGCGTGGCCCAATTAGCTGCGCAGTGCGCGCGCTGGCGGCCCGAAGTAGCCGTCGTCGGCACTGCGGCTGCGGCCGCCGAACTGTCTGCCCTGTTGCGTTCAACGGGCACCAACACCGAAGTCGCCTACGGCGAAGCAGCCCTGTGCGCGGTCGCCAGTGGGCCGCGCTGCGATGCCGTCATGGCGGCAATCGTCGGCGCCGCCGGGCTGGCGCCGACCCTGGCCGCCGCGCGCGCTGGCAAGAAGGTCCTGCTGGCGAACAAGGAAGCATTGGTCATGTCCGGCCAGCTCTTCATCGACACGGTGCATGCCAGCGGCGCGGTGCTCCTGCCGATCGACAGCGAGCACAATGCGATCTTCCAGTGCCTGCCGCATGACTTCGACCGCAGCCGGGTCGCGCCAGGAATCGCCAGGATCCTGCTGACGGCCTCCGGTGGTCCGTTTCTCAATCGGGCAGTCGCCAGCCTGGCCAGCGTGACGCCCGACGAAGCCGTGGCCCATCCGAAATGGGTCATGGGCCGCAAGATTTCGGTCGACTCCGCCACCATGATGAACAAGGGTCTGGAAGTGATCGAGGCGCACTGGTTGTTTGGCGTCCCGGCTTCGAGCATCGAAGTCGTGATCCATCCCCAGAGCGTGATCCATTCGATGGTGGCCTACGTCGATGGTTCGGTGCTGGCGCAGCTCGGTAACCCCGACATGCGCACGCCGATCGCACATGCCCTGGCGTATCCGGACCGGATCGCCTCCGGCGTGGCGCCGCTCGATTTGACAACTATTGGGAATCTGGCATTTGAGCAGCCGGACCTGGACCGATTTCCATGTTTGAAACTCGCGTATGATGCATTGAGATGCGGCAATGCTGCGCCGGCACTCCTGAACGCCGCCAACGAAGTCGCAGTCGAAGCATTTCTCGCGGGGCGCATCGGATTTCGCATGATCGATCAATTGATCGCTCGGGTCATGGACCACCTGCCGGTGGTGGCCGTGACCGAAATCGATGCGCTGCTGGAGCAGGATCGTCTTGCTCGAACCCTAACGCATTCGCTCATTCCAACATGAACTTCCTGCAGACAGTGCTGGCTTTTCTCGTCGTCATCGGCGTGCTGATCGTCATCCATGAACTCGGCCATTACTGGGTCGCCCGCTGGTGCGGCGTCAAGGTATTGCGGTTCTCGGTCGGCATGGGGAAAGTCATCTATTCGAAGCGCATTGGTCCCGACCAGACCGAATGGGCGTTGTCGATCCTGCCTTTCGGTGGCTACGTCAAGATGCTTGACGCACGCGACCAGGATCTCGGCACCTTGTCGCCGGAAGATCTGAAGCGGGAATTCACCCGACAGAGTGTCTGGCGCCGCATGGCCATCGTGGCTGCCGGACCGATCGCCAATTTCCTGCTGGCGATCGCCGTCTTCAGCGGACTATTCATGCATGGGATTCCGGAGCCGATACCGAAACTGCGCGCCATGGCCACCGACACCGTGGCCTATCAGGCCGGCCTGCGGGGTGGTGAACTGATCACGGCCGTCAATGACGAGCCGATCCGGATCTGGTCCGATTTGCGCTGGAAGCTGCTGCAGTCGGCAATTGAAAAAACCCCAGTGCGCCTCGACGTCAGCCGTCCCAATCAGCTGCAGCCGGGCGGCCAGTTACTCGACTCGATCAGGCTGCCGCTCGACACCATCACCACAAAGGACCTGGAAAGCGATTTCCTGCAGAAGCTGGGCCTTGATCTGGCTCGCCCGAAAGCGGTACTGGGGCGCGTGGTGCCGGACGGCCCTGCGGCACGTGCAGGTCTGCGCGAGGGAGATACGGTCCAAGCGATCAACGAACAACCACTCGCCGATGGCCTGCGCTTCCTGGAAATCATCCGCGCTTCAGGCGGCAAGCCCCTGACACTGCAGATCATGCGCGGCGGTACACCGATGACCATCAACGTCACGCCGCTGGCGGTCACGCAGGAAGGCAAGAACGTCGGCCGCATCCAGGTCGAGGTGCCGCTGATGCCGGAGATGACGGTGGCCAGCGACGCGCCGCTGACGGCAATCGGGAAGGGAATCCGGAAGACCTGGGACACCAGCGCACTGACGCTCAAAATGGTTGGGAAGATGATTGTCGGTGAAGTCTCGCTGAAAAATATCACCGGTCCGATCACGATCGCCGATTACGCCGGGCAGACTGCGCGCATCGGCATGGTCAGCTATCTGAGCTTTATCGCTCTCATCAGCATCAGTCTCGGTGTCATGAATCTGCTGCCCATTCCAGTGCTGGATGGGGGTCTTTTGCTGTATTATTCGGTGGAAGTTTTGACAGGGAGACCTGTTTCCGAGCGGTTCGGCGAAATGGCGCAACGCGCTGGCGTAGGAATTCTGATGACCCTGATGGTCGTGGCCGTATTCAACGACATCGTCAGGCTCATGTCCTGACGCAAGGCGCAAGTCGTCGCCGGAATCCTGCGGTGCCGACGAGACGGGCGCACGCCCGGCTTCGTGTGGCTGCACAGTGCGCCGACTGAAAAGTATCCTACTCTACCGATTGCACATGAAATTACATCCCCAGCGTTTTGTCCTGCCTTCGTTCCCACGTCGTTTGATTGCTCTAGCCGCCCTGGCCCTCTGTTCGGGACATGTGCTCGCGGTTGATCCGTTCACCGTGCGCGACATCCGCGTCGAAGGGATCCAGCGTACCGAGGCAGGAACGGTATTCAGTTACCTGCCGGTGCGCGTGGGCGAAACCTTCACGGACGAGAAGGGCGCCGCCGCCATCAAGGCGCTGTACGCAACCGGCTTCTTCAAGGATATCTGGATCGAAGCCGAAGGCGACGTGCTGGTGGTGCTGGTCGAGGAGCGCCCGGCGATCGCCGCAGTTGACTTCACCGGTGCCAAGGAATTCGAGAAAGACATACTGACCAAGGCGCTGAAGGAAATCGGCCTCGGCGAGGCCCGGATCTATGACAAGTCGCTGGTCGAGCGCGCCGAGCAGGAACTCAAGCGCCAGTACCTCTCCAAAGGTCTGTACGGCGTCGTCATCACGACCACCGTCACGCCGATCGAGCGCAACCGGGTCAACATCACCTTCGCCGTGGATGAAGGCGACGTCGCTCGTATCCGCCAGATCAACATCGTCGGCAACAAGGTGTTCAGCGACAAGGAACTGCGCAGCGCGATTTCGCTGACGACACCAGGATGGTTCACCTGGTACACCAAGTCCGACCAGTACTCGAAGCAAAAACTGACCGGCGATATCGAGTCACTGAAATCGTATTACCTCAATCGCGGCTATCTGGAAATGCAGATCGAATCGACGCAGGTGTCGATCACGCCCGACAAGAAGGACATCTACATCACGGTCAACATCAGCGAGGGCGAAAAGTACACCGTCTCGAACGTCAAGCTCGAAGGCGAGACCCTGGGCCGTGCGGACGAATTGAAATCGCTGGTGCTGTTGAAGCCGGGCGATATCTACAATGGCGAACTGCTGGCCGAGAGTGTCAAGCGCGTCTCTGAGCGGCTCGGTAACTTCGGTTATGCATTCGCCAACGTCAACACCAATCCGGAACTCGATCGCGAGAAGAAGGAAGTTGCCTTCACAGTGCTGATCGATCCGGGCAAGCGCGTCTACATCCGCAAGATCAATGTTGCTGGTAATACCAAGACCCGCGACGAAGTCGTGCGGCGCGAATTCCGCGCGTTCGAAAGTTCATGGTACGACGGCGCCAAGATCCGCCTGTCACGTGACCGTGTCGACCGCCTCGGCTACTTCAAGGAAGTGACGATGGAGACGCCGGAGGTGCCGGGCACCACCGATCAGGTCGACGTCAACATGACGGTGGTTGAAAAGCCGACCGGGAACATCCTGCTCGGCGCCGGTTTCTCCAGCAGCGAAAAGCTGACCCTGACCGGCTCCATTCAGCAAAGCAATGCCTTCGGCAGCGGCGACACCATCGGCCTCGAGGTCAACACCAGTCGCCGTAACCGGACCATCGCCTTTTCGGAAGTCAATCCGTACTTTACCGACAATGGCGTCAGCCGCAGCTACGAGCTGTTCCTGCGCACCACTCGTCCGCCGGAAATCAACAGCGGCGATTATGTCGTCCGTACGCTGGGCGGCAACATCAAGTTCGGCGTGCCGTTTTCCGAGCTCGATACCGTCTATTTCGGACTGGGTGTCGAGCGCACCAAGGTCCAGACTTTCCTGAACCAGCCGGATGAAATCAACAGCCCGCAGATCTACCTGAACTACGCGCGCGATTTCGGCAATGGCGTCAGCGCCACCACGACTTCGTTCCCGTTGACGGCCGCCTGGCAGCGCGACAGCCGCGACAGCGCCCTGACACCGAGCAGCGGCCGCTACCAGCGCGTGAACCTGGAACTGGCGCCGACTGGTGACCTGCGTTACTACCGGGCGATCTACCAGCATCAGTACTTCAAGCCTTTCTTCAAGACGATCACGCTGGCCTTGAATGGCGAGTTCGACTACGGCCGCGGCCTCAACGGCAAGCCATATCCGATCTTCAAGAACTTCTATGCCGGCGGCATCGGCTCGGTGCGCGGTTACGACAGTTCGTCCTTGGGCGATGTGAAAGATCCGCTGACCGGCGATTCGCTGGGCGGCAGCAAACGCGTCATCTTGAACGCCGAATTGCAGTTCCCGTTCCCTGGTCAGGGCAACGATCGCAGCCTGCGCTGGTTCGTGTTCTCCGACGGCGGCACGGTGTTTGCCGAAAAGCAGAAAATGCAGCTCAAGGACCTGCGGTACTCTGCCGGTGTCGGTTTGAGCTGGGTCTCGCCGGTCGGACCGCTGAAGCTCAGCTACGGCAAGGCGTTGAACCTGAAGCCCGGCGACAAGCCGCAGACTTTCCAGTTCCAGCTCGGCACCGGCTTCTGACCGATGATCGTGCGATGGCATAATAGTAAGCCGGGCGTGTCAGCCGGCGGTGTGGACGTTCATTTGAAATGCGGAGAATGACTGTGAAGTTTCTACCCCAGTTCGTACCCCAGTCCGTGGTCGCGGCAACCCAGGCTGCCTGTTGCGCACTGGCCCTGCTGGTCAGTTCACCGGGCATGGCGCAGGAAACCAAGATTGGCTTCGTCAACACCGAGCGCATCTTGCGCGAAGCACCGCCGGCGAAGGCCGCCCAAGTGAAGATCGAGCAGGAGTTTTCCAAGCGCGAAAAAGATCTGCAGGAGCTGTCGGCGCGCATCAAGGTCATGTCCGAGAAGCTCGACAAGGACGCCTCGGTGCTAAATGAGACCGACCGTGCGCGCCGGCAGCGCGAGCTGACCGACATGGACAAAGATTTCCAGCGCAAGCAGCGCGAGTTCCGCGAGGACCTCAACCAGCGGCGTAACGAGGAAGTCGCCAATGTCCTCGAGCGCACCAACAAGGTCATCAAGCAGATCGCCGAAGCAGAAAAGTACGACATCATTCTGCAGGACGCCGTGACGGTCAATCCGCGCATCGACATCACCGACAAAGTGCTCAAGGCGCTTAACGCGAAATAACCGGATGCAGGGGCGACGATGAGCACTCGGCTGGCTGAATTGGTCGAACGCCTCGGCGGCCAGCTGCGTGGCGACGACGCCTTGCGCATCGATGGCATCGCGCCGTTGAGCGAAGCCGGCGCGTCCCACATCAGTTTTCTCAGCAGCGCTAAATTGCGTGCGCAGGCAGCGCAATCGCAGGCGGCGGCGCTGATCCTGGCACCCGCCGACGATATCGCACTCGGCGACAGTTACGCCGGCGCCCGCATCGTCACCGATAACCCCTACGCTTATTTTGCCCGCGCAGCCCAGTGGTTCGCGGCGCGCAATGCAGCGCCGCGGGTGCCCGGCATCCACGCTACCGCCAGCATCCATCCGAGCGCGCAGGTCGATGCCTCGGCCATCGTCGGCGCGCACGTGACCGTCGATGCCGACGCCGTGATCGGGCCGGGGGCTACCGTCGAGGCCGGCTGTTTCGTCGGCCGGGGAGCGCGTATCGGCAACGGCACCCATCTTCATCCGAACGTGACCTTCGAATCGAACTGCCGCATCGGCAGCAACGGCATCGTGCACGCCGGTGCCGTGATCGGCGCCGATGGCTTCGGCTTTGCCAATGAAGGCGGCGCCTGGATCAAGATTCCCCAGACCGGCGGCGTGCTGATCGGCGACGATGTCGAGATCGGCGCCAATACCTGCATCGACCGCGGCGCCCTGACCGATACCGTGATCGAGGAGGGGGTCAAGCTCGACAACCAGATCCAGATCGGCCACAACTGCTATATCGGCGCGCACACGGCCATGGCCGGCTGCGTCGGCGTGGCAGGCAGCGCACGCATCGGCAAGTATTGCACCTTTGGCGGCGCTGCCATGGTGCTCGGTCATCTGACGATCGCCGATCACGTGCATATCTCGTCGGCCAGCATGGTGTCGCGCTCGATTCACGAAGCCGGGCAGTACACCGGATTTTTTCCTTTGTCCAAGAACGCCGATTGGGAAAAATCGGCGGCAATTGTTCGCAATCTCGCCTCGATGCGTGAGAAAATTCGCGACCTCGAAAAAACCCTCTCCCAGCTGATCGAAAAAAAGAATGAATAGTCTCGACATCAACCAGATCAAACAATACCTGCCACACCGCTATCCCATGTTGCTGGTCGACCGGGTACTGGACTGGGATTCCGGTAAGTCGATCACCGCTATCAAGAACGTGACAATCAACGAAGAATTCTTCAACGGCCACTTCCCGCACAAACCGGTCATGCCTGGCGTGCTGATGATCGAGGCGCTGGCGCAGACGGCGGCCCTGCTGTCGTTCCTGACCATGGGCGTCAAGCCGGACGACAATAGCGTGGTGTATTTCGTCGGTATCGACGGCGCGCGCTTCAAGCGGCCGGTGGAGCCGGGCGACCAGCTCAAGATGGAAGTGACGATCCTGCGCAACGCCCGCGGCATCTGGAAATACAAAGCCATCGCCAGCGTCGATGGTCAACTGGCGGTGGAAGCCGAACTGATGTGCACCATGCGCAATGCGGTGGACGCGAGTCAGCCAGCGGGGCAGTAGTGAAGGCGGCAACCAGTCTGATCCATCCGAGTGCGCTGGTGGATCCGGCGGCCCGGCTCGACGGTTCGGTGTCGGTCGGCGCCTACGCGGTGATCGGTCCCCACGTGGAGATCGGCGCCGGCACTCGCATCGGCGCGCATGTGGTCATCGACGGGCATACCCGCATCGGTCGCGACAATGTGTTCTTTCCTTTTTCGGCCATCGGTGGCGCGCCGCAGGACAAGAAATATGCGGGTGAACCGACGCGGCTGGAGATCGGCGACCGCAATACGGTGCGCGAATTCTGCACCTTCAATCTCGGTACCACCCAGGACGAAGGCGTGACCCGGGTCGGCGACGACAACTGGATCATGGCCTATGTTCATGTGGCGCACGATTGCCAGGTCGGCAACCAGACCATCTTCGCCAACAATGCCACGCTCGCCGGGCACGTGCATGTCGGCGACTGGGTGATCCTGGGCGGCTTTTCGGCCGTGCACCAGTTCTGCAAGATCGGAGCGCATGCGATGCTGGGCATGAACACCAGCCTGTCGCAGGATGTGCCGCCGTTCGTTCTCCTGTCCGGTAATCCCGCAACGCCCTACGGCATCAACATCGAAGGCCTGAAACGTCGCGGCTTCACGCGCGATCAGATCGGCGCCTTGCGCACGGCCTACAAGACCATCTACAAGACCGGGCTGACGCTGGAAGAGGCCAAGGCGGCCATCGCCGTCCAGGCGGATGCGATACCGGAAGCGGCAAGTCATCTGCACGCGCTGCGGGATTTTCTGCTCCAGACCACGCGTGGCATCGTCCGCTGAACCGACGCTGGCCCTGGTGGCCGGCGAAAGCTCGGGTGACCTGCTGGCCGGCCGGTTGCTGGCGGGTCTGCGCCCGCTGCTGCCACATGCGCATCTGCACGGCATCGGCGGTCCCGACATGGCGAGCCACGGTTTCGTGAGCGACTGGCCGATGGAAAAACTGGCCGTGCGCGGCGTCTTCGAAGTGCTCGCCCATTACCGTGAAATCAAGGGCATCCAGACTGCCTTGCGCGGGCAGTTGTTGCGCGAGCGTCCGGCCGCCTTCATCGGCGTCGATGCACCGGACTTCAATCTGGCGCTGGAAACCGGGCTCAAGCAGGCCGGTATCCCGACCATGCATTTCATCAGCCCGTCGATCTGGGCTTGGCGCGGCGGACGCATCAAGAAGATCGCGGCTGCGGTATCGCACATGCTGGTCGTGTTTCCGTTCGAAGAAGCGATCTACCGCGATGCCGGCATTGCCGTGACCTATGTTGGCCATCCGCTGGCTGAAGTCATCCCGATGGCCCCCGACGGCGCTGCCGCACGCATCGCGCTCGGCTTGCCTGCGCAGGCGTCGGTGGTGGCGATCTTGCCGGGCAGCCGCATGTCGGAGCTCAAGTACAACGCCGTACCGTTCATCGAGGCTGCCCGCATGTTGTCGCTGCGCGATCCGACGCTGCGCTTCGTAGTGCCGATGGCCGGTGCGGCGCAGACCAGCTACTTCCTGCAATTGCTGGCGCACGCTGGGCTGCACAACGTGACGCTGCAGATCGTCGAGCGTGATTCGCACACCGCGCTCGCCGCTGCCGACGCCGTGCTGGTGGCGTCGGGCACAGCGTCGCTGGAAGTGGCGCTGTTCAAGAAGCCGATGGTAATCGCCTACCGCATGCTGCGAGCGTCGTGGGAAATCCTGCGCCACCTCGGCTACCAGCCGTGGATCGGCCTGCCCAACATCCTGGCACGCGAGTTCCTGGTGCCGGAACTGTTGCAGAATGCCGCGACCCCGGCGGCGCTGGCCGATGCGGTCTGGTTCCAGTTGCACGATGCCGCGAACCGCGTGAAGCTCGTCAAGCGCTTTACCGACATGCACCACGCTCTGCTGCGCGACACGGCGCGCTTGGGCGCGGAAGCCGTCATGACGCTGATCGACCAGCCACGGGCGGCCCGATGAAAGCCCGGCAAGCGCCCTTGCCGCTGTTCGATCGAACCAATGAGGTGGTGTGCGGCGTCGATGAAGCGGGTCGCGGGCCGCTGGCCGGTCCGGTGTTCGCAGCGGCAGTCATCCTCGATCCGCAGCGCCCGATCGAAGGTTTGCGCGACTCGAAAAAACTGACGGCGGCACGGCGCGAGGCATTGGCCCTGGAGATCCGCGAAAAAGCATTCTCTTGGGCCATCGCCGAATCCTCGGAGCAGGAAATCGACGACATCAATATCCTGCAGGCCAGCATGCTGGCGATGCGGCGCGCGATCCTGGGATTACACCGGCGTCCTACACTTGCGCTCATCGATGGCAACCGCAGTCCGGTAATCGACGTGCGTTGCGACGCCATCATCCAGGGCGACGACCGGGTGATCGAAATATCGGCCGCCTCGATCCTGGCCAAAACGGCGCGCGACGCAGCGTTGCTGCGGCTGCACGAGCAGTATCCACAATATGCCTTCGATCAGCACAAGGGTTATCCGACTGCATTGCATTTGGCGCGCCTGCGCCTGCACGGCGTCTCGCCGGTGCACCGCAGGACCTACGGGCCGGTGCGCGCCCTGATCGACGAACTGGCGGCGTTCGCGCGCCGTGTCCCCGGATGACCATCAAGACCATCACCTCTCGTGACAACCCGCTCTACAAAGACATGCGGCTGCTGGCGACGAGCTCGCAAGCGCGGCGTCGTTCCGGGCGCACGCTGCTCGACGGCGTGCATTTGTGCGAAGCCTACCTGCAGCAGGTCGGCATGCCGCAGCTGTGCGTGATCGGCGAATCGGCGCGCCTGCATCCCGAGGTCGTCGTACTGATGGCGGCGTGCGATGCCGGCCGCGCCAACTGCATCGTCCTGCCCGATGCGCTGTTCCAGGCGCTGAGCCAGGTGGAGCACGGCATCGACCTGCTGTTCGTGGTCGATACCCCGCAAGCGGTGACGGCGCCGCAACTCACCCAATCGGCGGTCTTGCTCGACAACCTGCAGGACCCTGGCAATATGGGGTCGATCCTGCGCAGCGCGGCCGCTGCCGGGGTCGCGTCCGTCTTCTGCAGCCCCGGCACCGTCTTCGCTTGGGCGCCGAAGGTGCTGCGGGCCGGCATGGGCGCGCATTTCCTGTTGACCATCGCCGAGAACGTCGACCTGGCCGCGCTCGTCGCCGCCAGCAGCATCCCGGTGGTCGCGACCAGTTCGCACACCAGCACGTCGCTCTATGCGCTCGACTTGCGCCAGCCGGTGGCCTGGCTGTTCGGTCATGAAGGGCAGGGCGTGTCCGAGCCGTTGATGGCACTGGCCACGCACCGTGTCGCCATTCCGCAACCGGGCGCGATCGAATCCCTGAATGTCGCCGCCAGTGCCGCCGTCTGCTTTTTCGAGCAAGTACGGCAACGAGCGCACATCCCCACCTCGTCCTGAGGATCGGCCACCGCCTGTATCCGGGTGGCACAATTCACTTGCCTTCTGACAAGTGCTCCAGCAACATTGCAAACCAATAATTTTGCTGGAGTACGCATGTCGTTTCTTGGAGTTGCACGTCGCTCGGTCGGACGGATCGTCGGTGCGTGCGCAACGATCCCGGTTGTCCTGGCGGGACTGGTTCTGAGCTTGGGAGGCATTCAGGCCGCGCACGCTGCAGCCGAAAACGCGAGCGCCGGCATGCCTGCTGCCGCTGCGTCATTGGCGCCCCGCTACGCCGGCACCATCGGCCTGGAGATCGATCTCAGCGACCTCGATCACAAGATCATGTCGGTGCATCAGAGCGTGCCGGTCACGGCCGGTCACCTGGTGCTGTTGCACCCGCAATGGATACCAGGTTCGCACGCGCCGATCGGCACCGTTGCAGCACTGACGGGCTTGCAGATCACGGCCGCCGGCAAGCCGCTGCGCTGGCTGCGCGATGGCCTCAACGTGTTTGCGTTTCATGTGGATGTGCCGGCGGGAGTGAGCTCGCTGGAAATCGATTTCCAGTTCGTCTCGCCGTTGTTGCCGACCCAGGGCCGGGTCGTCATGACCAGCGACATCGTGCATCTGCAGTTTCATTCCGTGTTGTTGTATCCGGCCGGCGTCGCGGCCAGCGGCATCACGGTCGAGCCGCGCGTGCGCCTGCCGGCCCGTTGGGACTATGCCACGGCGCTGGAAGAAGCCGGTCGCGATGGATCCACGGTGCGCTTCAAGTCGACCGACCTGGGCACCCTGATCGATTCGCCGTTGATGGCAGGCAGCCACTTCAAGCGCTACGATCTGGCGCCTTCCGGTGCGCCGCCGGTGCGCTTCAATGTCTTCGCCGAGCGCGCCGAGCAACTGGCCGCTGGCGACAAGGTACTGGCGGCGCACCGATCGCTGGTGGAGCAGGGACAGAAAGTATTCGGCGCACCACCCTTCGCGCACTACGATTTCCTGATGGCGCTCACCGATGGTATCGGCGGCATCGGCCGCGAACATTTCCAGTCGACCGAGATCGTCGAAAAGCCGGCCTATCTTGCCGAAGTGCTGACATCCTCGGCGCGCAGCGGCGTCGTCCCGCATGAATACGTGCACGCCTGGAATGGCAAGTTCCGGCGTCCGGCCGATCAGTTCACCGGCAACTTTAGCGAGCCGCTGCAGAACTCCCTGCTCTGGGTCTACGAGGGCCAGACTTCCTACTACGGCGACGTCCTGTCGGCGCGTGCCGGTTTTCGCAGTCTGGAGACGGCGCGCGATCGCCTGGCCCTGCAACTGGCCGGTATCGAGGTGCGCCGGGGCCGGGCCTGGCGCGATCTGCAGGATACGGTCAACGATGAAATCATGGCCCACCGCAGCGTGCCGCGCAGCTGGCCGAACTGGCAGCGCCAGCTCGATTACTACGGCGAAGCCGCCATCATGTGGCTCGGCATCGATGCTCGCATCCGCTCGCTGGCCGGCGAGCGCCGCTCGCTCGACGATTTTTCGGCAGCCTTCTTTGCAGTCGATGGAGAGCCCTTGCGCACTCCGCTGGCGTATCGCTTCGAAGATGTGGTGGCGGGATTGAATGCGGTGGCGCCCTACGATTGGGCGACGCTGTTGCGGGCCCGGCTGACGGCCAGGGATGAGCGCGAGCTGCTGGCCGATTTTACGCTCACGGGTTGGCGCCTGGCCTACCGCAGCACACCCAATCCGGTGACCGTCCTGAACAACAAGGAGAACGGCGAATGCGAGGCGTTTTACTCGCTTGGGCTGACCGTGGGAAAGAACGATGCGATCGGTAGCGTGCTGTGGGACGGCCCGGCATTCAAGGCCGGACTGAGTGCCGGCGCCACGCTTCTCGCCGTCAACGGGCATGTCTACAAATGTCCGGAGTTGAGCGCAGCGTTGGCCGACGGCGCCGGTAAATCGACACCAATCGAACTGATCGTCCGGCGCGAGAACCGGGTCAGCGTCGTCAACGTGCCGTATGCCGGAGGCCTGCGCTATCCGCACCTCGAACGCATCGAAGGACAACCGGACCGGCTCACAACCATCTTCAGCCCACTCAGTAGAAGCGTTTTTCCACCTTGATTTCCTGCAGGATGGTGGCGGCGATTTCCTCGATCGACTTGGTGGTCGACGACATCCAGCGGATGCCCTCGCGATGCATCATCGATTCGGCCTCATTGATTTCGTAGCGGCAGTTCTCGATGGCGGCGTACTTGCTGCCCGGACGGCGCTCGTTGCGGACTTCCGCCAGGCGGTCGGGCGCGATCGTCAGGCCGAAAATCTTGTGCTTGAACTCGAGCAGCCCGCCGGGCAGCTTGCCGCGTTCGAAATCTTCGGGTATCAGCGGATAGTTGGCTGCCTTGATCCCGTATTGCATCGCCAGGTACAGGCTGGTCGGTGTCTTGCCGGAGCGCGAAACGCCCACCAGGATCACGTCGGCGCCATCGAGGTTCTTGTTGGTCTGGCCATCGTCGTGCGCCAATGAAAAATTAATTGCCTCGATCCGGTTCTTGTATTCCTCGGAATCGGTGATGTTGTGGTTGCGGCCGATGGTATGGGTCGACTTCACGCCCAGCTCCTGCTCCAGCGGATCGACGAAGGTCTTGATCAGGTCCATGTGCATGCCGTTGGATTTGCGTACCAGCTCTGACATCTCGGCGTTGACCAGGGTCGAGAAGACGATCGGCCGGTTGCCCTCCCGCTCGAAGGTCTCGTTGATCCGGTTCACGGCATCGCGCGCCTTGTCCATCGTATCGATGAACGGCAGTCGAAACTGTTTGAAGCGCAGTTCGAACTGGCTCAGTACCGAGTGGCCGAAGGTCTCGGCGGTGATGCCGGTGCCGTCGGAGACGAAGAAAACAGTGCGCACTGGGGCCGCGAGGGGGCTTGCAGCAGGGACGGTGACTGAGACGGACATGTGTGGAGCGTTTCCTGAAGTTGCTAAAAAAGTCGGTGTGTCTGACGGCAGAGTCGGGTTGCAGCCTGTAAAATGGCGGCCGACGCTGTTCCGCCGTGGCGCCCTAGAATAACAAAAACCGGGGCCCTGCGAAGCGCAGCCGACCGATTTCTTATCATTAAAGTGGGGTAGTTATGTCCAACGCAGTCCATTCAGGCGCTTCCGCAGGAGCCACCTCAGGGGCCACCTACGTGGCAGCCTTCGAAACCTTGCGCATGACCGATGTCGATTCGGTTGGCGGCAAGAATGCATCATTGGGTGAGATGATCAGCCAGCTCGCCAATGCCGGCGTGCGGGTCCCGGGCGGCTTCGCCACGACCGCGCAAGCTTTCCGTGATTTCCTGTCCTATGGCGCCGATGGCGGCCCGACCCTGGCCGACCGCATCGCCGACCGCTTGCTGGGCCTGAACATCGACGACGTCCGCGCGCTGGCGCAAGCCGGCGCCGAGATTCGTCAATGGATCATCGAGACCCCGTTCCAGCCGCGCCTGGAGCAGGAGATTCATGCCTTCTACGAGCGCCTGGTCGCCGATTCCACGGCCGAGATGTCGTTTGCCGTGCGCTCGTCGGCCACCGCCGAAGATCTGCCGGACGCGTCCTTTGCCGGTCAACAGGAAACCTTCCTCAACGTAGTCGGCATCGACAACGTGCTCGAAGCGATGAAGCACGTGTTCGCCTCGCTCTACAACGATCGCGCGATTTCGTATCGCGTCCACAAGGGTTTTACGCATGCCGAGGTTGCCTTGTCGGCCGGGGTGCAGCGCATGGTGCGCTCCGATCTGGGCGCGGCCGGCGTGATGTTTACGCTCGACACCGAATCCGGCTTTACTGACGTGGTGTTCATCACCTCCAGCTACGGCCTGGGCGAGACCGTGGTCCAGGGCGCGGTCAATCCGGACGAATTCTATGTCCACAAGCCGATGCTAGCGCAAGGCAAACTGCCGATCATCCGCCGCAATATCGGCTCCAAGCTGATCAAGATGGAATTCACCGGCGAGGCGAAAGCTGGCCGCTCGGTGCGCACCGTCGACGTGCCGATCGAGATGCGGAACCGCTATTCGCTGACCGATACCGAAATCGTCGAGCTGTCGAAATATGCCGTGATCATCGAAAAACACTATGGCCGCCCGATGGACATCGAGTGGGGCAAGGACGGCCGCGACGGCAAGCTATATATCCTGCAGGCGCGTCCCGAGACCGTGAAGTCGCAGCAGAAATCGACCGACGCGCAGCAGCGCTACAAGCTCAAGGGCACTGGTACCGTGCTGACTTCCGGCCGCGCCATTGGCCAAAAGATCGGCGCCGGTCCGGTGCGCGTCATTCACGATCCGGCCGACATGGAGCGCGTGCAGCCGGGGGACGTGCTGGTAGCCGACATGACCGATCCGAATTGGGAGCCGGTGATGAAGCGCGCAGCTGCCATCATCACCAACCGCGGCGGGCGTACCTGCCACGCGGCGATCATCGCGCGTGAGCTCGGCGTGCCGGCAGTCGTCGGTTGCGGCGACGCCACCGACATCCTCAAGGACGGCACGCTGGTGACGGTCTCGTGCGCCGAAGGCGACGAGGGCAAAGTCTATGACGGTCTGCTGGCCACCGAGATCACCGAAGTAGCGCGCGGCGAACTGCCCGAGCTGCCGCTGAAGATCACGATGAACATCGGCAATCCGCAACTGGCATTCGATTTCCAGTCGATTCCGAACGGCGGCGTCGGTTTGGCGCGCCTGGAATTCATCATCAACAACAATATCGGCGTGCATCCGAAAGCGATTCTCGAGTATCCGAACATCGATGCCGACCTCAAGAAAGCCGTCGAATCGGTTGCGCGCGGCCATGCGTCGCCGAAGGCTTTTTACGTCGACAAGCTCGCTGAAGGCATCGCAACCATCGCCGCGGCATTCTGGCCGAAGCCGGTCATCGTGCGCCTGTCGGACTTCAAGTCCAACGAGTACAAGAAACTGATCGGTGGTTCCCGTTACGAGCCGGATGAAGAAAACCCGATGCTGGGTTTCCGCGGCGCTGCCCGCTATCTGGCCGCTGATTTCGCCGGCGCATTCGAGATGGAATGCCTGGCGATGAAGCGGGTACGCAACGACATGGGACTGACCAACGTCGAGATCATGGTGCCGTTCGTGCGTACGCTCGGACAGGCGCAGAAGGTCATTGACCTGCTGGCCCAGAACGGGCTGGAGCGCGGCAAGGATGGCCTGCGCCTGATCATGATGTGCGAAGTGCCGTCCAACGTGATCCTGGCCGAAGAGTTCCTCGAAATGTTCGATGGCTTTTCGATCGGTTCGAACGACCTGACGCAATTGACGCTGGGTCTGGATCGCGATTCTGGCATGGAACTTCTGGCTGCCGATTTCGACGAGCGCGATCCGGCCGTGCTGTGGGGTCTGTCGCGCGCGATCAAGGCTTGCCGCGACGCGGGCAAGTATGTCGGTATCTGCGGCCAGGGTCCGTCGGACCATCCGGACTTTGCGGCCTGGCTGATGAAAGAGGGCATCGGCTCCATGTCGCTCAATCCGGATTCGGTGATCGATACGTGGCAGCGATTGGCGACCTTCGACAAGGCCGCCAGGTCGGCATAGGCGCGATCGGGGCGATGATGTTGGATTAACGAAACATCATCGCCTGAAACAATTTGAAACAACCTGATTTTGGGCTACACTCAGTTTCGTTGTTCAAGATAAGAAGTGTAAATATCAGCAGTGGTTGTTTGAACCCTCGTCGCCGAAAGGTCACGGGGGTTTTTGTTTTTTGACGCATACTTCGGTCGTCCATCGCCAGATGTCGCTGGCCGATCAGGGCGGCGTACCTGTACCGGAACACAAGGAGAGAAAATGATGGCGCACTGGATGATCTGGTCGGTCCTGACCGCGGCACTGGTGATCCTGGAGCTGTTTTCCGGGACGTTCTATTTGCTGATGATCGCCATTGGCCTTGCTGCCGGCGCGCTGTCGGCATGGCTAGGGGCGGGCGTCGAGGTACAGATCATCGCCGCTGCAATCGTCGGGGTAGTCGCCACCACGATCCTGCATCGCAGCCGGTTCGGCAAACCGGGAAGGACCGACGCTGCCCACGATCCGAACATCAATCTCGACATCGGGCAAAACCTGATCATCGATACCTGGGTCGAGGGGCCGGGCGGTCGTCCCGCGGCGCGGGTGATGTACCGCGGCGCCCAATGGGATGTCGACCTGGAGCCGCATGCGGAGGCGGTTCCCGGCAGCTTTACCATCCGCGAAATCCGCGGCAGCCGGCTGGTAGTGACCAACCATCACTGAGCTGGCGCATTCAACCGTTATTCAACCAAGGGGTGTGACAATGGGAACAGGTTTCGGCAGTGTGGCTGTGATCGTTTTTTTGCTGGCAGTGGTATTCGTCTTCAAGACCATCAACGTGGTGCCGCAGCAGCATGCGTGGGTGGTCGAGCGGCTCGGCAAATACCATGCGACGCTCGGTCCCGGACTCAACATCGTGGTGCCGTTCATCGACCGGATCGCCTACAAGCACATCCTGAAGGAAATCCCGCTCGACGTCCCGCCCCAGGTCTGCATCACGCGCGACAACACCCAACTGCAGGTCGACGGCATCCTGTATTTTCAGGTGACTGATCCGATGCGCGCATCTTACGGCTCATCGAACTACATCGCAGCCATCACGCAGTTGGCGCAGACCACGCTGCGTTCCGTCATCGGCAAGATGGAGCTCGACAAAACCTTCGAGGAGCGCGACCATATCAACACCACAATCGTCAATGCGATCGACGAATCGGCGGCCAACTGGGGCGTCAAGGTCCTGCGTTATGAAATCAAGGATCTGACGCCACCGAAGGAGATTCTGCACGCAATGCAGGCCCAGATCACCGCCGAGCGCGAGAAGCGTGCCCTGATCGCCGCTTCCGAGGGCCGCAAGCAGGAGCAAATCAACATCGCCACCGGCGAGCGGGAAGCATCGATTGCCAAATCGGAGGGCGAGATGCAGGCTTCCATCAACCGCGCCCAGGGTCAGGCAGCCGCCATTCTCGCCATTGCCGAAGCCAGCGCCGAGGCCATCCGCAAAACCGCCTCCGCCATTCGCGAGCCGGGCGGCTCGGATGCGGTGAATCTGAAGGTGGCGGAGCAGTACGTGGCTGCCTTCTCGCAGCTGGCCAAGACCAACAATTCGATCATCGTGCCGGCCAACCTGAGCGACATCGGCGGCCTGATCGCCAGTGCCATGCAGGTGGTGCGGTCGCAGCCCAAGCTTTGACCGGCTGACGTTGGCGCCATGCTGTTGGGCCGGGCCTAGCGCCGGTGCTGCTTCATCGCGCTGGCAGCTTCGCGCTGGCCATCGCGCTCGCGCTCGGTGGCGCGCTTGTCATGCTGCTTCTTGCCCTTGGCCAGGCCGATCTCGCACTTGATGCGGCCTTTCAGATAATGCAGGTTGATCGGCACGAGCGTGTAGCCGGAGCGGTCGACCTTTGAAATCAGCTTCTTGATTTCTTCCGCATGCAGCAATAGCTTGCGCGTGCGCACGTTCATCGGCGTGACGTGGGACGACGCTGATAGCAGCGGACTGATGTGGGCGCCGAACAGGAAGATTTCGCCTTTGTTGACGATGACGTAGGCTTCCTTCAGCTGCACGCGTCCGGCACGAATGGCCTTTGCTTCCCAGCCTTCGAGCATGATGCCGGCTTCGTACCGCTCCTCGACGAAATAATCGTGGAACGCCTTTCTGTTATCAACAATGGTCATGTAGTGGTATCTGCTTCCTGCGGTGCGGGAGCGTCCGTCAAAAGCGCATCGGCGGTGCGGCGGCGGCGGCGCCGGCCTACCTTGCGGTGCGGCTCTTGTCGAAGGCTTCGGGTGACCATGTGACTGGTCGGTTAAAATTACGATTTCCTAATTCTATCAAACGGTTCTTCATCAATGGCTGTCGTGCATAAATCCGTGCTGCTCAATTACAGCGCCGAGCAAATGTTTTCCCTGGTCGACAAGGTCGAGGACTATCCTAAATTCTTGCCATGGTGCGGCGGCGTCGCCGTGCGCGAACGCGAGGGCGAGCGCCTGATTGCCACGTTGACGATCAATTATCACGGCGTGCGCCAGAGCTTCACGACCGAAAACGTCAATGTCCAGGCGGTTTCCATGAAAATGCGGCTGGTCGACGGTCCTTTCAAATCGCTCGATGGTACCTGGACCTTCAAGGCCTTGCGCGAGGATGCCTGCAAGATCGATTTCGACCTGAAATATGAATTTTCCAGCCGATTGCTCGAGCAGATCATCGGACCGGTGTTCTCGGTCATCGCCAACAGTTTCGTCGATTCCTTCTGCAAGCGCGCCGGCGTAGTGTATGGCTGAAGCGCCCGCATTCCTTGCCGTCCAGGTCTGTCATGCGGCGAGCCCGCAGCGGATTGCGCTGATCGATCTGCAGGTGGCGCCGGGTACCACGGTACAGCAGGCGATCCTCCGCAGCGGATTGCTGGTACAGGTGCCGGACCTGGACCTGGCAGCCTGCCGGGTCGGTATCTGGAACAAGCTGAAAACGCTGGAGACGGTTGTCAGAGACCATGATCGGATCGAGGTTTACCGGCCATTGATCGCCGATCCGATGGAGGCGCGCCGGCGACGCGCTGACAAGGCCGGCAAGACGCGCGGCTGACGGTACGCGCTAACGCCTACTTGCAGCCTTCCAGTGCGCGCTTCGTGTCGCGTAGATCCTGGGCCCGTTTTTCATCCGACAGGTAGGTTTTTTCGCCGTCCTTGTCTGTTCCGGCGATACGCTCGCCGGACTGCAGGCTGCGATTGTAGGCCTGAGCGCGCTCGCAGTTCTTGCCCCTGTCGGCAGCTTCCTTCGCCTCGTCGGCCGCTTTCTTGTCCTTTTCGGCTTGCTCATTTTTGCGCTTGCTGAAGTCTGCATTCTTCTCGGCGGTCGTCATCGGCCCCTTGGGGGCAGCGGCCGGGTCCTTGACCGGCGCAGAAGCGGTCGGGTCGGTCCCGGTTACGCTTGGCCGATTGCTGCGCACTTCCGCACCCGGCTCGCGCAGGATCCTGTTTTTCGGGACGGACGCTGGTGGCGGCTGGTCCGAGTACTGCCGGGTGCCGTTGGCATCGGTCCAGACGAACTGTGCGAAGGCACTGCCGGTGGCGATCGCCAGCAACAAGCCAATTGTGTTTTTGATCAGGTAGGCGCGCATCAACGATCCTTTTAATAGTGCTTTGAAACAATTTCTCTGATTTCGCCATGCATTGCTCCGGCTGTCAATGCAAGTGTCAACGAATGCGCCTTATTGGGTTGTCTCTGTGCATCGCAACCTACGTAAATTCAAGATTTCTGTATAATTTGATTTTGCGCCCATAGGATTTACCATGCGTCTCCTCCAGAAAGCACTCACATTCGACGATGTGTTGCTTGTCCCCGCGTATTCAAATATTCTCCCCAAAGACACTTCCCTCAGCACCAAGCTGACCCGCAACATCTCGTTGAACATTCCCTTGCTGTCGGCTGCAATGGACACGGTCACCGAGGGCCGTCTGGCCATCGCCATGGCGCAGGAAGGGGGCATCGGCATCGTCCATAAGAATCTGACGCCAAAGGAGCAGGCACGGGAGATCACCAAGGTCAAGCGGTTTGAATCCGGTGTGGTGCGTGACCCGATCACGATTCCGCCGACGATGACGATCCGCGAAGTGATCGCACTGTCGCAACAGCATGGCATCAGCGGCTTTCCGGTGGTCGAGGGACGCAAGCTGGTGGGCATCATCACCAACCGCGATCTGCGCTTCGAGGAAGAACTGGGCGCCCAGGTACGCGCCAAGATGACGCCGCGCGAGCAACTGGTGTATGTCAAGGAAGGCGCCGACCTGTCGGAAGCAAAACGGCTGATGAACAAGCACCGCCTCGAACGCGTCATGGTGGTCGACGATGCCTTCGAATTGCGCGGCCTTATCACGGTCAAGGATATCCAGAAAGCCACCGAGCACCCTTTTGCCTCCAAGGACGAGCACGGCAAGCTGCGCGTGGGCGCTGCGGTTGGCGTGGGCGCCGACAACGATGAACGCATCGAGTTGCTGGTGGCAGCCGGCGTCGACGTCCTCGTGGTCGATACCGCGCACGGGCATTCACAAGGTGTGCTGGATCGGGTGCGCTGGGTCAAGACCCATTATCCGCACGTCGATGTCATCGGCGGTAATATCGCCACCGCATCGGCTGCCAAGGCGCTGGCGGACGCCGGCGCCGATGGCGTCAAGGTCGGTATCGGGCCTGGTTCGATCTGTACCACACGGATCGTCGCCGGCGTCGGCGTGCCGCAGATCAGCGCCATCTCGAACGTGGCACAGGCCTTGAAAGGCACCGGCATTCCGTGCATCGCCGATGGCGGCATCCGCTTCTCGGGCGACATTTCGAAGGCGCTGGCAGCCGGCGCGTCGAGCGTCATGATGGGCAGCATGTTCGCCGGCACCGACGAAGCGCCGGGCGAAGTCATCCTGTTCCAGGGACGCAGCTACAAATCGTATCGCGGCATGGGCAGCCTGGGTGCGATGGCCGATGGATCGGCCGACCGCTATTTCCAGGACGCTGCCAACAACGTCGAAAAATTCGTCCCCGAGGGGATCGAAGGCCGCGTCGCCTACAAGGGCAGCGTGCTGGCGATCCTGTACCAGCTGGTCGGCGGCATCCGGCAATCGATGGGCTACTGCGGTTGCGAGAGCATCGACGCCCTGCGCGAGCGGGCCGAATTCGTCGAGATCACATCGGCTGGCATGCGCGAGTCGCACGTCCACGATGTGCAGATCACGAAGGAATCGCCGAACTACCGGACGGAATAAGACGATGCACGCAAAAATACTCATTCTCGATTTCGGCTCCCAGGTTACGCAACTGATCGCCCGCCGCGTGCGCGACGCTGGCGTGTTTTCGGAAGTCTTCCCGCATGACGTGGGCGAGGATTTCGTGCGCAACTATGGCGCGGCCGGCATCATCCTCTCCGGTGGACCAAGCTCGGTGATCGAGGGCGACACCCCGCGTGCGCCGCAGGCCGTCTTCGAACTCGGCGTGCCGGTGCTGGGCATCTGCTACGGCATGCAGACCATGGCGGCCCAACTCGGCGGCGTCGTCGAAAACGGCAAAGTACGCGAATTCGGTTACGCCGAACTGCGGGCACGCGGCCACACTGCGCTGCTCGATGGCATCGCCGATTTCACAACGGCCGACGGTCACGGCATGCTGAAGGTCTGGATGAGCCACGGCGACAAGATCATCGAGATGCCGCCCGGCTTCAAACTGATGGCGTCGACGCCGAATTGCCCGATCGCCGGCATGGCCGACGAAGCGCGCCACTTGTATGCGGTGCAATTCCACCCTGAGGTCAATCACACGGTGCAGGGCGCCACGATCCTGAATCGCTTCGTGCACCAGATCTGCGGCTGCAAGTCGGACTGGAACATGCGCGACTATATCGGCGAAGCGGTCGAATCGATCCGCGTCCAGGTCGGCGACGACGAAGTCATTCTCGGCCTGTCGGGCGGCGTCGACAGCAGCGTGGCGGCAGCGCTGATCCACCGCGCCATCGGCAAACAGCTGACCTGCGTGTTCGTCGATCATGGCCTGCTGCGCCTGGACGAAGGCGACATGGTCATGCGCATGTTCGCCGACAACCTCGGCGTCAAGGTGATCCGGGTCGATGCGGTCGATCAGTTCATGGGGTTCCTGGCCGGCGTGACCGACCCGGAGGCCAAACGCAAGATCATCGGCCGCGAATTCGTCGAAGTGTTCCAGGCCGAATCAGCCAAGCTGCAGAACGCAAAATGGCTGGCCCAGGGCACCATTTATCCGGACGTGATCGAAAGCGCCGGCAAAGGCAAGAAAGCCACCCATACCATCAAGAGCCACCACAATGTCGGCGGCTTGCCGGAGACGCTCAACCTGAAACTGCTCGAGCCGTTGCGCGAACTGTTCAAGGATGAAGTGCGTCAATTGGGCGTCGCCCTCGGCCTGCCGCACGACATGGTGTATCGCCATCCGTTTCCCGGTCCAGGTCTGGGCGTACGCATCCTCGGTGAAGTACGCCAGGATTTTGCCGACCTGCTGCGGCGTGCGGATGCGATCTTCATCGAAGAACTACGCAACACGCCGTTCACCGACACCGTGGGTGCCGGCGAGGGCGGTGGACAGACGACGCCGCACAAGAACTGGTACGAAGCCACAAGTCAGGCCTTTGCCGTGTTCCTGCCCGTGAAATCGGTCGGCGTCATGGGCGACGGCCGCACTTACGAGTACGTGGTTGCGCTGCGGGCGGTGCAGACGCTCGACTTCATGACCGCACACTGGGCGCACCTGCCACACGACCTGCTGGGACGCGTCTCGAACCGCATCATCAATGAAGTACGCGGCATCAACCGGGTCGTCTACGACATCTCCGGCAAGCCGCCTGCCACCATCGAGTGGGAGTAACCGGCCCCACAGACAGGCGCTGATCGTGGCGCCTGTCTGCGCGGTCGCCTCCTGAGGGAGAACACCGCTTTCTCCTGTAAAATTCCGTATCGCATTGCTCTCGCATTGCCATCCGCATTGTAGAGACCCGCCAACCGTGACTTACAGCATAAAAGAAATTTTCTATACCTTGCAGGGCGAGGGCGCGCACGCTGGTCGGCCTGCGGTCTTCTGCCGTTTCACGGGTTGTAATCTGTGGAGCGGACGGGAAGCCGACCGTGCGACGGCCGTGTGCAAGTTCTGCGATACCGATTTCGTTGGTACCAACGGCGAGCGCGGCGGCAAGTTTCCGACTGCCGAATCACTCGCGGCACTCATCGACAGCCTGTGGCCCGATACCTACGCAGCCAGCAAATACGTGGTCTTCACCGGCGGCGAACCGTTGCTGCAGCTCGACAAGGCGGTGATCGACAGCATGCACGCACACGGTTTCGAAATCGCCATCGAGACCAACGGCACCTTGCCGATACCCGATGGCGTCGACTGGATCTGCGTCAGCCCCAAGGTCGGCGCAACGCTGGTGGTGGCCGGCGGCAGCGAGCACAAGGTCGTCATCCCCCAGATCGGGCAGACTTTGGCAGACTACGAGGCACTGGATTTCGAGCATTTTTTCGTGCAGCCGATGGATAGTCCGGCGCTGGAAAACAACACCCGACTAGCTATCGACGTCTGCAAGCGCAACCCGAAATGGAAGCTTAGCCTGCAGACCCATAAATTGTTGCAGATACCCTGAACGACACGCCTCAACCACACCCTGATGCTCACCATTACCCGCAAACTCGAATTCGATGCCGGTCATCGCATTCCCGACCACACCAGCCAGTGCCGCAACCTGCATGGTCATCGCTACACGCTTTTGATCACCCTGACCGGCGAAGTCGTCGAGCAGGAAGGCCAATCCGACAATGGCATGATCATGGATTTTTCCGATATCAAGTCGCTGGCCAACACCCACCTGGTCAACCTGTGGGACCACGCCTTCCTGGTCTATCGGAACGACCTGCCTGTGCGCGCATTCCTCGACAGCCTGCCGGACCACAAGACAGTCGTGCTCGACCGCGTGCCGACGGTGGAAAACCTGGCGCAGATCGCCTTCGATATCCTGAAGGCGGCATACGCCGGGCACTTCGGCCGCAATCTGGCGCTGACCGGCATCACCCTTTACGAAACCCCGAACTGCTGGGCCGAGATCACCGATCCGGCGCGCGATCCGGTGCGCGCCACGGCCTGATGGACGACAGTGTCTTCATGCGGCAGGCGCTCGATCAGGCGCACAATGCATGGGCGCTGGGCGAAGTGCCGGTCGGCGCGGTGGTGGTGCGCGACGGTGAAATCATCGCCACCGGCTTCAATCAGCCGATCGGCACCCACGATCCCACCGCCCATGCGGAAATCATGGCCTTGCGTGCCGCCGCGACGATCCTTGGAAATTATCGTTTGCCTGGTTGTGAACTGTTCGTCACGCTTGAGCCGTGCGCCATGTGTTCCGGCGCGATGCTGCATGCGCGACTGGCGCGCGTCGTTTTCGGCGCACCCGATCCGAAGACCGGCGCTTGTGGTTCGGTGCTCGACCTGTTCGGCCAGCCGAGCCTGAATCATCAGACGGCCATTGTCGGCGGCGTGATGGCGGCGCAGTGTTCGTCGATGCTCAAGGATTTTTTTGCCGAGCGGCGGGCCCTGGCCCAGCGCACAGTCGTCGCACCGGTCGAAGGCGCGGCGTCGCAATGATCCATCCTGCGCCGGAGGACCACGTGGTGCCTGAACTGGCCGCTGTCTGGCGCGCACAGGACGATCCGATGTTTCCGATAGTGATAGGCGCCGGTCGCCGCCCGGTGGTGGCAATCGTCGCCCCCAGTGGCTATGCCGCCGATCCGCTCGAGCTGCAGCGCGCGGTCGCGCAACTGCAGGCGCAGGGCTGCGAGGTACGTCGGTACGACGATCCGGCGGCGCGCTACCTGCGCTTCGCCGCACCCGACGCGGCGCGTGTGGCTGGCCTGCATGCGGCGGCCAGCGACCCGGAGATCGATATCATCATCGCCTTGCGCGGTGGTTACGGCGTGTCGCGCCTGCTGCCCGAAATCGATTTCGCACTGCTCGCCGACAGCGGCAAGCGGATCGTCGGTCACAGCGACTTCACGGCGCTGCAAATGGGCCTGCTGTGCCATGGCGCTGTCAGCTTTGCCGGTCCGATGCTGTGTGCGGATTTCTCCCGCGAACAGGTGAGCCGCTTCACGATGCATGACTTCTGGTGCTGCCTGAATGGACCCGCGCACACCGTGACCTTGGCTGGCGATGGCAATCCGGTGGTCGATGCTGAAGGCGTGTTATGGGGTGGGAATCTGGCCATGCTCACGCACTTGGTCGGCACACCGTGGATGCCTACCATCGACGGCGGCATCCTGTTCCTCGAAGACATCAACGAGCATTCATTCCGGGTCGAACGCATGTTGCTGCAATTGCTGCACGCTGGCGTGCTGGCGCGGCAGGCGGCGATCGTGCTGGGGGATTTTTCCGGCGGTGCGACCGGCGATTATGACAACGGATACGACTTCGCTGCCATGCTGGCATTCGTGCGCTCGCGCACGACAGTACCGATCGTTACCGGCCTGCCGTTCGGTCACATCCACGATAAGGTCACGCTGGCTGTCGGCAGTCGCGCCAGGTTGTGCGGCGATGGCTCCGCTCTGGTTTTGACGATGCAGGATTATCCTGTACTCGGCGACTCGCGCACGTAGCGTCGGCCGGCTGCCAGCCTGGTTTTTCGCCTCTGCCTTTCATGTTGCAGGCAACCGTAGGGCGCCGCTGCGCCCCTTCGATACTCCGTCAGGCCGGATTACTTCGGCATGATCACGGTGTCGATGACGTGGATCACGCCATTGTCGGCAATGATGTCGGTCTTGACGACGTGTGCCTTGTCAACCATGACCTTGCCGCCAGGCGCCGATACGGTCAGCGAGCTGCCCTCGACCGT
>JACMRD010000214.1 GCA_014376645.1 Herminiimonas sp. | reverse complement strand
GACGGGAACGGGCGTGCGGCTGACCTGTTCCGGGGTCAGGCCGTTCGACTCGGCAATGCCCAGTGCGTCGGGCCGGCCCTCGAGCAGCAGCACGATGTCATACGGTTCGGCTGCATGCCGCAGCCGGATCTGTTCGAACGCGCCGGCGAGGGTAGCGCTGGCCGCACCGCTGAAGCCGGCCGCGAAATGGTCGCAGTTCATCACATGCGGCGCTCGCTGCGCGAGCCGTAGTCGCAGTGCGGACAGACCGGGCGCATCGTCGGGCGCGATCACGGCCAGGCGTCGCAATATGGTGGGAAAGGGCATCGCGCGGTTGGCGTACCAGTTTTCCAGGGTTCCGGTATCCAGATGCTCCATGGCTGTCCTTTTTGTTCGTGGTTCAGGCACGGCCGGAAAGCGTCGATGTGCGATAGCCGGCTATTCGTGCGTGTATATCAGATAAATTTGTTCATTGGCTGCCTGGCGCTCATTTTAAAAGCATGGCGGGGCGAAGTGTTGTTGCCGCTCAGTACTTTTGCAGAAAACACAACTGTTCTGAACCTGGCTGGTGCGCCTTGCCGCCGATTTGTAGTTGGCTCACTTACGCTAATGTCATTAAGCTAAGCGCTGGGGCGCGGTCCATGCCGTTGCCGTTGCCGTTGCCGTTGTCGTTGCCGGTGGGCGTGGTGGCGGTGTGGCGACCAACTGGCGGGGGTCGTTGCCGCGTTCAACCGTGGTCACCGTTGCGTTTGCCGCGATCAGTGCTGACCCTGCACACGCGGAGCCGGCGGCGCAGATTTCGCTGTTGGCACTGGCTGAGTCGGACACAGCCGGCGTCCTGCGGGAAGGACCTGTCGTACCAAGACCGGCGACGCCGCTTGCCGCGCCAATCCACGCCCCACCCATCGTGCCGGCAGCACCATGCTGGTTGCCGGGCGCGCCGAATGCGCCATAGTGGCTGGAGACTGCCGGAGCGGCCGACGGCGCGTTGCCGGCTTCCGAGGTGGGATTCGGCAGCAAATCATCGTCCTTGAACTGGCGTTCCGAGCCGATCTCACCCAGATACGCCATCTGCGTCGGCAGTAAGCGATTCTGTCCCGGTACGCGCAACGTTACCGGTACGTATTCAAGCAGTGCTGCGCCGTCCGCCTGCGCGGCGGCTGGCGCGCTGGTACTGGCCATTCCCTGGCTAACCTGCGAACCACCGGCGGCGCCTTGGAATACTTTCCGGGCGGGCGCCATGGCGGTACCGGACACCACCACCAAGCAGACTGTCAAAACGCCGGCGATCACCGTGCGCTGTGCGGTCGAGAGAGCGCGGAGTATCGCTTTCGCTCGCTTCGGGAGGCCGGTTTCGGTACGAATCGCGTCGGGTGAATACATGCTCTCTCGCTCAAAGATAAGAAACGGCAGGATGCCGGATCTGCCGCCGGCGCCGGTGTGGCAGCGCACCACCGCTCACGCCGGAACGGCATGATCCTTACTATTTCTTGAGCGTAACTTAAATTTCTTTAAGAGAACATTGCTGTTTCGTGAGTCACTATTTATTTAACAATTTTCAGTAAAAATGCGGCAAAAATCCGACGCGGCCTTCAGTCTGTACCTGCTGCTCAGGCAGTCTTGTTGGCCGTCGTCTTGCGGCGGATCTTGATCACGTGCGGCTTGGTCGGCTTGGGGGGATTCTTGATGCGTACTTCGCGCGAGCAGTCGGTGTCGCTGTAGACGACCTTGCCGCCAAGTTTGCATTTGTACAGGGTGGTGGCCGTCGCCGACGATGATGCAGCAGTCAGGCCGAAGCTCAGGCAAAGCAGCAGGGTGGCGAGGCTACCGGAATGGTGGCGATTGCAAGTGGTCTTGGTGGGCATGAACGCGGTGTCCAGGGATTGAAAGCGCCCAGCTTGCCCTTTAATCTGGGGCAAGTCGTTGAGTCTGGACAATCGTGCTGGCCGGGGAGGTCCCGGGCGCGAACGAAGGACCAACGATTACCTGTTCGATCCCCTTACAGCACTTTGCCCGGGTTCATCAGGTTCAAGGGGTCGAGCGCATGCTTGATCGTGCGCATCAGTTCGATTTCCACAGAAGACTTGTAGCGCAGGATTTCATCGCGCTTCAAGGCGCCGAGTCCGTGTTCTGCGGAGATCGATCCGCCGAAGGCGTGCACGCTGTCGTGCACGACGCGGTTGACCGCTTCCTGCTCCTCCAGGAATTGGTGCTCATCCGACGCAGGTGGCGATGACACGTTGTAGTGGAGATTGCCGTCGCCGAGGTGGCCGAAACACACCATCCGGCAGCCGGGAAAGTGCACCTGCAACAAGCCATCGGTGACCTCGATGAACTCGTCGATGGCGGAGATCGGCAGCGAGACATCGTGCTTGATGTTCTTGCCCTCGGCTGCCTGCGCCAGCGGTATGTGTTCGCGCAAGGCCCAGATGGCGCGCGACTGCGCAATCGAGGACGCCACCACCGCATCGTCGACCAGTCCGGCTTCGAGCGCATCGGCGACCAGCGCTTCCAGCAGGGCATTGGCGTGGGCGGACGATTCGTTGTCCGACAATTGCAGCAACACGTATTGCGGCGCGTTCCCTGCGATCGGCGAGCGCATTTGCGGAAAATGCCGGGTCACCAGCGTCAGGCAGAACGCCGACATCAGCTCGAAACCGGTCAGCGCGGCCCCGCAGCGCTGCTGCGCCAGGGCCAGCAACTGCAATGCCTGGCGCGGCGACTGCAGCGACACCAGCGCCGTCAGCTCGGCCACCGGACGGGCGAACAGCTTGAGTACGGCGGCAGTGATGATGCCCAGCGTGCCTTCGGCGCCGATGTAGAGGTCGCGCAGGTCATAGCCGGTGTTGTCCTTGCGTAGGCCGCGCAGGCCATGCCAGATCTCGCCATCGGCAGTGACGACTTCGAGGCCCAGGCACAGCTCACGCGTGTTGCCGTAGCGTAGACCCGCCGTGCCGCCGGCATTCGTCGACAGGTTGCCGCCGATGGTGCAGCTGCCTTCGGCCGCCAGCGACAAGGGGAAGAGCCGATCGGCATCGGCCGCTGCGTGCTGGAGGTCGTGCAGGATGCAGCCGGCCTCGACCGTGATCGTGTTGTTCAGGGGATCGACTGCGCGGATGCGGTTCAGGCGCCTGGTCGACAGGACCAGCGCAGTGCCGCTGGCATCGGGCACACTGCCTAGCACCAGCCCGGTATTGCCGCCCTGCGGTACCAGGGGCACACCGAACTGCCGGCACGCCTTGACCAGCGCGGCAACCTCGGTTGTCGATCCCGGCCGCGCCACCGCCACGGCAGCACCGGTGAAGCGGCCGCGCCAGTCGGTCAGTGCGGGCGCCATGTCGACTGGATCGGTCAGCAGCTGGGTATTGCCGACGATATTGCGGCAGGCTTCAAGGAACGCCGTCATGACTTACTGCGGCGCCTTGTGCGCGGCCTTGTTGATTGCCTGCTGCGCCAGCTTCTTGGCGGCTTTCTTGTACGGGTACAGGTAGAGGACGATGCAGGCGAAGAAGACACAGACCAGCGCGACCTCGACCCAGCCCAGCGTGGCCGAAAAGCCGCGGTCGCTGGTGGCGCGAACGATCCCTTCGGCGAAATACAGCAGGATCAGCATCGACGACCATTGCATGGTGTAGACGTCGCGCTTGAGAATGCCACGCAACGGTATTAGCAGCGGCAACACCTTCAGTGCCAGCCAGGAGCCGCCCGGACGCAGCGGCGCCAGGACCAGTTCCCATGCCACGCAGAGCACGATCAGCAGCAACAAGCTACCGACGGTGCCGAAGTAGCAGAATTTCTGTGTCGGGCTTTGCATCATTACTCCTGCAGGCGGGCTGCGATGGTTGCCAGACGTCGACCCTGGGCGATCGCCAGCAGGCGGGTCTGTTCGGACATCGTTTCATTGCCAGCGGGGCCGGACCAGTGGCTGGCGCCGTATGGCGTGCCGCCGGTGGTGGTGGTCATGAGCTCGGGCTGGGTATAGGGCAGGCCCATGAGCAGCATGCCGTGATGCAGTAGCGGCAGCATCATCGACAGGAGTGTGCTTTCCTGGCCGCCGTGCAGGCTGCCGGTCGACGTGAAGACACAGGCCGGTTTGCCGACCAGGGTGCCGGAGACCCATTGTGCAGTGGTACCGTCCAAAAAATATTTCATCGGCGCGGCCATGTTGCCGAAACGGGTAGGCGAACCCAGCGCCAGCGCCGCGCATTCGGCCAGGTCGCGCAGTTCGACATAGGGTGCACCGTCGTTCGGCACTGCCGGCGCCGTGGCTTCGACCACGGTGGAAATAGCCGGCACCGTGCGCAGTCGGGCTTCACAACCCGGCACCGCGTCGATGCCCTGGCCGATCAGTTCTGCAAGCTTGCGCGTGGCGCCGTGCCGGGAATAATACAAAACCAGAATCGTGAGCGGGGTGGTAGTCATATGTTCGGTATTATAGGGCGCTTTATTGACTCGCAACGTACCTTGCCTGCTGCTGTCTTGCAGTTTGTGCGCCCAAGAACAACCTATGTCGTCCGACCCTCCACCGATGCATCATCAAAGCGGCCGCATGGTTTTTCCGCGCCTGCGCTCGTTGTCGTTGCAGCAAATACGCGACCTCGTGCGCTTCGCCGCGCGCCGTCTGAACGAGGAGCGCCTGCCACAGGTGGCTGGCAGCCTGACATTCACCACCGTGCTGGGCCTGGTGCCGCTGCTGACCATTGCGCTGGCGATCTTTACCGCTTTCCCGCTGTTCAACACCTTTCGCGCATCGCTCGAAACCTATTTCAGTGATCACCTGATGCCGCAGGTCATTGCGACGACAACCCGCGATTACCTGAATCAGTTCGCATCGAAATCGATGCGCCTCTCAGCCGTCGGCGCGATCGCCCTCGTGTTCACCGCCGTGACGATGATGTCGATGATCGATCGCGTCTTCAATCGCATCTGGCGCGTGACCACGCCGCGTCCGTTTGTTCAGCGCATCCTGGTCTACTGGGCTCTGGTCACGCTTGGACCGTTGCTGATCGGCGTGTCGATCACGCTGACGTCGTATCTGTTTTCGGCGACCAATGACGCCGTGATGCATGTTCCGTTCATCGGTGGCTTTTTCTACAGCTTGATCTCACTGCTCCTGACAACGGTCGCCTTTGCTCTCCTGTACGCGACGGTACCCAATCGCGCGATCAGCTGGCGCGACGCCGCGGCAGGCGGCTTGTTGGCGGGCATCGCCTTTGAAATCGCCAAGCGGCTGTTCGCCATCTACATCACCAAGTTCCCGACCTACATGATGGTGTACGGATCGATCGCCGCGATCCCGATTTTTCTTCTCTGGATTTACATGTTCTGGCTCATCACCCTGATCGGCGCATTGTTCGCGGCCGCACTGCCGATCGTCAAGTACGAACGGTGGTGGCATGTGCCCAAACCCGGTAGCGCGTTCGTCGATGCGGTAGCGATCCTGAAGGTGCTATACGACGCGCGCAGCAGCAGGGGCTCGGCGGCGGTCGATGCCAACCGCATCCGCAATCGCACCCGAGTCGGTTTCGACGAATCCGAGGCCCTGCTTGGCCAGATGCTTGATGCCGGTTGGGTCGGCCGCATCAAGACCGATCCGCCGAAATGGCGCTCGCATTTCGGTCGCCGCACGCGCACTGGCATGGATCGCTGGACATTGCTGGCCAATCCGCAACAGCTGAAGCTGGCGGAGGTGTATCGCCGTTTCGTCTTCAATGGTGGCGAAGATCAACTGGTGAGCCAGCGGGTCGAGCAGGCGGTCGAGCAGGGTCTGACGCAAAGCCTGGCGGCGTATTTCGCGAGCGAATCCAGCGGCCTGGACAATTCTGCGCACCCGAGCGTCGGGCCGCGGCAGTGATGCAGGCAGCGGCCGCGCCGTGTCATCCTGCGCGCGTCACCCTGGTCGCGAAGCCGAACAGCGCATCGAGAACGGCATCGGGTTGCTCCGCCATCAAGGCATGGCCACACGCGGGCAGTTGCAGCAAGGTGTGGTGCGGGAT
>JACMRD010000213.1 GCA_014376645.1 Herminiimonas sp. | reverse complement strand
TTTCCGTGCTCGGTTGACCTAACCGCCCGTTGCCCCCAGCCACGCACCTGCTCTGACCGCCTCGGGACGCCCGCCATGTGCTCACGCATTGCCCAATACCGATTGAAACAGGCCTATGCGCAAGCAATGGGGTGGTCGGTTAAGATGTTCGTGGAATGTCCCAGAGATAGGGTTCCGAATTGGAATGTTCCCCCAGGGTCACAGCCGTGGCTGATGCACCGACTGCGCAGTGGCAAGCCCGGTATCGAAATGATGAACTGGGGATACCGGCCATCGCGGGCCGACGAGATCGGCGTTCCGTTGACCACGAGCGTGGGCGTCGATGAAGCAATGGTGGGGCCCTATTTCAAGCCTCTGGCGAAGGCGGGGCGTGCGGTGGTACCTGTCGACGGGTGGTATGAATGGACAACTGTTGGTGGCGTTCGTCAGCCTTGGTTCGTTCAGCGCAAATCGCATCAGCCCTTTTTTCTTGCAGCAATTTCTAGCTACAGAGCGCACAACGTCGTCGCCGACGACACCGGTTTCGTTCTCGTCTGCCCTACCAGGGGCGGCGGCGTAGTCGATGCTGGCGACCAAAGACCGCTCGCGCTCGAAGCAAACAGCGCCGCACTCTGGATTGATCCCGAATTATCTGTAGAAAAAGCCGCACACATCGCACAAACATCTGCGTTGGCACGGGAACAGTTTGAGTGGTTCAGGGTGACCCTGGAAGTTAACCGTTACGCCAGCAATCGCAGTGACCTGATTGCACCACTGACCGCGCATAGCTTCGCTTGAATCAGTCCCGTGAATCAGGCTGTGCATGTCGCGCAGACGATTCATACAAGTTCAAGTGGCTTGTCATACACGATGTGGCCTGACATTAATTGTCCGAAATGCATTATCTCCCTCATGGTCGAGGCAGGAACGATCCGGGATACCAGGTACCCCTCGATTTCGTCGCAAGCAAGCCTTTGCAAAATGCGCGGCTGCGCCGTTGTCTCGACGCCGTGGCTGGTAATGGACGACGAACTGGTCGCCGTCGATTGCCTGACGCAGCGTTTCTTCATTGCTCAAGCGAACCAGCAGCAATTTCGACAACTGAGGTTCGTAGAATTTAAAATATGCCTTGCCGCTGTCTTTGGCTGCAGACATCACCATGTCGGCATGCTTCAACAGGATCTCGACCGCCGTATCATCTTTTGGGAAAACGTTGATCCCGATCGAAGCCTGGATGTTGTGGGCGCCTTTGCCACCGACTACGCACGGGTCGGCGAAGACGTTAGTGACTCGCGTCGCGATGCCGACCACCTCCATGGCCGGACTCGGTCATGGCGAATATCTGGAACGCCGGTTAGTTCGTTAAAAGGTCAGGCTCCCGATGGTTCTTTTGGCTTGAACTGTTCCGGGCTGATCCTGAATTTATCGCGGCGATCTCCCATCAACGCCCGCAGATCAGCGATGCTCATATCGCTGATTTCATGCATCCTGATCAGCATCGAAGCACCGACCGGCAAACGCCGGTGGCGAATCTTGCTGATGACCGGTGCTGCAACTTCCAGCGCCCTTGAAAGGGCAGCATCATTTTTAAGATGCAACCGACTGATCAGTGAATCGAGCAGATGATTCGGGTCATATGATGCTTCGGCAGAGAGCTTTGGTCTGGACAAGGTCATGGCGCGCTTTTGTGGTTGGTAATGATTTTAATTTAACCAACAGTAACAATGGTGTCAAACCTTGTAACCGAGTTTCTAATCTTTACAAAACGGTTGGCGTGGCGCGGTGCGGGCATATTGGCATACGGTAAGCCGAGCCTGCATTAGGTGATGTAGCGACGTGGCCGATCTGCCGGCGCACGCCATTCGGACCAAGCGTTTTACGTATCGGCACCTAGTTGGAGACGTCCGAGAATTGAATAAAACGTTGTTTCTTTGTAGAAACTGCTCAGAATTCCCGGTGGCTGTGCTTCGAGTAGCAGCCCATGCGCTGAAATAGCCTCGCCCGGTGCCGACGAATATCCTGGTCTGCACGAGCGATTCAACCTGGCAGAATCCACCACTCTCCCACCAGCAAGAGCAGCAGGACGATGTACGGAAAGGCGACCGTCGGTCGCTGCGCATTGGCGAGGTATTCAGAAAGCAGACCGAGTGTGCCCGGCCGAGTGGCAACCCAGTGCGTATGCAGGCCATACGCGGCATCGCCAGTGCCGGTTGCGCTGCCGGACGGCCTTGCAGACTGCTGCAGCAGTGCTTCCACTTGCAGTAACCGCACGCCCAGACGTGCCTGGCTGGTACGCACCGTCGCTTCCTGTATCCACAACACCATCAGGACCGCGCAACTCAGCAGCACGTCGATCGGCAGTGCAAATGTAATGAAACACAGCGTTGTTGCAAGAACCTTGATGGCAAGCGCCATTTTTTCATACTGCTCGTAGTTACCTTGCAAGGTTTGCCATTCCTTGCCGAGATGTTCGTGTCGGTCCATCGGATGTGCGGGCCCCTATTGATTGGTACGATTACTTTTACAGAGCAGTCGGCGAAGACATTGCGGGTACGCAGGACCTATTTACGGCCGCTGCGCACCGGTGCGTTCCCCGCCTTGCGCGCGGCAGGACCACCCGCCGCCGCACGCACCGGCGTGCGGGTGATGGCGGCTCCGGGACGCGGCTTGTTCTGACCGAATTTCTTGGCCAGCTGGGCGACCGCCGGGGTTTCGCGACGGCGTTCCAGACTGCCGCCCGAAGCTGGCGCAGCGTGGCGCGGCACCAGGTGATGAACACCGCTGCCGATCAGGTCGCTGCGGCCCATGCGTTGCAGGGCATCGCGGATGATTTCCCAATTGGCCGGATCGTGGTAACGCAACAAGGCCTTGTGCAGTTTGCGGACCTTTCCGGTGCGCACGGTTTCGACCGCTTCCGAATCGGCGGTAACCTTCTTCAATGGGTTCTTGCGGGTGTGGTACATGGTCGTTGCCAGCGCCATCGGCGTCGGCATGAAGGTCTGCACCTGATCGAGGCGGAAGTCGTTCTTCTTCAGCCACAGGGCAAGGTTGAGCATGTCTTCGTCGGTGGTGCCGGGATGCGCTGCGATGAAATACGGGATCAGGTACTGTTCCTTGCCCGCTTCCTTCGAAAACCGATCGAACAATTCCTTGAACTTGTCATACGCGCCCATGCCGGGCTTCATCATCTTCGACAGCGGACCTTCTTCGGAATGCTCCGGTGCGATCTTCAGCAAGCCGCCGACATGATGCGTCACCAGTTCCTTGACATACTCCGGTGAACGTACGGCCAGGTCGTAACGCAGCCCCGAGCTGATCAGGATCTTCTTGACCCCGGGAATCGCGCGGGCCTTCCGATAGAGCTGGATCAGCTTGCTGTGATCGGTGCCGAGATTGACGCAGATGGTCGGATATACACACGACAGCCGGCGGCAGGACTCCTCGATTTTCTTGTCCTTGCACGCCAGGCGGTACATGTTTGCAGTGGGTCCGCCAAGGTCCGAGATAGTGCCAGTGAACCCCTTGGTCTTGTCGCGGATGAGTTCGATCTCGCGCAGGATGGACGGCTCGGAACGGCTCTGGATGATCCTGCCTTCGTGCTCGGTGATCGAACAGAAGGTGCAACCGCCGAAACAGCCGCGCATGATGTTGACCGAGAAGCGGATCATTTCCCAGGCCGGGATGCGCGCCTTGCCGTATACCGGATGCGGCGCGCGGGCATAGGCCATGTCGTAGACGCCATCCATCTCATCCATGGCCAGCGGCAGCGGCGGCGGATTGAGCCAGACATCGCGCTCACCGTGCGCCTGCACCATGGCGCGGGCATTACCGGGATTCGATTCCAGGTGGAAGACGCGCGAGGCGTGCGCATACAGCACCGGATCATCCTTGATGGCGTCGTAGGACGGCAGGCGGATCACGGTCTTGTCGCGTTGCTCCTTCAGCGCCGCCTGCCGCTCTTCGCGCGAAAGGATCAGGATCGGCTTGACTACGACCGGCGGCGGTGCGCCGGCGGGGTCCATGTCACCCGCTGCACCGGTGGCGCACGACGTCGTGTTCTTTTCCTTCATCTCGTACGGATCGGGATGCGGCTCGACCTTGCCTGGCGTATCGACTCGGGTCGAATTGGCCACCGACCAGTCGGCGTCGGGCAACCAGCCTGGGCGGGTCATGAATGCCGTGCCGCGCAGGTCGCGGATGGTCTCGATCGCTTCACCGGCGGCGAGGCGGTGCGTCAGCGCCACCAGTGCACGCTCTGCGTTACCAAACAACAAAATGTCAGCCTTCGAATCCGGCAGCACCGAGCGGCGCACCTTGTCCGACCAGTAATCGTAGTGAGCGATGCGGCGCAAGCTGGCCTCGATGCTGCCGATGACGATGTTGGCATCCGGGTAGGCTTCGCGGGCACGCTGGGCGTACACCACCAGCGCCCGGTCGGGCCGCTTGTTCGGCTCGCCGTTCGGGGTGTACGCGTCGTCGGAGCGGATCTTGCGATCGGACGTGTAGCGGTTGACCATCGAATCCATGTTGCCCGCCGTGACGCCGAAATACAGATTCGGCTTGCCCAGCGTGCGGAACGCATCGACCGACAGCCAGTCCGGCTGGCTGATGATGCCGACCCGGTAGCCCTGTGCCTCCAGCAGACGTCCGATGAGCGCCATGCCGAAGCTGGGATGATCGATGTAGGCATCACCCGTCACCAGGATGACGTCGCAGGTGTCCCAGCCCAGGACGTCCATTTCAGCGCGGGACATCGGCAGAAACTTGGCCGGCGGCGTCTTGCGCGACGGCGCGACGGGATAAGAGAAGAGATTTTGCACAACAGTCATTGGAGCGGGACTGCATTCGCGGGTGGCCGGGAAGGGCTGGCGCGTGCAGTCGATTCGAAGGGAGGGCACTAGTATGACAGCTTTGCGTGTTCTGGCGAACTAATCACCCGGCGTTTCCAGACGCAAGGCGCCGAATGCCTTGGCCGAGAGCGCCACGACGTCCCCGATACGCAGGCCGCTGACTTCCTCGTCGGTGGCGATCAGATCGACGATCTCCTGGCCGATCAAGAGCGACACGATCGTCACGACTTCCTCGCGCTGCATTGACAGGATGCGGGCTTGCAAGGCCAGCCTGCCAGCCACCCGCTGATGCAGGAACACGTCGGCCGGCGTACCCGACCGAGCGATGCGCCCGTCCTGCAATCGCCACACCACGGTCGCCAGTCGAAACACTTCGCCGAGATCGTGCGACACCATCACCGTGGTCAGCCCGAGCCGCGCGTGGAGCATCGCCAGGTCGTCCTGCAGTTGCGCACGCAGGCTGTCATCGAGCGCCGACAGCGGCTCGTCGAGCAGCAGCAGCACCGGCCGCCGCGCCACTGCGCGTGCCAGCGCCACCCGCTGCTTCTGACCGCCGGACAGCTTGCCCGGCAATTGTCCTTCTAATGCGCTCAGCTGCATCAGCGCCAGCAATTCATCGACCCACTCCTGGTCGTGGCCGCCGACCGCATAGCCGACATTGGCGCGGATCGACAGGTTCGGGAACAGCGCATGGTCCTGGAAGACGAAACCGATGGAGCGGCGCTGTGGCGCCAGGTCGATGCCGCGGGCCGCATCGAACCAGATCGTGCCGTCGACGACGATGCGGCCGGAGTCGGGACGGCTGAGGCCCGCCAGCATGCGCAGCACCGATGTCTTGCCGGCGCCGGATGGGCCGAACAGGGCGACGAAGTCACCGCGCTCGACGGTCTGGTCGAGCGTCAGGTCGAGGGCGCCGTCGGGATGGTCGAGGCGGCGCGTCAGTGCGATGTCGATCATGCGCGTCCTCGTCATGACGCGCGGTGCCAGCGCCGGTTCAGGCAGTAGACGCCCAGCAGGACGACGAACGACAGCACCAGTAGAACGCCGGCATAGATGTGGGCAGTCGCGTATTGCAAGCTTTCGACCTGATCGTAGATGGCGATCGAGGCGACCCGGGTCACGCCCGGGATATTCCCGCCGATCATGAGTACGACACCAAATTCGCCGACCGTGTGGGCAAAACTCAGTACCGTGGCCGACAGGACCGCACCCTTCATATTCGGCAGCAGCACGCGAAACAACGTGACAATGTCCGGTTTGCCGAGCGTGCGGGAGGCTTCCATCAGCGACACCGGCAGGTGCTGGAAACCGGCCTGCAGCGGCTGCACCATGAACGGCAGGCTGAAGATCACCGACGCCACCACCAGGCCCGCAAAACTGAATGCCAGCTGGACGTGAAACCATTGCTCGATCCAGGCGCCGAACGCCTGGTTCGGACTAAAGGCCAGCAGCAGATAGAACCCGAGTACCGATGGCGGCAAGACCAGCGGCATGCTCACCAGCGCCTCGAACAAGGGCTTGAAGCGGGTCCGCGTGTAAGCGATCCAGTAGGCCAGCGGGACGCCAATCAACAGCAATAATACGGTTGTCAGCGCCGCAAGGCGGAAGGTCAGCGACAGCGGCTGCCAGTCGATCGTCATGGCTGCACCAGTCGACCGATCCGACTGGGATCGGCAATCGCCGGCACCACGGTCATCTCGTTTGCCTTGATCAGCGCCTCCACCGTATCGCCGACGCGCA
>JACMRD010000212.1 GCA_014376645.1 Herminiimonas sp. | reverse complement strand
GCATATTTGGCTGGGTCGAATGCGGCGATGTCCGACTTTCCGCTGCCAACATAATCGAACAATACTTGCCGGTGCGTGCTGCGAAATTCAGGTGTGACGCGATCCCACATGGCTTGGTTACAGCCGAAGCCGTGCGCATATAGAATGACCTCGCCTGCGGTGCCAAGCACATGTACGTTGTTTCGGTTTAGAACGACTGAGTCAGGATGCGTGTTTTGCACGGCGTTCTCCAGTAAGGGCAACTCAATGGGCAGGCTGCGTCCCAACGGATGCATACTAAAATCACTTCGATCGGAAATCGCATTCCCTTGGTATTCAACATGGTGGCCCCGACATTTTGTCAACACCCGAAGTCTAACTGATCTCGCATAAGCTTAGCTTTATGCGACAGAACCCTGCACCGTGCCCTTGAGTGCCTTGTTCGATCGTCTCAAGGGTAGGTGCACCGGCATCTCCATTCTCGATTCCAGTGCGATTGCCGTGTGCGGGGCTATTAGTCAGGGCAGCTCGGCCGAACCCATACGGCGCAAGATGAGTCCGGTACGCTTGCCGAGGTAAGCGGAGCCGCGGTTCTTGTCGTAGAAACGCGGATTCGGCAGCATCACCGCCAAGCGCGCGGCCTGGCTGGCGCCGAGGGCCGACGCCGGCACGCCGTAGTAGTGGCGCGCGGCGGCTTCGGCGCCGAACACGCCGCTGCCCCACTCGACGACGTTGAGGTAGATTTCAAAGATCCGTTCCTTGTCCATCCAGAACTCGAGCATGTAGGTGATGATCAGCTCCTGGCCCTTGCGCAGGTAGCTGCGCTCGCCGGACAAAAACAGGTTCTTCGCCAGCTGCTGCGTGATGGTCGAGCCGCCGGCCACCGCCTTGCCCTTGCGGGTGTTTTTGTCATACGCCTTCTGCAGCGCCTGCCAGTCGACCCCTTCATGCTCCGAAAAATGCGAATCCTCGGACGCGATGATGGCGCGTTTCAGGTTGTTCGAAATCTTTTCGTAGGAGACCCAAGTGTATTGCAGGGTCGCTGCGGGATTCTTTTCCTGTAACACGCTGCGCTGCTGGCGCATGAAACTGGTCGAGCCCGGATCATGATCGACCCACCACCAGATCTGCACGAAAAAATAGACTTGCAGCGCCAGCACGGCCAGTAGCGGCACGAGCACGATCCACAGGAGGATGCGCAGCGGCTTCATGCCCGCGCCCGCGCAGTCGCGATCACAACGACGCCCGCAATTCTGCCAGCACCACATCCGTCGGCGGACGCACGCCGCGCCAGACCTGGAACGCCTCGGCGGCCTGTTCGACCAGCATGCCCAGACCATCCCGCACCCTCGCCCCGCGCTGCGCTGCCAGACGCATGAACGCGGTCGGCGTCGCGCCGTACATCATGTCGTAGGCGAAGGTTTCCTCATCGTAGAGTTCGGACGCCACGGCCGGTACCTCGCCGGCCAGGCTGGCGGCGGTGGCATTGATGACGACATCGAAGGCAGTGGTACCGAGCGCGTCGAAGGCACAGGCGTGGATCGGCCCGTTTGCAGCGAAGCGGTGCGCCAGCGCGACGGCCTTGGACGCGCTGCGGTTGGCGATCACCAGCGTGGCCGGGGCCGTCTGCAGCAACGGCAGGATCACGCCCTGCGCCGCGCCGCCGGCGCCCAGCAACAGGATGCGGCGGCCGCGCAATTCGACCCCGGCGTTGGCCAGCAGGTCCGTCACCAGGCCGATGCCGTCGGTGTTGTCGCCGATGATCTCGCCGTCCTCGAACGACAGGGTGTTGACGGCGCCGGCGGCTGCGGCGCGCGCAGTCAGGCGGGTCGATGCGACGCAGGCCTCGATCTTGAACGGCAGCGTCACGTTCGCGCCGCGCCCACCGGCTGCGATGAAATCGTCGATTGCGACGGCAAACCCGTCGAGCGGCGCCAGCACCCGCTCGTACGTCAGCGTCTGTCCGGTCAGTTCGGCAAAGCGGGCATGGATGGCGGGGGACCGGCTGTGGGCGATCGGATTGCCGAACACGGCGTAGCGTGCCATTACGGAGGACGGGGACGACGGTTCATTCATCATCGGCCACCCCGCGATTCGGTCAGCAAGCCGTCTTCACGCGTGAACTTGAAGCGGGTGATGATCTCCCAGACATCGTCCTTGTCAGTCGAGCGCATGTTCGGCGGGAACTTGCCGAAGGGCGCAGAGCGCGCCACGATGCGCAACGCCGCCCGATCCAGTGCCGCGCTGCCGGAACTGCGCTCGACCCGCGGGCCGCCATCCTTGTCGTAGATGGTACCGTCCTGGTAGACGGGAATATAGATCACCAGTTCGCCGTAGAGCTTCTTGCCGTTCTCCTGCGGAAAATTCAGCGTGCCGGTCTTCTCGACCCGATCCTGCAGCGCCTTGTAGTACATGGCGTAGCCGACCTCACGCGTGCTCGGCGTGATCTGGGTCTTCTTCGGCCGCTTGTTGTATTCCTCGATGTTCTTCGCGATCTCCGCTTCGCGCCGGGCGAAGGCCTTGCTGGTTTCCTGGATGTCGGCCGCATCCTGCTGCGGCGCTTCCTTGAGTTTTTCCAGGTCGTTGGTCAGCGGCGTGGCGAAAGTCGACTTGTTACTCAGCTGGGCCAGCAACTTGCGCTGGCGCTCCTCGAGATCAGTGATCTTGCGCCGCGCCGCGCGCACGCTGTCGCCATCCTCGGAGCGGCGCAGGTCCGGTATCGGCGACTTGCTGCGGCCAGCCTCCGAATTGCCGCCGCCTTCGAGGTTGGCCTGCGCCAGCGCATCGGCCTGGACCGGCTTCTGCCCATGCTTGGCGTTGACCAGGATGACTTCCAGACCAGGATCGGCTGGCCGCAGACGGAATGCCGCCGGCGCCGCGAAGTGCACCGCCAGCAAACCGGCATGCGCCAGCACGGAACAGGCAATCGCGATCGACAACAGGGGATTCTGGCGAACGAAGTTCAAGGCGGTGTCGAGGCGGTAAAGGAAGCATGGATTCTACGTCAAACTTTGCCTGCTTCACGCCAACATGTGACGCGGATGACGCAACGCTAACGATGTCCCACGGTCTGGCCGGGCGCGCTGCGCGGGGATGCCATCAACGTCAGGATTGCCGTGGTGATCGCAAGGGTCAGCGCCAGATGGTCGAGCGGCGGCGTCTGGAAGTGAAACAGGGCGTTCATGAACGGCACGAACAGTGCCAGACCGAGCATCAGCAAACCGCCCGCGACGATCCACCACAGGGCGGTACGCTCCCCGGTTGCCACGACCCGGGCAATGCCCTTTCCTTGCACGACCAGCGTGCCGGAGTAAAGGAATGGCTGATCGTCGCCCCCCCCCCCGGCGGCGCGACGGCGTCGTGGGCAATGTCGGTGGCCAGATTGCGCACCGCGGCGGATTCGCCGCCGAGGAGGGATTCGTCGACACTCATGCTCTGTTTAATCAACCACAAAGGGCGGGAGCCACCACGCCGATACTCAGGTTGCTGCGGCCGCGCCACCTGATTCTTCCGCCACCACGGCCGCGTCTGCTGACACTGTGGCCGGACCGGCTTCGGCACCGGCTTCGGCACCGGCTTCGGCATTGTCGGCACTCTCGGCCTGATCGCCGTCGTCCGGTGCTGGTTCGATTTCTTCGTCGACTTCTTCGCCGACTTCTTCCTCAACTTCCCCGCCGGCGGTCGCCGCGGGTGCCGATGCGATATCGATGAAGCGGGCATCGACACTCAGTTCGACATCATCCCAGCGCAGCAGGTCTAGCCGTACCTGGCTGCCGCGCGCCACCGAGGGCATGCCGGCCAACCGGATGATCAGTGGAATGTCCGTCAGGCGCAGCACTTCATCCTTCAACACCACCGCTTCGACCGGCAGTGTGACCGGCGCTTCGCCATCGCCTGCGGTGCCCGCCTGCTGGCTCAGCCAGCGCAGGCACCAGTAGCGCTCCATGTTGGTCTGGAATTCGGCGTAGGCTGCATAGGCTGCATCGAACTGCGAGACGATCGCGAACAGGTCGGCGTCGCGCGGCTTGAAATGCGCCACCAAGGGTGCGGTCACGCCATGATCGACGCAGGCCAGAATCTGCCACTGGTTGACCAGGTCGGGGTAGCGGCGCAGCGGCGAGGTGCTCCAGGCGTACTGATCCACGCCCAGGCCCTGGTGCGGTGCGGCGTGGGTGACCATGCGCACCTGCATCTTGGCAGCCCAGCCGCCGCTGCCGCCACCCTGGCTGCGATAGATGCCGGGCACGCCGTGCTCGTGCATCAGTTTGCCCCAGGTGCTGTTGGCAAAGATCATCAGCTCGGCCACGATCTTGTCGAGCGGCGCACCGCGTCGGCGCCGGGCGATGGTCACGACATCGTCGTCGACATAGAAATTGAAATCAACCCGGTTGTTCTGTTCGGGCTTCAGACCAAAACCCTCGCGCTTGATCATGCGGCCTTTTTCCAGCACCTGCGCCCATTGCCACAGCACGGCGATGTCGGCCTTGTGCGGATACTCGCCGGCGCCTTGCGCCAGGTTGTCTTCCGTGACCAGTTCGTCCAGATCGTTGTGGCGCAGATTGCGCGCGATCGGCACCGACTCGGCCCGGGTTTCGGTGGCGATCACCGACCAGTCGGACGGGTCGAGCGTGGCATACAGGGACACCGCCGGGCAGTGCTTGCCTTCGGCCAGCGTGAAGGCTTCGACCAGGCTGTCCGGCAGCATGGTGATCTTGTCACCCGGCATATAGACGGTCGACATGCGCTGGCGCGCCACGGCATCGGCGGCGTCGCCGGGACGGATGCCCAGACCCGGTGCCGCGATGTGGATGCCGACGCGGATGGTACCGTCGTCGAGCGTGCGCACCGAGAAGGCGTCGTCGATTTCGGTGGTCGTGACGTCGTCGATCGAGAATGCCTGCACCTCCGCCAGCGGCAGTTTGGCCGGCGCAGGAATGGGCAGTGCCGGAAACGCCAGCCCTTTCGGAAAATGCTCGAACAGGAAGCGCGACAAATGCAACTCTCTGGCCGAGGCGATCCCGCCGGCAGCGAGCATGAGCCGCTGCGGCGCCATCTGCAGCGCGGTGCAGGCAGCATCGAGCGCCTTGAATTCGATGCTGTTCTTGTCCGGCTTGAACAGCAATTGCAGCGCCAGCGGCTTCATCGGCGCCGGCAGGCGCAGGGCCATCAACTCATCGACATAGCCGGCCTGCACCACCGCCTGCAGGCGTTTTTTCTCGACCCCGGCCAACGCGGCCTTGAGCGACGCCTCGGGCGCAGCCTTGTAGATACCCTTGCCCTTGCGGTGAAAATAGATCGGCGACGAATGCAACCTCAGGATCAGGCCGGCGGCTTCGTGCGGTTGCGGCGCATGGCCAAAATATTCGCTGCCCAGCGTGGTAAACAGGAACTCTTCCTGGCCGGCGACTTCCCACAAAAAATCCAGATCGATTTCGGCGGCGACCGCCTGCGCCTGCCGCATCATCTCCGCCGGCGCCGGCGTGGCGAACTGCAGCAGGACGTCCTTGGCGCGCACCTTGGTGCGTTTGCCGCTCTGCATCTCGACCTGATAGGCCTCGCCCTGCTGCGACATGGCCAAGCCGGCCTTGAAATCACCCGATTCTTCGAAAAATAAATTCATTGGAGCTTTTTAAAATTGAATGGCTGGTCGCAGAACGCCAGCACGGTAGTCAGGTAATCCCGGAAGTCGCTGATGCCATGGTCGCCGCCCTGGATGATCACCTGTCGCGCGCCCGGATAGTGGGCTTGCATCTGGCGCCAGTCGAGCACTTCGTCGCCGGTCGCCGCGATCAGCAGATAGCGCTCGGGTCGGGTGATCGCCGGCACCGTCAGCGCCCGCAATTCGTCGATGTACGCATGCTTGAATTCGAACGGCTGGTCCGAATGATACGCGTTGCCGACACCGACATATTGCTCGAGGTCGCGCGGCGGCTGCACGGCGGGGTTCAGCAGCACCGCGCGGCAGCCCAGCTGCTCGGCGATCCAGGTGGCGTAAAAACCGCCCAGCGAGGACCCGATCACCGTCAACTGGTGCACCGGCACGGCGCGCACCAGCGACAGCGCCAGCGCCACGGCTGCAGCGGGCGAAGCTGGCAATTGCGGACACCGATACTGAGCGGCCCGTCCCTGCGCCGCCATGGCATCGCCAATCACGCGCGCCTTGAACGATTGCGGCGAGGACTTGAAGCCATGCAGGTACAGGATCATGGGGCCAGCGCGTCGAGAATTTTCTGGTGCACCCCGCCGAAGCCGCCGTTGCTCATGACCAGCACATGGTCTCCGGCGCGGGCGGCAGAAACGATCGCCTGCACCAGCGGCGCGAGTTCGTCGAACGCCGTGGCTTTCGGACCCAGCGGTGCCAGTGCCGCGCCCAGGTCCCAGCCCAGCGCTTCCTTGCCGGCGCCGCGGGCGCCATAACCGAACACCAGGTCCGCTGCGGCCAGACTGCCGGCCAGCGCCTGCTTCATGGTGCCCAGCTTCATGGTGTTCGAGCGCGGCTCCAGAACCGCCAGGATGCGCGCCGCGCCGACCTGCTTGCGCAAGCCTTCGATGGTGGTCTCGATGGCGGTCGGATGGTGCGCGAAATCGTCGTACACCGCCACTCCCGCGACCTGGCCGCGCAGTTCCATGCGCCGCTTGACGTTCTCGAAACGCGCCAGCGATGCGATCGCCTGCGCGGCAGGCACGCCGACATGGCGCGCCGCCGCGATCGCCGCCACGGCATTCATGCGGTTGTGTTCGCCGCCGAGCCGCCACTGCACCGTGCCCTGCGGGATCTCGTCGAAGGCGACGTCGAAACTGTCGTCGGCATGCGTCTGCAGCGACCAGCCGGAGCGCGTACCAATGGCGCCGGTATCGACGCCGAACCATTCGGTCTCGCTCCAGCAGCCGCGTGCGAGCACCCGTTGCAGCGCTTCTTCCCGCGCATTGACCACGACCCGGCCGATGCCAGGCACGGTGCGCACCAAGTGGTGGAACTGGGTCTCGATGGCGCCCAGGTCCGGGAAGATGTCGGCGTGGTCGTATTCCAGGTTATTCAGAATGGCGGTCTTGGCGTGGTAGTGCACGAACTTGCTGCGCTTGTCAAAGAACGCCGTATCGTATTCATCAGCTTCGATCACGAAAAAGGCCGAATCGGCCCCGTCGGCGGTGGCGCCCGACAGCCGGGCGGAAATGCGGAAATTGAGTGGCACTCCGCCGATCAGGAATCCCGGCGCGTAACCGGCATCGTCCAGTATCCAGGCCAGCATCGAGGCGGTGGTGGTCTTGCCGTGGGTGCCGGCGACCGCCAAGACCCATCGCTTCTGCAAAATGTGCTCGCCGATCCACTGCGGGCCGGAGGTGTAGGGCAGGCCGCGATTGAGGATTTCTTCCATCAGGGGATTGCCGCGACTGACGACATTGCCGATCACGTACAGATCGGGATTCAGGGCGGTCTGCTCGGGACCGAAACCCGCGATCAGGTCGATGCCCTGCGCTTCGAGCTGGTTGCTCATCGGCGGGTACACGTTCTGATCGCAACCGGTCACGCGATGGCCGGCAGCCTTGGCCAGCACCGCGAGGCCACCCATGAAGGTGCCGCAGATGCCGAGAATGTGGATATGCATT
>JACMRD010000211.1 GCA_014376645.1 Herminiimonas sp. | reverse complement strand
TTGATGCCGCACGTTTGCGCCGGCGCGAGCGCATCATGACCAAGATCCGCGCCCACAGCCGGCCCTATCTGCGGCGCGCGGCGGCATCATGACGCCACTGCTCTCCGATGCAGGCCGAGCCCGGCTCGACAGCATTGTCCGTCCGGGTGTGCTGTGTGTGTTCGACTTCGACGGGACGCTGGCCCCGATCGTGCCGCAGCCGAACCAGGCCTGCCTGCCGGCCCCGGTACTGACGCGCCTGGTGGCGCTGCAACAGGTGACCCGGGTGGCGATTCTGACCGGCCGGTCCTTGGTCGACATCGGACCACGCCTGCAATTCAAGGCCGATTTCCTGGTCGGCAATCACGGTCTGGAAGGATTACCGCAGTCGCCACCGGACATCCGCAGCTTCCAGCAAATGTGCCGGCTCTGGCGCGAGGATCTGGCACAAGCTTTCACCGGCGGCCAGCTCGCCGATCCCGGCATCATGCTGGAGGACAAACTGATTTCCTTGTCGGTTCACTACCGCCACGCAGCCCACCATGAGCAGGTGGAGCCTGCACTGCGGGCAGTGTTCGGCCGGCTGAATCCGGCGCCGCGCATCATCGGCGGCAAATACGTCTTCAACCTGTTGCCGCCGACGGCCGGCGACAAGGGCACTGCGTTCGATCAGCTGATGCGCCACAGCGGCGCGCCGAGCGCACTCTATGTCGGTGACGATGTGACGGATGAAGACGTGTTCAAACTGGACCGACCCAACCTGCTGTCGATCCGAATCGGCCAGTCACAGTATTCTTCGGCTGAATTTTTCTTGAGACGACATGTCGATATCGTGCACCTGCTCGATACGCTCATCGAACGACTTGCCGGCCAGGCTGGCAGCAGAGCACTGGCGTCGACGATCGCTGCAAGTGCTGCAAGTGCTGCAAGTGCCGCGACCGGTCCGGCTGCCGGCAATAACGACAACACAGGACTCAGGACTCTGAATGAATAATCTCGATCTTGGTTTGATCGGCAATTGTCGTACCAGCGCATTGATCGACCGTACCGGCGCCATTGTCTGGTGGTGCTATCCCTACTTCGACAGCGATCCGCTGTGCTGCTCGCTGCTGGAGCCGACCCTCGATCCGCACGGCGCCGGCCGTCCGTACGGCATGATCGACATCCAGTTCGACGGCGCCGAAATGGTATCGCAGGCCTATGAAAACAATTCCGCGATCCTGATCACGACCTTTACCGACACCACCGGCAATGCGATCGAAGTGTTCGACTTCGCACCGCGCTTCGAGCTGCACGGGCGGATGTTTTCACCGTCGATGCTGGTTCGGATCATCCGCTGCACCCGCGGCCGGCCGCGCATCGCGGTCCGGGTCCGGCCGGCGGCCAACTATGGCGAACGGCCGGCGCCGGCGCGGACCGGCGCCCACCACATTTCCTTTGGCGGCGCCGCGCACGCAATGCGACTGACCACCGATGCATCGATCGCGTCGGTGATCGATGAACGACCGTTCTTCCTGCAACAATCGATCACGCTGCTGATGGGTCCGGATGAAACGGTGGATGGCTCGCCACGCGACATCGGCCGCTCGTTCCATGAAAACACCCGCCGTTACTGGCATCGCTGGGTGCGCAACCTGGCAGTACCCTTCGAGTGGCAGGACGTGGTCATCCGCGCCGCCATCACGCTGAAGCTCAATGCCTTCGAAGACACGGGCGCCATCGTCGCGGCCGTGACGACCTCGATTCCGGAGGCGCCCAACAGCGGCCGTACCTGGGATTACCGGCACTGCTGGCTGCGTGACGCCTACTTCGTCGTCAACGCCCTGAACCGGCTCGGCGCGACCAGTACCATGGAGCGCTATCTCGACTACATCCTCAACATCATCGCCGACACCCGTGAAGCGCCGTTGCAGCCGGTCTATGGCATCCGGCGCGAAGCGGTGCTCGACGAACAGGTGGCGCCGGCCCTGGCCGGATACCGCGGCATGGGTCCGGTACGGGTCGGTAATCTCGCCTATCTGCAGATTCAGAACGACGTGTTCGGCGCAGCGGTGCTGGCCAGTACCCACGCTTTTTTCGACCAGCGCATGGAGCGCCCGGCCGACCGCCAGATGTTCAACGATCTGGAGCGTCTCGGTGAACAGGCAGTGCTGAACTACAACGTACCCGACGCCGGCATCTGGGAACTACGCGGCGTGAAGCGGATTCATACCTTCTCCAGCATCATGTGTTGGGCCGCCTGCGACCGACTTGCCTCGATCGCACGCCGGCTGCACCTGCCCGAGCGCGCTCAATTCTGGGATGCGCATGCCGGTACCATCCACAGCGTGATCTCCGATTCTGCATGGAATGCTAAGCTGGGGAGTTTTGTCTCGACCTTCGGTGGCGATCGTCTCGACGCCAGTCTCTTGCTGATGGTCGAGCTGCAGTTCCTGCAAGCCGACGATCCGCGTTTTGCGAGTACCGTGGCGGCCATCGAGAAATATTTGCGACGTGGCGACTTCCTGCTGCGCTACGATGAAGAAGATGATTTCGGCTTGCCGGAAACCGCGTTCTTGGTCTGCACACAGTGGTGGATCCTCGCGCTGGCGCAGATCGGCGAAAAGACGCGCGCCCG
>JACMRD010000210.1 GCA_014376645.1 Herminiimonas sp. | reverse complement strand
GAACAGGCAACTTAGCACGAGGATTCCTTTACGATTTGGCGCGGACATTGCGAAAAGCAGCACAGATGCAAATGTAAGGGGCAGCTTGGACGGCACATTGTGCACCCGCAAACATGTACGGTAAATTGTGAACGTCTGCGACCGTGACGGGCATGTGAATGCGTGGTGTCCCTTTGCAGCGCCCTGACTGCGGCGTGACTGCCGGAATCACTATCAGCCTGGCACCGATGCAGGCTGACGGCCGGGCTTCAGGACTGCGGCGCCGTCATCGCCGCCTTGATCACCACGCAGCGCGCATCTTCTTCCTGCTGCACCAGCAAAGCCCGACGCGTTCCCACCGACAGATTCTTGAAACCGGCGACAGCGTCGGCCAGGCGCTGGACGCTGGCCGGCGTGCAAGCCGCCGGAATCAGGTTGCTGGCGTAGCTGCGCATGTAGACCGGGCCGGCGGTCTTGTCCAAATCGTTCAGTCTGGCCAGACGGGTTGCCGCTGTGGTTTCGGCCAGCACCGATTGCCCGGCCGGATACAGGTTGCCCATGGCGACCCGCACCCGTGAAAACGGCAGTGCCGTCTTCGGGTCGGCGACCTTGGCCAGCCATTCCGCCTTGATCGCCGCATCGGGGCGGATCGTGGTCGCGGCGATCGCGGCCATCTGTCCGGCATCCGACTTGTCGCGCCCGCGCTCGGCCTCGATCAACGCCGCGCTACCAGGATAATCATGGCGATTCAATTGACGGATGATCGACCAGCGCAGGTCTTGATTGATCGGCAGGCCGTCGACTGCGAGCTTGCCGGCCAGGATGTCGGCCAGCCGCGCCTGCGCCGTCGTACTCGTCGCCAGGTCGACGTACAGGTCGAACCAGCGACGCAGGAAATCGCTGTTGTTCTTGTTGGCCACGACCGCGTCCCAGCTCATGCGCTCCAGGTCGGTCCCGGTCTGCCGTGCGTAGGCCGATTGCGGCATCATCACATCGAGATAATTCCGCGTCGTCTCGATCTTGCGAACGATACTGCCCAAAAGGACGTAATCCTTTTCTTGCGGCGCATTGGCCAGGACCGTCCTGACGAAGTCGTCCAGCGGTAGCACGCCGTCGCGCACACTGTCCCACAGGCTTTGCCACAGCATGGCGCGCAGCAGCGGATCGTCGACCCTGGCCAGGTTGGCCTGGGCGGTCGCGAAGGATCGGCTGTCCAGGCGCGCCTTGACGAAGCCCCAGTCGCCGTAGTTCGGATAGACCAGATCGGGACAGGCCAGGCCGACCAGAACCGGCACCGGCGTGGTCGCGCCCTGGTAGGTCACGGCGACGTTCTGGCGCAGCGCCAGCTTGCCGCCGTCGAGGCCGAACACGCCGACCTGCACGCGTTGCTCGCGCAACGTCGGCAAGGCGGCGCTGGCGGCGCTCTGCTTCAGGCTGAACGCATCGATCTTGCCATTGCTGCAGGTGTACTCGGCAGCGATCGTATTGACGCCCGCCTGATACAACCACTGCCGGGTCCATTGCCCAAGGTCGCGCTGCGCGGCCTGTTCGAGACTGCCGATGAAATCCTCGAGCCGGGCATTGCGGTAGGCGTATTTGCTCAGGTAGTCGTGGACGCCGCTGCGAAACGTCTGCTCGCCCAGCAGGTGGCGCAATTGCTTGAGCGTCGAGGCGCCCTTGGCGTAGGTGATCGAATCAATGTTGTCGAACGCGTTGGCGGTCGACGGTACCGGCACTTCGATCGGATGGGTTGTCAGGTGCTGATCGGCGACATACGCATTCTGCTTTTCGCTGCTGTAAAAGTTCTGCCATGCGTTCGTGAATTCGGTCGCTTCGGCAGTGGCCAGCGTGCCCATGAAGGAGGCGAAGCTTTCGTTGAGCCAGAGCCCGTTCCACCATTTCATGGTAACCAGGTCGCCGAACCACTGGTGCGCCATCTCGTGCATGATCACGGCCGCCAGACGTTCCCGTTCGGCTGCGGTCATCGCCGCCTTGTGCAGGAAACCGCGTTCGGCAAAAGTGACCGCACCGGCATTTTCCATTGCGCCGTACAGGAAATCGGGCACCAGCAACTGGTCGTATTTTTCGAACTGATAGGGGATACCGAAATAATCATCGAAGAAGACGAGTCCGGAGCGGGTGTACTTGAACCAGTCGGCGGGCGTGACTTGCGCCGCCACCGATTGCCGGGCGAACAGGCGCATCGGATAGGCGCCGCTGTTGTCTTCCCATACCTTGTAGGGCCCAGCGTGCATCGAAAAATTATAGGGGCTGAGTTTCTTGGTTGCCGGAAAACGCCAGCGCCGGGTCGCACCCAGATCCTCGATCGCGCTCTCGCGCCGGGTCGATACCACCTGCCAGTCGGACGGGACCGTCACCGTCACGGCAAAGGTCGCCTTCAGGTCCGGCTGATCGAACAGGGCGAACATCTGGTGCGCCGCCGCCGGTTCGAAATGCGAATACGTATACACCTTGCCATCGACCGGATCGACCATCCGGTGCAGCCCCTCGCCGTTGGTGCTGTGGCGGCGTGTGTAGCTGACTGCCACCGTGTTGCGTCCGCGCTTCAGGTCCTGAGGCGCGAGCGTGATGAACCACTGGTTGTATTCCGGGGTGACGGGCTTGCCGTTGACCACCAGTGCCGTAATGGTCGCGCCATCCAGGTCCAGCGTAAGTGGACTGGCCGCACTCGTCAGATCGAAGCCGACCGTGCTGGTGCCGCTGAAGGTCTCGCCACCGGTCAGCGCGAACGCCAGTACATAGTCGACATTACTGACGCGGGCCGAGCGTGCGGCCGCATCGATCTGGGTCAGGAAGGCGTTGTCGGGCCGGACCGGCAGCGCGGTGGCCGCAGAGGCATTGCCAAGGAAAGCGGCCGACAGGGCCAGCGCGAGAAGGGACGGTGTTAACAAATGCAAGCAAGACTCCATGGGTAGGTGGAATGGATGGCCGCTGATGCGGCCGGTCGCCAGTCCCGGTGGCGCGCCGGTCGGATGGACCGGAAGGCACGCAATGAAGGGCGCAACTCCACGTCGCTTGCGACGGGTTGCATTTAATCACGCTATCTAAAAATTCACTAGCCGGGCTCTCTCGCCGGCCAGCTCGATACGACCTCAGAAGCGTTCGTAACCCAGCAGATAGCGCCACTGTCCGCTGCCGAGCGACGCCATCGAGATGCGACCGATGCGGATGCGACGAATCGACCGTGCCATCAGGTTGACGCTGCTGCACATTTGGCTGACGTAGGCGGCGCTGTTGGCTTTCAGCGCGAAGCGCAAGTGAGTCTCATTCTGCCAGCTGACCTTGACCGGACCATTGGGACGCCCTGGAACGGCGGTGCCGGCATTGAGCATGGCCAGACCGTCCGGCATGATCGCGCCCGACACTTCGACGATGAATTCGTGTTCGATCCGGGCCGCATCCTCGACCAGCTTGCGCGCCACGCGCCAGTCCTGGGTCCAGACCATCAACCCGCTGGCGTTAGCGGTCAGTGGTGCGGCCAGGGTCAGGCCGCTGACGTGACGCTTCAGAAAACGGATTCCCGAGCGGTCGTCGGCCGCCATCGCTTCGGGCCGGATGAGGCCCAGCGCGGCGCCCTCCGCGCTGGTGCCATCGATGCCGGCTGGCTTGTGCAGCAGAATGGTGACCGACGGCAGCGGCGCCAGGGTGGCGTCGGGGGCCAGCACCACGCTCTGCTGGCCCAGCCGGAAACCGGGCTCTTCGACCACCTCCCCATCGACCGTCACCCAGCCGCCCTCGATGTAGAGTTCGGCCTCCCGGCGAGAGCAGTTGATCTGTTGGGCGAGGTGTTTGGCGAGACGGGTGGAGTCGGACATGAACTGGCTGCGTGAAAGTCAAAAAACAGAAGAAACCGAGTGTAACTGGCTTCGGCAAGGTGACCGCTTCATGGGAGTGGCACAGCGCGTCAAGTAGCGTACACTTTCGCGCGAACCATGCGGATGCTGCTCCTATGACAGCATACCCGGATCGGCTAAAGAAGCGGTTCCGATTCCAGTTCATTTTCGGAGAGTCAGTATCCCATGCGCCAGGCAATGAAGATCGTGGTCATCGATGACGAAAAAAATCTGTTGGCAAGTCTCGACACCTTGCTATCGTCGCTAGGTCATCACGTCAGCACAGCGATGTCGGGCGAACATGGCATCGCGCTGGCCCAGCAAGTCCTGCCGGATGTCGTCATCTGCGACATCTCCATGCAGGGCGGCGTGAATGGCTACGGCGTGGTGCGCTCGATGCGCATGAACCAGGATTTTGCGAAGACCTTCATCGTCGCGCTCTCCGGCAACAGCCAGCAGGAGGATTACGAAAAATCCTCGCGGGCCGGGTTCGACCGTCACATTGCCAAGCCCGCCGGCCTGGAAAAACTGCACCTGCTGATGGACGATGCCTGGCGCCACAAGATGCGCCAGGCAGCAAAACGTTAAACCTCAGACCACTGGCGGTGGTTCGATCCGCTTGAGCCGCTGCCCGTAGATTCCCCACACCACGTCGGCGCCGTCCAGACGGCTCGACAGGACCCAGCCGTTGCCGATCTTTTCGACGCCGACACTGGTCTTAAGTTCGATCTCCAGCTTTTTGGCCCAGCCTTCAGCTGCCCCCCTGCCCTTGAATAGTTCGTGGCCTGCGACGATGACCAAAGCATCGAAAACGGGTGCTGCAAATAACGTCATGGTGACAATTCCTGATGAATGAACAACT